>JADLBD010000025.1 GCA_020847975.1 Bryobacterales bacterium | reverse complement strand
GGTCGATGACGGCGGTTTCGAAGCGCTGGATGCGGCGAATGCGCCAGCGGGCGTTGACGATGTCGGTGACGCGGTCGGCCTCGTACTGGTCCATGGGCTTGTAGAGGGTGCGGTATTCGAGGAGGAGAGCGTCGTATTCCTCGTGAGATTCGTTGAAGAGGACGACGGCGCGGGAGGCGAGGCCGTGTTTGAGTGCGTTCTGGGAGGAGCGGGCTTTGCCCTCGGGGGTGACGGGACCGCGGGATTTTGCGCCGTTGATGCGGGAGGCTTCGGCGCGGGAGAGTTTTTTGGGGGTGGGGCCGGTGGTGGTTTCGCCGGTGGACGGTTGGTCGGCGGACGGCTCATCCGATGGGGTCTCGACGGCGGCGGGTTGATCGGTTGGGAGGTTATCCGTTGCTGGGGTTTGGATGTTGGTGGTTTCGGTATCCATAGTGCGCATGCAATCCTTTCTGGTTGGATTGTTGCATGGGGGTTGGCGGGTGGCGGGGTTTGGGATTATGGAAGTGGTTGATGGGGTGGGGTTTATGAAAATGCAATGGGTTGTGAATCAAGTTCCGCGCTCCCTTCGGGGCGCGCAGTGGCGTGGATGAAAAGGCCACAATGCGCGGCCGGGCGATTTTTCGAGTACGAGCGCGGGTGACGAACATGCAAGCGCTTGAGCCTAAGGCCGCTTAGGCAAGTTGTAGGATGAGCGACCATCGCTCCCCCCCGCACACCTCGGGGGACACCCAAAACCGGCCAATGAGGCCGCTGAGGTGTCCTCCGACTTTGGCGCAGAGCAGCGCCCGGTCGAGACCTCCTCACCAACGGTTCCGGCAGACCTACCAGCGGATCAACCGCGGGATGGTACCCCCAAACATAACCAAGGGTTGCACTCTTGAAATCCCATGGAGAAGCAGCATGCTGAGGGTTTGATTCCATCGGTCGTCCGATAGATGATCTTGTTATCGACGCGAGACCACCCAAGCTTTGAAGAAGCGCACCGAGGAATTTCGCAATTGGGTCAGCGCCTATGCCCGCAACCACAACATCCCTGTGGAGCGGGCCAAGAACGGGGTGAAGAAAGAAGCCTACGTGTTGCCCTACCTGAAGCGGTTCGAGAAGAAGAACCAGCACGGGGTCTACTTCATCTTCCAGAGCATGGAACAGGGTCCGTGCTTCCACCCCATGATGCCCAAGTATCCCACCCCGGAACCGGATTACCGCATCATCCGCCGGCAGCGCAGGATGTACACCCACCTCTACTTCTACATCCGCGATGAAGTGCTGGGACCGATGGTGATGTGTGTGGGCACGTATCTTCCGTTTCTGACCACGTATTGCTTGAACGGGCACCATTGGATCGACAGGCCGGTCCGGCGCGCGCCACGGTGGGGTTTACGGATTCGCGTTCAGCGGGGTGGATTCGGCGGTGCAAGTACGGCGACTGGAGGCCTGGTCGTTCGAACCGCCCAGACTACCACCCCGCCTTTCGCTTTTCTCGCTCGGTGAGTGTTTCGTGCAGCAGAGATTTGATGTACGTCTGGTAAGGCAGGCCCTTGCGTTCAGCCTGCTTTCGGGCCAAAGCTAAATCTGCTGCAGGAATCCTTAGCGCCACCACAGGAGCTGCCGCTTTCCTGGACGCAGCTATCCGCTCCTGCAACTTCGCCTTGGTCAACACTTGAGCCTCGCCGCTTTTCACGGCGACGAGCAGTTCTTTTCCATGCTGGTTGCGGTTCTCATACCACCACGCGGCCTCTTCCGCCTCGGTGGCGAAGACCGGCACGGCGCGCTTCGTTTTTTTCTCCAACTGCTTCTTCATTTGGGTTTCTCCAGAAAAGCCTTCCTGTCGGATACGCTAGCCGGAAAGGCGGTAATGGCACGCACCTTGCCGTTACGAATCGTCCACGCCACCGACAACAAACGGCCGCTATTCGTAAGGCCAACAGAGCGGTACCGTTCTTCGTCGCCGATCAGATTGAAGGCCAAGTCCATTGGATCGTTGTTCAGCACCTGTTCGAACTCTGCGGGCGCGACTTTGTGGGCAGCGAGGTGCTTCTTGTTCTCGTCATCCCAATCAAATTCGATTCCGCTGGCCAACTAGCCTAAATTGTATCGCAACGTATATACGTTCGCGATTGGCGCGACGCTGGCCGAATCACAGACTTTAGCGCTGGCTGTAGCTTCAGCGAGTGGTTGTGCTGTTCGTTCCGCAGAACCGGCGCGTTCGCGCGCGAGATTGGGTTTCAATCGGCACGAACGTTACGAAGCCTCGGCCAGCCTTCGGGATTGGAACGCGCAGTATGCCCGATTGCGCTTGCTTCTGCTCAGTGGTCGCCACGGCGGCCGCTCGGTTGTCGCCGCGCGACGCTGCTTTAGAGCGGGCAGCGAAGGCCCGCACCTCCGACTCGGCTATGAGCTTGGCGAAGCCGTTCTTGTGTCCTGGGGCGACTGTAAAGACGCCGTGATGAACGAGGGCGCGAACGACAACGCTCTTGACGTTCAGTACCGGCGCCGCCTCACGGAAGTTCAAGAATGTTTCCTGGCAATGGGATCGCTCGCTGACCGGTCGATACACGCGCAGATCGTCGAGGCAAAGTAGGTAACCCATGATGCCGCGAAACTGTGGTGTGCGCCCGACTGGAGCAAGCGTGCCGTTCACTACTGCGCGAATGACCGAAGCCAGTCCTGGCCCACGCCCCAAGAAGTTCTTCACGCGTGGCGGAGCGCAATGAGCGAGCCAGGCTTCACGTAGTCGCACGCCGGCGCGGCGTACCTCTCGAAAGCGTCCCGGATTCGCATCACATCCTCTCGAAGAAAGTAGGTACTGCCGACTGGAAAGTCGCAGCTTGGGCCACGCACGTACCGGATTGCGCCAGCCTCGGCGATCGACGTGGCCGTGATGTTCTTGACGCCCAGGGCTTGCTCCACTTCCGGGCGAAGCATATAGCGCGCCAGTTCGGAGTCGCGATCGGCGATCCATCGGCTCAGTGACTCTCGCTTCACCCAGCACTCTATCCGGGTAGAGACTTTCACGAACAAGCCATCGATCTGCTCTGCGCGGACCAAATCCATGATCCGATTGCTGCTCGTTCGCGCCAACTTCTCGGCTTCATGCTCACACACCGAATGTGAGTGCGCATGAACCGAAGGCGAGAAGTAACGATGGTTACCACGGATTAAGCCCTTCCATTCCGCTACCACGAAGCGCTCGAACTCTTGGCGAAGAAACGCAGACTCGGCGCCCGGTAAGACACGGAACAGATGCCGATAGAAGTTCCCGTAAAATCTACTTCGGCGCAGCGCGGCGAACCTCGTCGGGCAGCATCTTGACGGCTTCCCCGATGACCTCCAGATTGCGTACGACGGGGTCAAGAGTTTTCGAGTCCGCCGCCATGTCCTCTCTTGTGAGGCCTTTCGTGTACTGCCGAATTTTTGCGATAGCCTCCCGGATGTCCAGGAGGTAGACCCTTGCTATAGCTATAGCTATAGCTAAGCTAGAGCCGCTAGCGCCAGTTGCAGATCCGCGAGCGCCCTCTCGCACCGGCTCGTCGCGGCGTCTCTTTGCTGTACCAGGCCAGCATGCCGGGTGCGTTCCGATTCCAGTTTGCCTTCGGCCCTGAGCCGCGCTGTGCGGGCCTGGCTAGACCATGGCTAGACCGGGTGCTCGCCGCATCCCGCGCCGCTTCCGCCTGCTCCGATCGTGCTCTCGCCTCAACCAAGCTAGGCACTACCTGCTCAGACAGCCTGCTACCAGAGTCAAACGAATCGCAGCGGCACGTTCTTCAGTCTCTGCGGCAGCGAGCGCGTTCTTGGCAGCGGCAGCTTCCTGGGTGAGCTTTTCCAGGTTCCGCTGCGCCGTGCTTTCCTCGGCAACGGCCGCCTGGTGCGACTTGTCCATAGCTCTGAGTCGGCGACTCGAACCGGCAGATACGTCAGGCCGGGCACCAGGGATCTCCCCCGGTGGAAGGTCGGAAGATGACAGCGCAAGCATGCGACCCGTGGTGAAGCGCTCGCCGGCTTGGTCAGCGTTGAGATGGACGGCCCCAACCGCATATGCCCCGAAGGCGCCATAGAAATACTGATCACCAGATTTCGCCGTCACCCTGGCTTCCAGCCGACGAACGCCGTCAATGAACCAGACCGACTCCCGCGCTGCGCCAAGCGCAACGACCGGGTCAATGGCATTCCATTCGCCAGATTCTCGCTCGATGGTCGTATCCACAGCCTTCTGTCCATCGGGAGCAGACTCCTCCATACCTCCGAACTCCGGACCGAACTCGGGTTGCCAAGGATCAAGCCGAACTTTCAAGTTCCCGAATACGCGGGTGCGGTCAGAGGGTTTGGAGGATGTAGGCATGGTTGTCATATGGCGCACAAGTGTTGTGGTTCCGGCTCGTTTGCCGACTGTGCCCGCCGCGACCGGTGGGCGTTGCGTGCTCCGTCGTTCACAAAGCAGCTATTACTAAGTATACATGTTTGTTGGCTAATGTTTAGCTAAAAATACTTGAAAAAATATTTGTGCAGTGCTAGAGTAGAAATCGAGGAAGAGACTGATGGCAACCGACAAGAAAACAATGACGCTCAATCTCACTGAGGCTGAGATGCTGGCGCTGGAGAAGCTGTCAGGGGTGAAGGACCTGAGCAAGACGGCGGTGCTTCGTCAGGCGCTGCGGCTTTACCAACTAGTGGACAGTCGCCTCGCGCAGGGCGATACGCTCTATTTCGAGGACAAGGAAAAGAAGAACAAGTCGGAGCTGATGGTGCTGTGAGCGATCGAAGCCTAGCTTTCCTCAAGGACCGGCGAACCGGGCAGATGGTTGAGGCATTCGTGATCAACGATGTGTCTCGGGAGGAAGTTGAACGGGCGGAGGCTGGTTGGCGCCCCGTTTTGATCGAAAGCCGTCAGCGTGCCAGTTCGGGGTCCGGCGCGTGGCCCGAGCACGGGCATTGGGACTGGCGAAAAAAGGACACCGCGATTCAGGGATTGACTGGCTTGTATCGGATGTTCGGTGTCGAATGCGATGGCGACATGCAAGGACTGATGCTGGTTTCAACCGCTGGGCATCCCTGCCGAATTCCCGAGCAACGAGGCAAGGAACAGGTGTACGTTGATTTCGTCGCCACGGCTCCTTGGAATTCGCCTGGACTGGTGGGGGAGGCGCGCTACGGACTGGTGGGGCGCGTCCTTATCGGGGCCGCCATTCAGTTGAGCTTGGCTGAGGAATTCCGGGGCCGAGTGGGCCTTCATTCCCTGCCCCAGGCGGAGACGTTTTATGCCACCAACTGCGGGATGACCGATCTCGGAAAAGATGCGAAGAAGGAAGGGCTGCGATATTTTGAGATGACGCCTGACCAAGCCGCAGCCTTCCTAGCGTGAGGACATTATGAAATTCACTTTTGACAAGGAGTGGCTCGAGAAGCACGCTGATCGTGATGACAACCTGGAAATTGCGGCCGGTTCTTTCAGTCTGGATCAATTGCCCCCGGCGGGCATTGATCCTGGCGAGGATCCCACCGCAGTGCTTGCGTTTGGCCGCCTCATCCATTTGTCGCGCCGAAAGAGGGGGTGGTCCGTGGAGGACTTGGCCAGTGCGGCGCGGATTGAGGTCAGCGAAGCCGTGCGCATCGAGAATGATCCCAATTATGTGCCAGGCCCCCGCACGGTCTATCAGCTATCGGTTGCCTTGGATTTGCCCAAGGATCGTTTACTGCAGCTTTACGGAAACAGGATCGTTCGTGATCGATCGCTTGGGCAGCAGGCCGTTAAGTTCGCGGCGCGGTCGGAGTCGGTCCAGAAGCTGAGCCGTCAGGAGCACCAAGCCCTTGAGGAATTCGTGAAGTATTTGAATGAATCGAGGTAGAAGGACGGCGTTTGCGAAACTTCCTTTTGGATCAGTACGCCGCCGCTGATATTGATCAGCTCGTGGGCAGGGTGCTCTCTGATCTAGGCAACCCCGAACCGCCGCTGAAGCTGCCCGAGGTCCGCGAGCTTCTTCGCCTTGATAGGGCGTACTATTCATCGTCGGACGACGCCGCCATCCGGGAAGTCGCACTCAAGCTGAGTGTGGCCGGGCAGCAAGTTCTTGCGCGCCCGACCATCTTGAAAGACGCTATCGGCAAGCTGGGGTTGAAGGCCCTATTGCTGCCTGAGCGCCGTTGCATTCTCATTGATTCCGAGGCGCCGGACCTCAAGCAGCGGTGGAGCGAAGCCCACGAAATCGGCCACGCTCTCATCCCTTGGCATTCGGGCACAATGTTGGGGGACAACAAAGCCACGCTGACGCCAGCTTGCCACCAGCAGATCGAGACCGAAGCGAATTACGCCGCCGGGCAGTTACTGTTTCTAAAGGAGCGCTTCATCAACGACGCGACCAGCCTGTCGCCGGGATTCGACTCCATCAACGAGCTGCAGAGCCGCTACCAGAACACCATCACGACTACCCTGTGGCGTTACGTGGATCTGAGCCCCGGTGTGGTCGTTGGGGCCATCAGTGAGCACCCGCATCGCACCGGGCGAACGTTCTCACAAAGAAACCCGCTCCGCTACTTCATCCGATCGCGTTCCTTCAAGCAGCAGTTTTCCGGCGTAACAGAAGCCGATCTCTTCAACGGCATCCGCAAGATCTGCTCTCATGGGACGGGCGGCCTGATCGGGACCGGCTCGATACTTCTCTTCGATGCCAACGGCCAGACTCGTTCCTTTCGTTTGGACACGTTCCACAATCGAAATGAGGCGTTGACTCTCGGCTGGCTTGTGTCCGAACCTAACAATCAAAGACGAAGGGGCTCACAACCAAGCAACCGCGCCGAAGCGGGAGGAGTCAACCTCCGCCACCCGATCTCAAGACTTGCCCCAAGTGCGCCAACTGGGGCTTTCCCTGTATTCACGCTCGCAATCAAATTCCGAAGCTATCCAGCTCCGCTCCCCCACATCATCAATAACTTGGAGCGTTGTGTTTTCGAAGGATCAAGCCACACTGTTTGTTCGGCCAATTCCGAGGGGGAGGTGTAGTATGTCATTTTACCTGAACGCCATACATTTACCCCACAAGCCGAAGGTGAATCGGCACGCGAAGCCGGCATCATACCCCGCCGTTCGCGACGAACTTGGTAACCGGAAGCTCTGGGGTCCAGACCTGGAGCTTGACCCTGAGGTCGTCGATCATTCGCAGCGGAAGCGCCAACACTGACAAGCCCAGTTCCTCTCCCTGCGCTTTTCCGTCGAACATTTCCGGCGAATCAGCGTGGTCGGCCGCAAAGTCACCACCGGTCAACACCTCGAATGTCTGCGCGCGAATCCGGAGTTCTTCATACATGCGCTCGTCGTAGGTTCCGGCCAAGAAAGGTACCCCGATTTCAAGGCGGACCGACTTGGGATCCGACGCCGCCGCGCGCTCGCGGAACGTCTTGCTACCAATCCGGTCGGCGCGCCCAGTCCGCTGCTCCAACACAGCAGGATTCCATGCGAGGTCGTAGTGAACTACGTGGCGACAGTGGCGGTGCAAATCGATCCCTTCCTGACCCACCTGGGTGCAGATGAGGATCTCCGGCAAGAGCGGGGTATTGAAACCGGTGAAGATCCGGTCTCTTGTGGCAATCATGTTCCCGCCCCCGCCTTTCACCAAAGCTACGAACTGCTGGTCTCGCAAGCGAGTCGCCTGATACAGCGCCCCCCGCGCAGAACTTGCGTCGTCGATGTGCCCGCTCGAGGCCCGCAGGTCTTCCAGGAACACCCCAATTCGCTGGGCCATGCTCTCATGCTGATTCGGCAGGTTCGCAAAGAATGCCTGGGCAAGGAGTTCTCCCCACCCAGATTCATGCAAATCACTGCGGTGCGGCAGCAAACGCAACAGGACAGATTCGCGGAGCAGGGCGCGCCTGAGTGCCTGAAGGACAAGCGCTCTCGTGTACCAATCGAAGTCGCCAGCGTTGGCGTCTGCACGCGTGGTGCCGGCACCGCCCGACCTGGTCAGATACCAAAGATGTTCGTGGACGGTCCCGAGTGTATTGGCGATCCGGCCGGTAGGCTGCTGCCAGTACTTGATTGGTTCATCGCCCAGCCAGAGGCTCGGAGCAACGGCATAGGAATTGAGGACCGGAGTTTGGCGTTTGGTCAGGTCGCGTTTGGTCAGGGCGCGTTGCCGTTTGGAGCGGAGGGCCTCGGCCACCGCATTGATTTGTTCGCGGCTCGCTTCCTTCTCGCCTGTATACTTCGTGTGGCAGCCCCGCTCGTCGAACGCAGAGGATTCCTCGCTGCGCTCATCGTCCTCACCCCGGTAATAGAGGCCATACGGTTCTGCGACCCACCCCGGATCGGCGATCTCTGTCAGCAGGAGCCGGAGGCCGTCTTCCTGGTTACCCTTGGAGTTCAGGAATCGTTTGGCAACGATGTGTTCGGTTGCTCGATGCAGGAATACCCGGTCTACACGTTCCTCCGTGAGGTCGACGCCGAACTGAAGCGAGATGCGGGCCAGATCCGTGAGTTCCTCGTCATTGAGAACGAACTCTCCGGGGCGAAGCGGAAAACGCTCGCCCATCGCCCACGCGACCGACCACAAAACGCGGTCCAGCCCAAGACCGACGAGATCCCGATCACGCCCGGTCAGACGGGCACGCAGTGTCTTTAGCTGAGCTTCCCCACCCAGGCATTTCCTCTTGTACGACGCCAGTTCGTTGCGGACCTTTTCGCTTATGATGTCGCGAAGCCGTTCGGCAGTATTCACTCTGAAGCAAAAGACGAGAACTTTTTCGCCGGCGCGCCAGTGCCTGAGAACTTCGTTGACGACGACCGACATTTTGGGGTGTCTCGGATCGTGCCGCTTGTTCACCATATCGAACAACAAGTTTAGGTAGACTCGTCCGACTGGCGACTCTTTCAGAGATTCCTTGACGCGGTGGCCTTCGGAACTTTCGTGGAGCGTGGAATAGCAGCCGGTGAGATCGCTCCCAAGAGATGACCGGCCCTTGCCGCCCTTCATTTCCGAAACGCACCGCATCAAAATAAACTGCGGCAATTCTGCCTCACCTCTGATGTCCAGGCCTGGCGCGGCATGGAGTATGTGGCCGTCCGACCGCACAACAACCGCTTCGCCGTTCTGGCCAAATTCGGTTCCGATAGAGAAAAAGCGGTGTTCCGTCTGGCGGCGATGCCGAATGACCAGCTTCCCCAATTCGCTGGACAGGTCGGCATTGCAGGAGTAAAGATCGAGAGCCTCCTTCGAGAACTGCCGAATGTCCGGGTCGACTCCGGCGACGGCTGCGGCGATGATCTTCGCCATATCCACAGCCCGAGAGGTAACAACCCCTTCCAATTGAGCGAGAGATCGTAACCTGCTTCTGGCTGCCGCAAACTCCTGGGACACCCAAAGGGCAGAAATCGTCGCTGAGGACACTCGACGGGGAATCCTGGCCCAGGCTTGGCTGAAACGGCGGCTATGCGCTTCTGAGTTAGCCAGCACCGGGCGCAAAACTTCCTCTCGAAACTTAGCAAGCCGCTCACAGCGTATCGAGGACGCTGCCTGCGTCGAACAGGGGCGAATGTAGTCCGATACTTTCAGAATCTGCAGCATTTCATCAGGCCGCAGTTGAAACGGGGTGGCGGTCAGGAGCAACGCGCGCCGGACATGTGGCGCTATGTATTTCGCGAAATTGTCGAATCCGTTCGCCCCAGCGAGAGGGCCGTTCTTCCAGTTGTGAGCTTCGTCCACTACAAGGAGGGGGAAATCACGCAGGATGCTGCGGAGTGCGGCTCTCTTGTAGACGTCCGTTAGCTTCTGCAAGACAGCACTGAAGTCGTCTGTGCGATTTCGGTAGAATGGCTGCGCGAGTTCGCGGCAAGCGGAACGCAGGGACTCCAGACAATCCCAATCTTCGCCGCGGAAAGCCCTCAGGATCGTCAGCAAGTCATTCTCGCCGAACGGGAGACGCTGGTCCTCTTCTTCCGTGACCATCGTGAGCCTGTCGGCTGCCGGCCAATCTGGTGGTGCGCCTTTTAGCAACCGGTCCCGCAACTCATAGTTGAAACCGACACCCCACAGTCGAAACAGGACCCCGAGCGTGAATCGTCGTTTCAGATCGTAGTCCAGCAACTTGTTTCCACCGAACAGTCCCATGCGGGCGACGATGACCTGGGGTTGCCGGCCCGGTTTCCGGAGCGCAACAGCCAAGTCCTCAAGCCGGTCCGCCTGGACCGGAGAAAACACGAGGTCGCTCGATTGATGCTCCGGGAGCACACAACGGCGCTTGAACTCCTCGACTTCACGGACCCACTTTCGGAACAACGCATGATTGTTGGGGGTCAAAACGAGAACTCGCTGGTAACATCCCTCCAGATCTGGCTCGCTGCGCCCTCTCTTCATGTGTGCCAAGACGGAATATGCTGCCGCGAGTGCCACGAACGTCTTCCCCATCCCGACTTCGTCGGCGAGGACCTGGATTTCGAAACGGTCAAGGGAGCGTGGACTAAAAAACCGATCAAGCAAAGCGTCCACGGTGCATTGCTGGCGTGCGGCGTCTCGGGGGTCTTTAATACGGGTGCGGTCTCGGCCGAGGTCGAAGTCCTGAGAGCGTGTGATCATATGTCGAGTTTCAGGTCGGAGCCAAGGACGGTCTTCTGATAGCTGAGGAAGGCCTTGTTCGCAGAGAAGGCGTCTTTGTGGGCCGCTACAACCTGCTTTAGCAGCTGTGCGATCTTGTTCGTAGCATCCTGCAAGTGCTGCACCCAACATTCGGAAAGCCTGTCATGGACGGGGAGTTCACGGGCAGTCTGCAGGCATTTGAGAAGTTCAACCATTTGGAAGGCCGCGGCGGTGGGCGTTCGTCGCCCCGACCTCACAGCTTCGAGGATGGTCTGCGCGAGCGCGAATGGGCTGACGGGGCCCAGCAACGCTAATCGCATGGCCGGCTCCGACTGTGTCGCGCCTTTGAGATCCTGGCGTATTCCGGCCAGAGCCTCCACAAACTCACGGATTTGATAGGACTGGATGCGCGATCGATCCACACCGGCGTCGGGAGGTGCGGGCAAGCTCGAATATGGGGGCGGTCCTACAGGTGGATCGGGATCAGGGAAGAGATCTTCCCATGCGATTCTGCCCTGATAGTAGGAGAGGAGATGACCTTCCTGTATGCGCTGATTTCCGGGCGAGATTGGCAACCGAGTTCGAGCGGAGGACTCGACGTTCAGCGGGAGCGGCCGACCGCCAATACAGGCAGGCCACGAAACAAGGATTTCCTGGTCGGTGAGGAGCCTGTTGAGAACCTCGGGCGAGAGGTCCCGGATGAATGCGGACTGAGATCGATCTTGGGTCGCATCAACGTCGATGAGCGTGTCACCACGGCTGCCATCCTTGTCTAGCAGTCTTGCCGACCAACTCGAAGGCGCTATGGCAGGATTGACGTCAATCGAGAGTGCCAGTTTGTCTTCGTTTCCCACCGCCGGCGCCAAGAGAACCCGGTTGATGAATTCCGGCCATGGATCCTCTCCAGCATCGTTCTCCGGGGGACGAAGGCAATGGATGTTGCTGCTCGTCAACAGAATCGGTTGCCCTGCAGGTTCGGGAATCAAGCGGTCGAGTGCCTCTGAGCGTACCGACCGCCGGACAATGAGGCCGGCTTCAATGTTGCTATGCGTTTTATGGTCCAGAAAACCCCAGCCATGTGCAGTGAAGTTCGCCGAACCGAGGTATGCAAGACCCGTTTTGCTGCCCTCGACTAGAACGACCTTCGCGTGAAGGGACCGTCTGCCGGTAAAACCATCCATACCGCCGACTTCCTCAGAATAGATCTTCGGGCTAACCGGTTGAGCTGTCGCCGTTACGCCTAGGGCGCCCCAGTCGAACGATGTATAGCCAGCAGGCAGCACCGGCAAGATTCTCCCGTCGGGGTCCTCGAAAGCATCGGTGAGCAGTCGCAGTTCCGCATCGGCCGCGAGCGGACCTACGTTCTTCAACTCGGCCAAAAAGGCCGTTAGCGTCGTCCCCGCATCTGCGGACCAAAACGGGGACACAATCGAAATTCGCCGGATGACTTCGGCCGCAGGCCAGCGCGCGACGAACTCCGACCACAGGCGCTTTTGCCCATAGGTCCAGACGAAGGCGTTATCCGGGTCAGCCGGCCCGTTCACCCATGGCTCGACCTTGTCCAGACAGAGATCCAGAAACTTGCGGGTGTCCTGCGAAAGCCATGGAGCCAGAGCCGTCTGCATCTCAGTGAAAGCAGCCTTGACAGTGCTGGATTCCTTTCTGGCGTTGGCAGACGCTGTCAGCACGGCAACAACTTCACGATTCTGACGGTAGCCGCGCTCGGTCAGATTCGCACTGGCGACTACAAGCCGTACCGCCTTATCAAAGAGGAGAACCGTCACTTTGGCGTGGAGAGCGGCCCCACGAGGGCCAACGGCAGGCAGGAATTCCAAACGCAGGGATCGCGGTCTTCCGCGGTATCTCCGGGCTTCGGCAAGTATTGTCGCAGCCTCGACTTCACAAAGGTGCTTCTCCAGTGCGATCCGACTAGCCCAACTGCGGTCATCCCATGTTCCGAGGCCGAACACTGACGGCAGGAAATCCATCTCAAGGAAGTCCGGACGCAGGTCGTACGTTGTCGCGAACAGCCCTTGTAGACGTCCCCAGTTTGGCTCAGGAACAACTTTGTCGATGAGCTTGCGCGCAGCCACATCTTCGTTGGACTTCATGCTTGGGGTGCCCTCCCCGCGCCCAAAACAAGCGCATCAGCAGCACCAAGCCTATATGGGTGAGGCGCAAAGTCATCCGGTGAACGAAGTTCCCGGCTCGCTCCGCCGGCCCGGGTCATTGTCAGATTGACCCCTGTGTCAGTACGCTCAAGCCAGGGCATTTTCCGGCGCCCTCGATCGAATTTTCCGTGCTGAACCTCCGTGTGACGCACGATGAACGCCGTCAGAAAGGCATCGATATCATCGACCGCCGTCTGGGCTTTCTCAAGAAACTCTCGTACATCCGACAGACGATCAAGGTTTGCACGAAATACTTGGTTGGAGGCGCTGTCGAGCGTCGAAAGGAAACGGCGTACTCGTGCCGGAAACACATCTCGCACACACTGCACGACGGGGTCGCCATTCAATTCGGCGAGGGTCACGGAAGCGGCCGCGTGATGACGGCAGACCCACAGGAGCCGTTCCAACATGAGGGCGGCTACTTGATAGCACGACTCGAACTCCAGGATGCAACTGATCGCTTCGCGGAGGTCCTGGAATTCATCCTTTGATTTCAGATATCCGCGTATGCGTGCGAGCCGGCAGAGTTCCGTATCCTGGACATTGGTCCATGGATGGCGCTTAAGGAACCCGGCCATCCGAGATCTGGTCGCGTTACAGTGCAGGGCTTCAAAAAGGCATGCGGCCTCAACTGCCTTGACCTCTCCATCCACATGAGCCCGTTCACCCCACGCCTTCAACGTTGCCAGGGGAACGTCGCCGTCGTCGAGCACTGCCCGCCTAACACTGCCCGGCAATTCGGTCTCGCCTATGAACGCCTCAGCGGCTTTTTCGCCAAGGGCGGGTGTAAGCGTGAGGTCCTCCCGATTGAGGAAACGCATGCCTGCCCCGACGTTCGCATAGATGCCGATCACGCCGTACTGCACCTGCCGCGAGAGAAGTGGATATTTCGCGCTGGTCCGAGTGGCGCCGGAACGCCTGAGTTCATCAGCTTGGGCTTGGGCATAGGTGACGCCGCGGATAGCATTAGATTGATCCGGGAGTGCGAGCACGTTCGCCAACGCCCAGAAGCGCTCCAATCGCAGAATGATCTCTTGGCGTTTGCGGACCAAGTCGCGCTGCGTTATGCCAGTCGTATCACCGTTAAGGTAGATTCCAGCGCAAAGCAGGGCGAAATACCGTGGGTGAGAGGCCACGTTAGTCAGGCCTGGTAGGATTTTGTCGGCCAGAAAGAGATAGCCGCGTTCAAAACCGAGTGGATCTATGCTGGTTCCCGGCAGGTCGGACGGATCGTACGCTGTCAAGAATGTTTCTATCGTTTCAGACTCCTTGACCTGCTCCCTACGTGCAAGGCCGCAACTTGATTAAGGCTCGCGTCTTCGAGGAAAGACGGCGCTCGGTACTGCAGGCGCGGCGAAAGAAATTTTATCAGGAATCGCACACCTTCGGAACTGATACTCTGATGATAATCTGATGATACTCTAATAAATATCGATGGCACCACTACTTCGATGGCAACAACTTATGCCGTTGCGCCAATCGCCCCGCTTTGACCGCTATGTGGCGGACGCCCCACAGCACAAGTTCGACTGGCAGTCGTCTGGAGACTGCAGTCGCTGTCATCCAAACGGGAGCGTGCGCTACGTCGTCTCGCATGCGAAACTCCGTCTGGCTTGATTGTCCGGCTTGATGCGTCCTGGTTACTGACTTGTATGCCAGTTCCTTGCTGTACTGGCTCGCCCTCGTGCTGAACGCTCAGATGGTTCCCTTCCCAAGTCACTTGATATGGAATCTACAGGCCGAAGAAGCGGCGGATTTCTTTGCGGTCGTGCAGGGCATAGGGGTGGCTGGGGGCGAGGGTGAGGGCGCGGTTGATGAGGTCGAGAGCGGGCGGGCCTTGGCCGCGAAGCATGGGGATGGCGGCTGCGCCGGTGTAGACGTTGGCCAAGTGGAGTTCGGCTTCGCGGCGGATGGTTTCGAATATGTGGGCTGCGAGTTCGAGGTTGGCCTCGAAACCAGGGGTGTCGCCGGAGTCGCGGAGGGCCATGGCGAGGTTTTTCAGAAAGAAGCCGCGGAAGAGTTGGAGGGTCTGGTCATGGGCATAGTTGGGCATCTGGTCATCGAGAAGCTGAAGGGCTTCCCGGGCGATGGCGGCAGCGGCGGGAGAGTCGTTGGTGGCTAGCCGCTCGAAGTAGCGGGTTTGGAGATCGTCGAGTTTGTCGAGGATGTCGGGCAGCGCCGGAATGGCGACCGCTTCGGTTGTGCGGGCGGCGCGAGCCAGGTCCTGGAGCCGTTCAAAGAGAAGCTGCATGGAGCGGGACCAATCGGCGTCGACCAAAGCTATCCCGTTGCGATTCACGAGCGGCGCGAGAGAGCGGGGCAAGTCGCCAGACTTGGGCATTTGGGCTCCACCGACCAGAGCCGGGATGACGCCGGAGGGCTTCTTCAGGGCGTGCCGGATTTCGAGACGGAGGACGTCTTTGAGGTTGCGGAGACGGGCTTTGCCGCCAGCCGGGCCCTCGTCCAACCAATGCGGCCCGATGACGATGAGGACGGCGTCGGCGCTGGTTATGTTGTCGAGGATTTGCGGCAGGTAATCGGCGCCGAGGGCGAGGTCGTCCACGTCTTGCCAGACGCGATCGGGGCCGAAACGGAGGACGAGATGGTCCTTCAGCCGGCCGGCCCAACCTCCGGCATCGGAGCGGCGGTAGGAGAGGAAGACGCCGGGCATGGCAACCGTAAGTTTACTACGACTGTTTCCTGAATCTCTTTGCCTGGACCGGGAATCGTGGGCCGACGCATAATGAAAACGTGCCTCAGCCGGCGTGGCGCAAGGTCGCGGGACTTTGGTATCCCTGCATCTCGTTGGGTTTCGTCCTGCTCGGCATCCGGGCCATGCTGCTCGGCGCGCCGATGTGGACTGTCATCCTGCGTTGGGTGGTCGCGGCCGGCTTCTTTGTCATGGCTTTCCTGGAACAACAGGAGCGGAAGCGCTGACGGGCAACCCCTGGCTGGTCTCGGCGCTACGGCGGATCGGCAGGGATCGAAAAAGCAGCCGGCGGGCATGTGGACGGTTGCCTCCTGTCCCGCCGGGCGTCCGGTATTGGCTCCGCGCACGAGCGCCCGGTCAGGCCTTGCGGTCAAGCGCGAAGTAGGGCTTGTTGGTTTTCCACGCCCCCCGCGTAAAGTCGGGGAAGTCGATTGCCTTGGCGTTGCCCGCGATGGATTGCCCTGACAGCGGCACAACCACGCTCATCAGCAGCCCATCCTCGAGCGACAGCGGCAGCGGAGTCCTGTTGCGCACGGCTTCGAGGAACTTGTAGATCATCAAAGGGTCGGTGCCCCCGTGCCCGGCCGCCAGTTGGTCCTTTCCGTTCTTCGGATCCGCCATGGGCTTCCACCAGGCATGCTCGTACCTGTCCTGATAGGGCGGAAAGGCTTCCCACTCGTGCGCCTGTGGACTCCTGCGCCACAGGTAAATCGAATTGCGTTCTTCGCTGTAGACGCCGTCCGTACCCTGAATCATCCACCGGTTGTCATAAGGCCGGGGCAGCTGCATGTCGTTGTTGAGCACGATGGTGTTCCCGCGTTTGGTGCGGATGAGCGAAGTGACGATATCGCCCTGCGCGTAGCGGCGACGCGCAGGGGCGCTGTCCTTGCCCAGCACCTCGGCAAACATGTGATTGATGCCCAAGGAGCGCGTGGCGACGGTGATGATGTTGTCGAAGGCATCGCCGCAGTGGATGTCCATCCAACTCAGCACCGGGCCGAGACTGTGCGTCGGGTACTGGTCGCAGTTGCGGTCAATCAGCTTCCCTCCGAACCAGGTCGGGTTGCCCTTCCGGTCAAAGTACCACGGGGTGTGCAGGACGCAGTCGTGGCTGTGCGCGCAATGGCAGTGCACGATGTCGCCCAGCAGCCCGAGGCGAATCATGTTCAGCACCGCCAGGTTATCGCGCCGGAAGGACCAGTTTTCGAGCATCATGCAAGGGCTGCCGGTCTTGTCACGCGTCTCGAGCAGCGCCCAGCAGTCCTCGACGGTCTGGGCGGCGGGCACCTCCGTGGCCACGGCCTTGCCCGCGCGCATCGCGTCGAGAGCCATAGGCGTGTGGAGGTCCCACGGTGTGGCGATGATCACCACGTCCAGGTCCTTACGGTCGAGCATCCGCTTGTAGGCTTCGGGTGAACCCGTATAGGTCTCCGCCTTGGGCCGTCCGGCCGTTTGCAGAAGATCCTGCGACTTTGCGGAAGCTTCGGGCCGGACGTCGCACAGCGCCGTCACGTGGGCCCAGTCAATCCTGAGCACCCGCCCCAACAGGCTGGTTCCTCTGTTTCCGTTGCCGATGATGCCGACCCGTACCGGATTGTCCTCCGCCGCACTGGCCGAGAGAGCGGCAGCGGTGGCACCGGTGGTTGCTTTCAGGAATTCGCGCCGACGTACCATGATGGGCTCCTCCGACTGCCGAGTCTACCGGCATACGGGAGTTCTGTCAAGAAGGAACTTTCAAAAACGAATTTTTATGGCTTGAACTGCCACTCGTATTCGGGGAGTAACATTCCGTTTCGCAATTTTCTGGTTGACTTCCCGGCGCGGCCTTCCGTAGCATGGACAAAACGGAACTGATGAGCTACGTCACCACACAACGCGAGCGCGACAAAGCGGTCATCCTCAGCGTTGTGCGCAGTTTCGGACCGGTCTCGCAGGTCGAGATCCGTCACCTGACCCATCTCCGTTCGAGTTCCATCTCACAACTGGTCAATGAACTGCTTCAGGAAGGCCGCCTGAAGATCAGCGGGCGCAGCGACAACCCCACCGGGCGTAAGCAGATTCTGCTGGGCGTCAACGAAGAGCAGGGATTTCTTCTGGGCATCGAATTCGACTCCGAAACTGTTGTCGCGGGCGCGATGGATCTTTCTCCGCGCATTCGCAGCCTGGCAAAGGAGCCGACCATCCGCGACAGGGGCCTCACAGGCGTGGTGGAGCAACTGAAGCGGTGTTCCCGCCGCGCACTGGAACAGGCCGGGGTTCCGCTGTGCCGCCTGCGCGGTATCGGCATTGCGGACGTCGGGCTGGTCAATCGACGCACCGGAACCTCTGTGATGTCGTCACAGCTCGAATTCTGGCGCGATGTCCCATTGGTCCGGTTGTTCGAGGAGGAGTTCCACGTCCCGGTCTTCCTCGAAAACGCCACCCGCTGCCGCGCCAGCGCCGAACGCATGCTTGGCGCGGGCGAATCGAGCGACGACATGATTTACGTGGAATACGGCGCCGGAATCGGCGCGGCCATCTTCTCGGGTGGCAGGGTCCTGGAAGGACGGCACACGAGCGCGGGCGAGTTCGGCCACACGCATGCCGGGGCGGCGGGCACGGCATGCAAGTGCGGAAGCTTCGGATGCCTGGAAGCGGTGGCGGGAAGCCCCGCCCTGGCGAGCCGGTTTCGCGAAATCCTGCGAGAGGGGGCGTCCTCGTCGGCGCTGGCGCTGGCCGGCGGCGATGCTTCGCGGGTCACGGGGTGGGATGTGCTCGAAGCGGCCCGGTCGGGCGACAAGGTGTGCCTTCTGATTGTCGAGGAGATGTCGCGTCATCTGGCTGTCGGCCTCGGCAATCTCGTGAATCTTCTGGATCCCGCGCGTATCGTTCTCGACCAGCGGCTGGAGATTTGCGGACCGGAATTTCTCGATCAACTGCGCCGCGCCATCCGGCTCCAGGCCCTCACGCACATTACCGAAGACCTCGTGGTTTGCTACGGGACGGTTGGCGTGGAAGCCGGAGTGCTGGGCGCGGGATTGCTCAGCCTGGAGGCGCTGTTTGCCATCCCTGAATTGAAGCCGCCGCGGTTTCTGGTGGAACCCAAAGCCGTCAGCGCCATGCAGGAGCAACGCAGCGCGGGAAACTCTTCGATTCCAACATGACACTACAAATTGACGGCATCGTGCCAATCATTCCCACTCCGTTTGAAGCGAACGAGGAAATCGCCTGGGACGACCTCGACCGCCTGGTTGACTTCGCCGTAACCAGCGGCGCCTGCGCCATCTGTCTTCCCGCCTATGCGAGCGAGTTCTACAAGCTTTCCGAAGAAGAGCGCCTCGCCGTGGTCCAGAGGGCAGTGGCGCGCTCGGCCGGACGCCTGCCTGTGATCGCGCAGGTGAACTATCCTTCAGTGAAACTTGCGGTGGCCGCGGCTTCCCGCGCGCGGGAAGCCGGAGCGTCCGCGATATGCTCCGCCGCGCCACGCCTGTTCGCGATGCCGGAAGCCGATCTGCTTGCCTACTTCGATGGTCTGCTCAGGTCCATACGGCTCCCATTCGTTCTACAGGACTTCAACCCCGGCGGCCCTTCGCTCAGCGTTGCGGCGCTCGCCCGCTTGCATCGCGACCACCCTCATTTCCGTTACGTGAAACTGGAAGAACCCCTGATGGCGGGGAAGGTAGCGGCCATCCGGGAGGCGACGGACGGGGGTCTCGGTGTTTTGGAGGGCTGGGGCGGCATGTACACGCTGGAACTCGCGCCCGCGGGCATTGCCGGGGTGGTACCCGGACTGGCCCTGACGGATATTCTCAGCCGCGTCTTCCGCCTCGCGCGGCAGGGGCGCGGCGAAGAGGCCCGGCCCCTGTTCGAGGGAATTCTTCCGCAGATTCTCTACAGTCTCCAGAACATGGAACTCTTCCACCACGCCGAAAAGCAGTTATTGAAGGCGCGCGGCGTGCTGCGAAACACCACTGTGCGCAAGGCGGCCCTGACGCCAGGGCCGCATGAGCAGGAATACATCGCGCGGCTCAATGCACGTGTGCTCGAACTTGTACAGACTTTGGAGGACTTGTCTCATGCCTGAACCCGTAGTTCCAAAACCCGAAAAAGTACCCGTCGGAGTCGCCGGCCTGGGTCTGATGGGGACCAGCATCACGGCGTGCCTGCTGTCGGCGGGTCATCCCGTCACTGCCATTGAATTGAAGCCGGAACGGCGAGCCACCGCCCGGCGCCGCCTTTCGGCATTGCTTTCCGAAATGCGGCGGGAAGGCCTGCTCCGCGGCCCGGTGGAAGCCGCGCTGGGCCGTTTTGAGGTGAGCGGCGACGTCGCGCATCTCGAGGGCTCGGGTCTGGTGATCGAAGCCATCTATGAAAACCTCGAGCAGAAACGCGAACTGCTGGAGAGCATCGAGGCAACCGTCGGTGAGAAAGCGCCCATCGGGTGCAACACGTCCTCCATTCCCATATCTCTCTTGCAACAATCCGCCCGCAATCCCAAGCGGATTCTCGGAATACACTGGGCCGAACCCGCGCACACCACCCGTTTTCTCGAAGTGATCTGCGGCAAGGAAACTTCGCAGGCGCTCGCGCGCCGCGTCGTGGCGCAGGCGCGCTACTGGGGCAAGGAACCGACTCTGGTCCGCCGCGATATCCGTGGATTCATCACCAATCGCTGCTTCTATGCGCTGCTGCGGGAAGCGCTCTATCTGGTCGAGCAGGGCTACGCCACGGTCGCCGATGTCGATCGATCCCTGCGCAACGATCTCGGCTACTGGATCACGTTCGCCGGACCCTTCCGCTACCTGGACCTCACCGGCATTCCCGCCTACGACGCCGTGGCCACGGATCTCTTTCCCGAACTGTCCAACGCCAAGGAGGTTCCCGGTCCCCTGCGGCGGTTGGCGAAAGCAGGGGCCAAGGGGGTGGCGAACTCGCGAGGCTTTTATAAATACCGCGAGGGCCAGGCGGAGCGATGGGAAAAACTCTTCCTTGAATTCAGTTATCGGATTCGCGCCCTCGCTCAGGACTATCCGGAAGACGTGGGCGACCGTCCCAAGAGCGACCGAACCAAGAGAAAGACGCGCTCATGACCAGCACCATACGCCGGGCCACGGCCACGCCGGTCTCCGTACCCGCCAAACCCGACAGCTTGCACTCGCCCGGCGTGGAGGATGCCGACGCCGAATTCGCCCGCCGCTACTACATGGGCTCCACCTGGACGGCATTTCCTCTGGAAGTTAAATGGATTGTGGAAATCGAAGACGAAGCGGGACGCACCGGCATCGGCGAAACATATCGCGGCGCCGCTCGCGAGCAGGTGGAACAGGCCCTCGGCGCTGTAGTGGGCCGGGATATCTTCCGGCTCAATTGGCGCTACCTGCCGGTTGACGGGATCCGGGTTTATGATGCCATCGAGAGCGCCGTGCTGGACCTCGCCGGCCAGGCGGCGGATCTGCCCGTCTATCAACTGCTAGGCGGCGCCGTGCGAGACCGCGTCGAGTGCAGCGGGTGGACCGGCCGCCGGACCGCGGAGGATGCCGCGAGGAAAGCGCACGAGGCTATGCTGCGCGGCCATCGCGTCTTCAAGTTCAAGTGCGCCTCAGACGATAATGTGCGCGCCTGGACCGAAGCCATCCACAAACGCTGCGGCGGCGGCATCCGTGTCCTTTTGGATCCCAATCAGCGCTGGAACGACGTGGCGACAGCCCTGCGGCTCATGGAAGGCGTGCGCGCGGAGACGATGTTCGCACTGGAAGATCCCATCCGCCGCACTGATCTTGACGGCTTCCGTGAGCTGCGCAGGCGGCTGGGGATCCCCGTGTATCTGCACATCGTTCTGCCCTATGACCAACGTCCGAGCGAGATGCTTGACGCATTGAGTCTTGATGCGGTGAACGGCTTCAACTTCAATGGCTCGATGTTCCGGTTCGTCGAACTCGCGGCCACCGCGGCCTTTGCGGGACTCCCCTGCTGGCACGGCAGCGAGGTGGATCTGGGCATTCTCGAGGCGTCCGCCCTGCACGCCTGTGCCGCCGCTCCCGGGTGTATCCTGCCGTCGGACATTTTCGGCGAACTGGTGAGGGAAGACGATCTCATCGAATCGCCGATCCTATTCTCCCAAGGGCATGCGGCCGTGCCGCGGGGCGCGGGGCTCGGCGTGCGGCTGGACCGGTCCGCGCTGGCGCGGTATCAGGCCGGGGAGCCGGTTCGATTGTGACCCGCAAGCCAGCTTCGCCCGAGTCCTGGCCTCGAGAAATGTGATTCAATTGAGTCAAGTTCAGGATGACTACCCGACGAGATCTGCTTAAGGCCGCCGGCGCGACGGTCTCCTCGTCCTTGTGGGCCGGGCGCAAGCTTCCGCAACCCGGCCGGATCAAGTCGTTCTGCATCGACTTCAACTGGCACATGCAGGATGGGGAGGCGCGATGGATCAACTCCTTCGCCAAGCCGGGCCACTGGGCCGGCGCCGATCCCCAACAGCACGTAGAATGGTACGCCGCGTTAGGAGCCAACGTCATCCAGACGTTTGCCGTCTCCTGCAACGGCTATGCGTGGTACAAGGAAGGCGCCGTGCCTCCGCAGCCCGGTTTGAAGCATGACTTCCTGCCGGACATGGTCCGGCTTGGCCACAAGAAGAACATGCTGGTGACCGGATATTTTTGCGCGGGCGCCAACACCAGGTTCGCTCAGGCTCACCCGGACCTCAGCTACGGCACGCCCAGCACCCTGCACATCCCCTTTACGGATGAGTACCTCGCTTTTCTTTCGCGCTCCATCTCCGACGCCGTGCGGCGCACGGGCATGGACGGCTTCATGATTGATTGGATCTGGAACCCCAATCCCGATCTCCGCAAGAAAGGCTGGATCGAGGCGGAGCAGAAACTCTACACGCAACTCACCGGCAAGCCTTTCCCTGCCGGCGGACCGCCGGCGGGGGATGTTCTCTCCTACGAGCGCAAAGCCATGGAGCGGTGCTGGCACGCCGTGCACAAGGCGGCCAAAGATGTGCGCCGCGATTGCATTGTCTGGCTATCCTGCAGCAATCTCTCCGCGCCCACCGTGGCCGGCGCCGCCTGGTTGAAGGAAGCGGATTGGGTGATGAACGAATCGCCGAACCGCGCTTATTTCGATGCGGCCCGCAAAGCGGTGGGACAGCGGACACGGATGATCCAATGCCTTGTGGGCTGGGTGCAGCATGACGCTGGCGCCTACCTGGCCGACTCCACCACCCGAGGGATTGATCTTTACGGGTTCGCCGAGCCCAGGGACAACTCGCTGCCGCTGCCTGTGGACGAATACCTCGAGCGCGGTCCGGCGGGCTTCCCGGGTTCGGATCGGGCCTCCGCCAACGACCGGAATATCGCCGCGCTGGCGCGCTTCTACAGGGGCATGACGCCGCGATGAAGATCAGTGACATCCGGATCCGCGTGTGCCACGCCCAACACTCCGCGATGACCGATTCGGAAATGCGGGCCGGCGGAGCATCGAGCTTCGATTTCCTGGTAGTCACCATGACTACGGACGAAGGCGTTCAGGGCCACTCGATTGGGTTCGCCGGGAGGGGAGCGCGCATGGCGGGTGAGATCGCCCGTCAAGCGATGAAGCCGTTCTTCCTTGGGAAGGACCCGCTGGCGCGAGAGAGGCATTACCAGGAGTTCCGGACCTACGACCGCTGGTGGAATCACGTGCCCATTTACAGCTACGGCCCGTTCGACATCTGCCTGTGGGATATCGCCGGCAAGGTCGCGGGCCTTCCCTTGTACAGGCTGCTGGGTGAATACCGCAAGAAGGTTCCGGTCTATGCGAGTTCCTTTGTGCTCGAGGGACCGGAGGCCTATGCGCGGCAGGCTCTGGCAGTGAAGGAGCGCGGCTGGCACGCCTACAAAGTGCACCCGCCGGGAGACTTCGACCTTGATCTGGAAATCTACCGCGCGTGCCGGGAAGCGGTGGGACCGGGATTCAAACTCATGGCGGACCCGGTTTGCGCCTACAACCACCAACAGGCTCTGCGCATGGGGCGGCGCCTGGAGAAACTCGATTACTACTGGCTGGAAGAGCCGCTGTACGATACGGACTTCGGCGGGTTGCGCAAACTCGCCGCGGCGCTGGACATCCCGATCTGCGGCACGGAAGTTCTCGCCGGGAACCACTACGCTATCGCGGAGTGCATCGCCACCGGAGTGGTGGATATCGTCCGCAGCGACGTGTCCTGGAAGCATGGGGTGACGGCGGTGATGAAGACCGCTCACCTCGCCGAATCATTCGGAATGAACTGCGAGGTGCACACGGCGATCTACCATCCCCTGGAGGTGGTGAACCTGCACTGCTGCTGCGCCATGAGCAACTGCGAATTCTTTGAACTCCTGTACCCGCTGGAATACATGAACTTTGGAATGCGCACACCGCTACACATCGATGCGGAAGGATATGCTCACGCGCCTGAGACTCCCGGCGCCGGCTTCGATCCCGACTGGGACTTCATAGAGAACGCAACAGTGGAGGTGTTTTAGAAAGTCAGGAAGGATCTGTCTATGAACAGAAGGAGATTTCTGGCAGCCGCCGCGGCCGCTCCGGCGCTGGCCCAGGGGAATTCGAGCGGGGCGTGGAACGGGCGCCGGGTGTATATCGTCCCGAACTTCCACCCGGCCAGTTGCGGCTGGCTCACCAACTTCTCGAAGGAGCGTGTGTATTGCGCCAACAGCTACTTCGACCATCTGGACCGGGTGCGGGACGATCCGCAATATGCCTTCGTCCTTTCAGAAGTCAACAACATGATCGCCATGATGAACTTCAAGCCGGAGAGGATGCCCGAGTTGAAGAAGGGCATCGAGGAGCGCCGCGTGGAACTCGTGAACGGGTTCTTCCTGGAAGGGACAATCAATCTCTCCGGAGGGGAGGCGCTGGTCCGGTTGGGGGTGGAGGGTCTGCGCTGGCAGAAGAAAATCTTCGGAGTGCGGCCGCGGTTCGCCTGGACCATCGATGTCTGCGGGACACACGACCAGATGGCGCAGATTTCGGCGGGTCTTGGCCTGGAAGCGATGGTTTATACGCGAAAGAACCCCACCGGCAGCGCGGTACATTGGTCCGTCTCGCCGGACGGCACGCGCGTGCTCACCCTGTCGCCTGGCCATTACAGCGAGTTGCAGGCCGTCATGAAAACCAAAGAACCGCTGACAAGCTCGCAGATCGCCGAAGTGGAAGAATTTCTCGCCGGTAAGCTGAAGATCACGCCGGAAGCGGCGCCGGTACTGGTGCTGGCAGGCTCCGCCGACTACGCACTGGCGCCTCTTCGCAAAGAGTATCCGAGCGAGTTTCTTGCGCAGTGGAGGCAGAATCCCGAACGCCCGGAGATTGTTTTCTCCATCCTGGGCAAGTACCTGGATGAAGTACAGGCGTTGGACCGGGCAGGCAAGCTGAAGATCCCCTCGATGGCGGGAGGCACCGCCTACGATTTCAATTCCTTCTGGATCGAATGCCCGCGGGTCAAGTCCTCGTACCGCAAGTGCGAACACCTGCTCCAGGCGGCTGAAGCGTTAGCCGCGGCCGCGAGTCTGAAGACGAAGCACGCCTATCCGGCGCAGGACTTGTACAACGCCTGGACTCTCCTGTTCCTGAACATGGATCGCAACACGCTGTGGGGCTCGGCCGGCGGCATGGTTTTCGAGCACGCAACATCGTGGGACGTCAAAGACCGGTTCGATTGGGTGGAGACGAACTCCACCTCCGCCGCTGAGGCTGCCGGAGAGGCGCTGCTTCACACCGGCGACGACATCGGCCTTTACAATCCGCTGAACTGGAAGCGCCGGGACCCCGTGCTTCTGCCGCAAGGGATAAGCGGCGTCGCCGGACAGTCTGCCGGCGGGGGCATGGTCCTGTGCCAGCCGGAGATACCGTCTTTTGGAATCGGAGCCTGGAAGAAAGCCGCGGCTGCGCCCGCCGAGCCCAAGGAGATTCCGCTGCCTGCCGGCATTGAAACGAAACATTACAGGGTGCGCATCGATCCAAAGACCGGGGCGATCACATCCGTGACGCTCCGCGCAAGCGGTAGGGAGATGCTTGCCGGCCCGGCGAACGTAATGGTGGCTGACAAGCCCCGCTCTCAGAAGGGCGATCCGGGCGACCACATGCTGCCGCGCCCGGAGCGGGACCGGCTGGACTCCTCGGGCGAGCATGCCCAAACCATCCGCGTGAAGCAGGGCCCGCTGGCGACGATTGTCGAGGTCGAGGGCGAGTTCATCGGAGGCGGCATATGCCGCCGCAGCATCACCCTTCACAATGACTATCCGCGCATCGACTTCACCACCGAATTGAACGACCTGCCCAATCTGACCGTCGTGGTGGCCGAATTTCCGCTGGCGGGAGAGATCAATGAAGTGCGGCGCGGGATACCCTATGGGTTCTCCCATGGTTCCTGGGCGAAGCAGAATCCGAACCTCCACGGCTGGACGAAAGGCATTACGCCCGCGATCCGATGGTCTCACTATGCGCTATCGGGAGGCGGCGGCGCCGCCTTGCTGGACCGCGGCCTGCCCGGGCGCGAACTGAACGGCAGCACGCCGATCATTTACCTCTACAACGCCACGGACAAGTATTACGGCTACCCGAATCCCTGGCTCAGCGGAAAGGGCAGCCACACCCTGCACTATGCGCTGGTTCTTCACGACGGCGATTGGCGCGACGTTTCCATTCCGCGAATGGCTTGGGAATTCAACTGCTCGCCGCTGGTCTTTGCCGGACGCAAGGCAGCGCCCGCGTGGTCATTCCTACAGACTTCGGATAACGTCATTGTGGAGGCGCTGCGGCGGATCGGGAGCGACATCGAGGTCCGGTTCGCGGAATGCCTGGGATCGGCCGGGACGGCAGAGGTGGCGCTCTTGCTTCCGCACCAGTCAGCGAGCCGGACAGACATGAACGGCGAACACGCCAGGCCGCTCACCGGGGGACCGGTCTACAAGTTGCCCGTGAAGGCACAACAGATTGTCACACTCCGCTTCCGGACGGCGCACTCCGTACCGGAAGCCGAAGTCATCACCCGTTGGGACCCCATGGTACCCGCGGCCAAGCGTCCAATGCTTCACCAATACTCGAGCGAAAAGGGACACCCGCCCAGAGGGAATTGACCCGCGTGATGGAATCGTATGACACAAAGCAAGGCGACCCTTCGCTGAGGAAGATGACGGCTGACGGCCTGTTACGCCATGCGGTCGATGAAGACGGCGGTCCGTTGATCCACAACGGTTCGCAGGCGGAGCAACGCTCATTTGACTCCACCTGTCGCAAGTTGCACCGTTTCCTTGCTCAAGGTGGGGAGCTTCACGACGAGGGAAATCCATGAGCGGTACAAACTCCGCACGGCGCGCCTTCCTTCAGGCATCGCTCGGAACGGCGCTCCACTCGGGAGCCTCCGGCGCCTCTATGACGGAAGGGCGGGAGACCAAAGCCGCGCGTGGAGTGGTGGCGGCTGATCCACAGGACTCCGCGCGCGCCGGCGCGAAGTTGTTCGCATCCGGCGGCAATGCGATGGATGCCGCCGCGGCGGCCTGCCTGGCCTCCTGCGTGCTCGAAGTGAGCGCCACCGACATCGGCGGTTATGTGTTCGCGGCTGTGGCGCTGGAAGGCAAGTCCGGCCGCGTCTGGTCGCTCGACTCCAACTCGACCGCGCCCACCGGGGCTTCTCCCAACATGTACGACGTGGAACCGGCCGGCGCGGGCAAGCGGGGCATCAACGAGAACGAATACCAGTGTTCGGTGCCGGGGAACGTGAACATCTTCGGGCCTCTCGCCGTGGGAGTCCCGGGCGTAATGGCGGGCGTGGGGACGCTCTGGGAGCGATGGGGCCGGGCAAAGTGGCAGCAAGTGTTAACGCCCGCGCGCGAACTCCTGGACAAAGGATTTCCGTACGGGCACGTCGCGGCCGCCGCCAGAACCCGGGAAGCCGAAATCCGGCGCTTCGAGCCCACCCTCCGCCACCTGATGCCCGAAGGCAGATTGCCAAGAGCGGATGAAATCTGGCGCCGGCCGGATTTCGAAAAAACCCTGGCCCGAATCGCCTCCGCGGGCTGGCGCGACTTTTATGAAGGCGACCTCGGCCGTCGCATTGCCGACTATGTCCGCTCGGGGGGAGGCATCCTTTCCCGCACGGACATGAAGGCCTTCCGCCCGCGCCTGACGGAGCCCTACGAAACCTCTTACCGGGGGGCCAAAGTTTACAGCTCGATTTTGGCGAACGGCGGTCTCAGCGTCGCTCAGGCGTTGAACATGTTGGACCTGCTGGATCCTGCGCCTGACACCGATGCACGCTACTGGCACCGCTTGGCCGAAGTGCTGAAGCTTGTCTGGCGGGACCGCCTGCGATATCTGGGCGATCCGGACCAGGCGCAGGTCCCTGTGCGCCGCCTCCTGAGTGCCGAGTACGCGGCCGGGCGCGTGGAGACGTTGCGGACTTACCCCGATTCGGTAGATCGCCGGAGCTTTCACCCAGCCCGGCAGGCGAAAGGGACGATCCATATCTCGACGGCGGACACCGAGGGAAACCTGGTGGCGGTGACGATCTCGCACGGCGGCGATTTCGGATCGTGTGTCACGGTGCCTGGCACGGGTATCATTCTTGGACACGGAATGTGCCGCTTTGATCCGCGGCCCGGCCGCCCGAACTCGATCGGCCCCCGCAAGCGCCCCCTCAACAACACCTGCCCCACGATCCTGCGGTTGCCCGGCCGCGACGTCGCGCTCGGCCTGCGCGGAGGCCGCCGCATCGTCAGCGTCGTCACCGAAATGTGCCGCCGGATCGTCGATTTACAGGCCTCGGGATACGAGGCTGTGTCCGCTCCCCGCATCCACCTCGAGGGCCAGGAACCCATCCTCGCGCTTCCGTCTCTGGACCCCGCAGCGGTTGCGGCGCTGAGAGCCCTCGGCCACGATCTTTCCGTGCAATCCGGCATTGGTGGCAACGCCGGCGTCGCTGAGCGCTTTGCCGGCGGGACGCTGCGCGGTGGCAGTAACGTGTGGACTGCCGGCGTGAGCTAGCGCTAGCAGGCGCCCCGGCACTCCGGGCGGCTGCGGAAGAGGATTGGCGTGCCATGCGGGCTGAGGCATCCCGCTTTCCTCTGCCATTATTGGGCGGTAGACTGAATTTCAGAATGGTTTCTCCCTTCACCGCAAAGGTCGACCGGGCTTCTGTCGAGACCCAATGGATCTCGCCTACCCTTCTGCCAGAATTGCCGTTCCCCGGCACGAAGGGGTTCGGAACACTCCTCAATGACTTGGCGCCGTACCAGCCTGACGCCAGCAGAATCTCCGTGGAGACTCCCTCGAACAGAGTATCCGACGTGGAATTGCGATTCGGCTTCCGGAACGGCGAAATTCAACTGTCACTTCTTTACACAGGGTTCCGGATTATCCTGTCAACTACCTTTGGCAATGGGACTCACTGCTGAACAAGAGTGGCTCGTCCAGCATGAGAAGGATTATGCCGGCCAGTGGGTTGCGCTGGACGGGCAGCGGTTAGTTGCCTGCGGAACAGAAGGCAAGGAGGTTTTCCAGCGCGCAAAGGAAGCAGGTGTTCAAAGTCCTTTTTTGGTTTTTGTTGAAGAAGGGTCACAACCCTTTGGCGGTTGGTGATGCCTCATACCGTCATCTACGAACGCGTGGAAAAGTACCGGCAAACCGGAAGCGGCATTGTTGTTCCAATAGCTCTGCGCGCTGCCAACGCCACCATCGGGTCCACTCGCGACGCCCGGCCCTGTTGGCGGCAGTAACGTGTGGACTGCCGGCGTGAGCTAAAGCCCTGCGAGAAACAGACGCCGGAAATTCTCCGTCGTGACCCGCGCGATGGTTTCGAAGTCCGTATTGCGCAGCGCCGCGAGTTTGCGGGCCGTGTGCACTATGTGCGCGGGTTCGTTGCGTTTTCCGCGGTGCGGTACGGGCGCGAGATAGGGCGCGTCCGTTTCCACCAGCAGGCGGCCGTCGGGCGTCAGTTGCGCTGCCGCCTGCACATCCAGCGCCTTCGGGAATGTCACGATGCCGGCGAAGGAGATGTGAAAGTTGAGCTTCAGCGAGCGTTCCGCTTCGGCAGCGCCGCCGCTGAAGCAGTGCATGACGCCGCCGGGGTTGGGCGGCGCCCAGTGCTCCTCGAGCAGGGCGAAGGTGTCGTCCCAGGCTTCGCGCGTATGGATGATGACCGGCTTCCCTGCCCCGCGCGCCAGGCGAAGCTGATCAGCGAAAACCGCGCGCTGCGTCTCGCGGGGGGAAAAATCGTAGTGGTAATCGAGGCCGATCTCGCCGATGGCCGCCACTTTCGGATGCGCGAGCAGCGCCTCCAGGGCGGGAAGCGTCGCGGCCGTAGCCTTGGCGGCATCGTGCGGGTGGACGCCTACGGTGGCGTAGATGAACTCGTAGTGATCCGCGAGGCGGATGGCTGCCTCAAGATCAGGCGGTCCATCGCCCGTGCCGATAGCCAGCAGAGAGTCGACTCCCGCTGCCCGCGCACGCTCGATGGCCGCATCGCGATCATCGTCGAACTGCTCGCTGTCGAGGTGGCAGTGTGAGTCCACCAGGCTCATTTCAGACGGGCTCCCACAGGCACATCCTCGAGGAAGGCGGCAAGCACGGGCGGCCCGCCTTCGAGCGACGCGGCCACAATCATGCCTTGCGAGGTGAGCCCGCGCAGTTTCCGCGGTTCGAGGTTGGCGGCAATCACCACTTTGCGGCCGATCAACTGATCCGGCTGATAGACGAGGGCGATGCCGGCGACGATGCTGCGCGGCTGTGCTTCGCCGATGTCCACGGAAAGGTGCAGCAGCTTGTCGGCGCCCTTCACCTTTTCGGCGGTGAGCACCTTGCCCACGCGAAGATCCACCTTCACGAAATCGTCAATCGTAATGGGCGGCGCGATGGGCGCGATGTTAATCGCCCCGGCGGACTGCGGGGTCTCCCCTTTCTTTGATTTCCCCACGAGCGCAGCCTGGCGTTCCTTCTCCGCCGCCTCGAGTTCGATCATCTTCGGGATGGCCGTCCTGGCGTCGATGCGCGGGAAAACGGGACTCGGCGTTCCGATCGGCTGGCCCGGCGCAAGCTGGCCCCATGCCAACTCGTCGAGACGCACGGATTCGAGCGGCTCCGTCATGCCAAGCTGCTCCCATATCTTGCGGGCCGCATCCGGGATCACCGGCGCGAGCAGCGCCGTGGCGATGCGGACAACTTCGGCGGCGGCGTAGAGAGTGCCGTCGAGGATGCGCTGCGTCTCGCTGTCCTGCTTCTTAATGAGCGTCCACGGCGCCTGCGTGACGATGAACTTGTCCACCATGCTCAGCAACTGCCACAGAGCTTCGAGGCCCTTGGAAAACTCGAAGGCATCGAAAGAGGCGCGAAACGCGCGCAGCGTATCCCATGCCTTGCCGGCGATTTCGGCGTCGATATCGGCGTGGCCTTGCGGCACCTTTCCCAGCCGGTACTGATGGATCATGCTCAAGGTGCGCGATACAAGGTTGCCGAGCCCGTTGGCCAGGTCGGCGTTGGCCCGCGCGATGAGAGCGTCGTAGCTGAAACTCGAATCCGCGCCGAAGGGCACGTCGCGCAGCAGGAAGTAGCGCAGCGCATCGATGCCGATCACTTCCTGAATCGGCGTGGCGCGTACGATGGTCCCCCGCGACTTGCTCATCTTGGCGTCTTCCACCAACAGGAAGCCGTGAGAAAAGATCTTCTTCGGCAGGGGAAGACCGGCGGCCATGAGGAACGCCGGCCAGTAGATGGCGTGGAAGCGGAGGATGTCTTTGGCGATCAGATGCAGGTCGGCCGGCCACAAATCCAGCCCATCCACCGCGCTCATGTACGTGATGAGCGCGTCGAACCAGACATAGAAGACGTGCTTGCCTTCCACGGGAACAGGGATGCCCCAGTTGATATTGGTGCGGGTGATGGACAGATCGTTCAACCCTTGCCGGACGAAAGAGATCACCTCGTTGCGGCGAATCTCCGGCTGGATGAAGCCCGGATCCTTTTCGTAAAGCTCGAGCAGCCGGTCCTCGAAAGCCGACAGCTTGAAGAAGTAGTTTTCCTCGGTGACCGTCTCCGTGGGACGTCCGCAATCCGGGCAGGGGTCGCCGGGCTTGGCGTCGTTGACGTAAAGATTGTCGTGGAAGCAGTACTGTCCGGTGTAAGCGCCCTTGTAGACGTAGCCGTTATCGAGGCAGCGCTGGAACAGCCAGCGGACCACTTTGTGATGGCGCGGATCGGAAGTGCGCATGAAGTGGTCAACGGACAAGCCTGTCTTTTTCCAGGTCTCCTCGAATTCCCTGGCGATGATGGCGGCGTATTCCGCGGGCGACTTGCCCTGAGCGAGCGCGGCGCGCTCGACGTTGAGGCCATGCTCATCGCTGCCCGTGGTGAGGACGGCATCGAAGCCCAGCATGCGCTTGAAGCGCTTGATGGTGTCGGCCACCATCGTGGAATAGAAGTGGCCCAGATGCGGGGCGGCGTTGACGTAGTAGATCGGGACTGTGAGGTAGTATTTCATCGGGTGTTCTTGAGGTACGCCGAGTTGGCGTCGGTAATGATCTGGCGCAGCGGCACGCCCGCGGCAAGGGCGAGGGCGCGGCAATCGTCGTATTCCGGAGCGAACGAACCGCCGGCCGCAATCTTCATCCGCACCTTTCCGTGAGGCGTGGAGACTTCCACGAACTGGCGCGCCTGGACACGCCGCTCGGCGCGGTAAAAACGCAAGCCGAGGGTGCTGGTTTCGGCGAAAATCACCGCGGCAAGGGATTCCTGCGTCTCCGGCGTAGCGATGACGCGGAGCAGAGTGCCCTGGCGGTTCTTCTTCATCAACAGCGGTTCGAGCGAGACATCGAGCGCGCCGGCGGCAAACAGCCGCTCCATCGCGTAACCGAGCACCTGCGGTGACGTATCGTCGATATTCGCCTCCATCACCGTGATGGTGGTCGATTCGGCGGCGCCGGCGCGCTCTCCAACGGTGAGCCGCAGCACATTCGCCTGAACGGGAAAATCCTTGTCGCCCGCGCCATAGCCGGCGGCGGTGATGGTCATGGGAGGCATGGCTCCAAAATCGCGCGCCAGCGTGACGGCCAGCGCGGCGCCGGTGGGCGTAGTCAGTTCAAAAACGGGACCGCTCGAATAGACCGGCTTTCCGGTGAGCAGCAAAGACGTGGCGGGCGTAGGCACGGGGAGAACACCGTGCTCCGTCTGCGCCGTTCCGCTGCCGACGTTGACGGGAGAACAGTACACTTCCTCGACGCCGAGCAGGTGAAGCCCAAGGCACGCTCCCACAATGTCGCAGATGGAATCGACGGCTCCCACTTCGTGAAAGTGAACCTTCTCGATGGCAGTGCCGTGCACCTTCGCTTCCGCCTCCGCCAGGGTTTGAAACACGCGCGTGGCGTTCTGTTTTACTTCCAACGGCAACCGGGCCGCGGCGATCATGTCGACGATATGGTGAAGGTGGCGGTGCTTGTGCTGCGGTTCGAAGTCCACGGAAAACTTCGTGGCGGCAATGCCTTTTCGTTTGGTACGCTCGCAGCGGAAGGCGGCGCCGGTGGAAAGTTCGTTCAGCCCGGCTACCAACTGGTCCACCGGAGCACCGGCGTCCACCAGAGACCCGATGCTCATGTCGCCGCTGATTCCCGAAAAGGCATCCCAGTATCCGATTTTCATCCTGGCGGTTTCCTCAAATCCGTGAGCGTGTGCCGGGCGGAGTGCGGCGCGGCGAACCCGCTCCGAGTGCCCGTAGTTACAGGATAGCAATGGTCACCGCGGATCGCCCACCCAGATGCTGCCGCGAGCCTCTTCGAGTGTGAAATAGGCGGCATCGGGGCGGATCACCAGAGATTGTTCGCCCGGGGACAACCCGTAGGGAGAGCGTTGGGCCTGGTGGAAATGGTGGACCGCCCAGCTTGGCCCCATGCCTCCGCCAGTTGCCGGGTTGATGCGCACCGCGTAGAGACAGCGGAACATGTCCTCGTCAGAAAAGAAATAGAGCAGCTTCTCATCGGGGGACCAGCGCGGGTTGTCGGAAAAGGAGAACCCGTCGGTGATGGGAACGGGCCCCCCGCCGCGTCCGGAGGGCATCACCATGATGCGATGCACCCCGCGGTTGAGCGAGGTGAGAGCGATGAAGCGCCCGTCCGGTGACCAATCGGCGTTCACAATTCCTTCCGCCTCCCCGGCAAGGGCGCGGTTCTCCCCGGTTGCGAGGTTCAACGTGCGCGCATACATCCGGTCCGTCTCCGTTCCACGGGCGCCGTAGAGGACGGTGTTCCCATCGGGTGAAAAGCTGAACAACCGCACGCAACTGTTGCAGGGGACATCGCGGCGCGCGCCGCCCGCGGCGAGGATCTCCACGGTGATCCCCTTGCCGCCGCCCTCCTCCCGCAAATACGCGAGCGTCGAACCGTCGCGGGAAAAGATGGGAGACCACGTCATGGCATCGGCAACGGGAGCATCGGAGTTGCGCGCGGCATCGCGCAGAAACACGCGGACAGAACCGTTCTTAGGGGACACATACGCCATCCGGCCGCCGCTTCCGGAGGCGGGAAAGTATTCGACAATGCCTTGCAGAGCGGTCGCCACCTTCGGTCCGCCGGTGGTCTTTCCTTCGTTCGCTTCGAGAGGCAGGGTCCAGATGCGCTCGGCTCCGGTGAGTCCCGTAAAGACGATACGGCCATTGTCCGAGGTGGCAGGCTGCGATTCCCTTCCCACCCCTTTGGTGATGCGGCGGGGCAGTCCTCTCACCTTGAAATTCGAGCTTAGCCCGACGGCCCACAGGTTGCGTGTCTCACCGAGGATCGCCTCAAACAGCACCACGCCGCCAGTGCGCTGCCAGTGCCAGGGCGGGCCATACTCGAGTCCCATCAGCCGCGGACCATCCGTCAGTACTCCGGTATTCACCGGCGCGGAGTCATCAATCGGCGTCACCCACCAGTCGGAAACGGCCGGAGGCTCGCCAGGACCGCGGCGCGGCCGGCCAATGAACAGCAGATGTTTGCTATCCGGAGCCCAAACCGGATACTGCGTGGTAAGGAAATCGCCGCGAAGCTGGCGGATGGAATTAGTTTCCAGGCTGGCGATATAGAGCTTCGAATCGCCGCCTCCATCCGTGCGCGCCGGAATCCAGTAGGCAACCCACTTCCCGTCGGGAGAAATGCGCGGACTGCGCCCCTCGGGCGCGACCTTCCTGGGCCGTCCCCCGCTCACGGAGACCACAAACACTCCGCCGCCATCCTGTTCGGAATGGTAGACCACCAGATTCCCTTCCGCGGAGAACGAGGGCTGGCGGTCGTCAAACTCGCCGTGCGTCAATTGAACCGGCATTGTGCCGACAGCGGGCTGCAGCCATAGATGCATGAATCCGCTCGAACCGCGGTCGGACGAATAGACGACAAGCCTGCCATCCCTGGTAATGGTGGGGTCGATGCTCATGGTTTCGGGGGGCGTCAGGCGGCGGAAGTTGGCCAGCGTGACGAGCGGGTCCGAGGCGCCGGTGGCAAAGCCGAACGGGTTCCAGTAGCCGAGCCCCGTACCCGCAATCAGGCAGGCCGCCGCTACCATCCAGGGTCGAACGCTCCGCGGAGGACGCTGCGGGGAAGACTCGCGCGGCGATGGCAGCGGCGGCGCGGCCGGCAATGGCGCCTCCTCCCCATCCGGAGTATCGGCCCATCTGCCTCCGGTGAGGCGGTCGCGGATGAGGGGGACATAGATGCCCGGGGTGAGGCCGATGAAGATCGGGTCGTCAGATCCTTCGGTTCGGTAATAACGCCGCAGCCTGTGGTCGGCGCGCCGCGAAACGGATCGCAGCAGCGCCAGTTTCTTGCGGTCCTCATCGAGCGTTTTGTTCGCCAGCCACGCGTCCATCAAGCGGTGTTCCACCAAAGCGGAAGTTTTTCCCGCAAGCGCTGCCTCGACGCAGTACTCGAGCAGCCTGGCACTGCGCGTCGCGCCTTTGAAGGCGTCACTGTCGAGAATCCGCCGCAGTTGTTCCCGGATGCCGTCTGGGGTGAGTTCGCGAACGCTGTCTGTCATCACGAAGGCTTAGGTCATCTTAAATCACGGCTATCGCTCATGTCTGCGGAGGAAAGGGCGCATAGCGCGTTTTCCTTGCGCCATGACGGCAGTTGAGAGAAACCTTTTTTCCCAACCCGTGTTCCTATCTCCCAGGAGGACAAGAACACAATGAAGAAACTCACAGCCATCGTACTCCTGCTCGCCTCTCTATCCGCGGCGCAGGCGGCAGTCCGGGTCAATATTCAGTTGGGCGTAGGCCATCCCCTGGTACGGCCGGGCCGCATGGTGATGGTCCGTACCGCTCCGCCGGTAGTGGTCCGCGAGCGCGTCGTGTATGCGGCTCCCGTGGTCTGGGCTCCGCGCGTAGCGGCGGTTCCTGTTCGGGAGCGGCTGGTATGGGAGGACAGCGAGCGTTTCGCCCGCTCGGAGGACTGGGTGGAAACGACGCTGCGGGCCGGCCAGAGCGGCAACCGTCTCTTCCTGCGCGTTAACGGACGCGCCCAGGTGGATTTCGCCGAGGTGCACTTCCGTAACGGGAATGTGCAGGTGGTGGACTTCAAAGAACGGCCGCTCGACCCCGGCCTCTATCCGCTGCTCGATTTCCCCGGCGGCCGCTACGTCGAATATGTTCGCGTAGTGGCCCGCGCGCGCAGCAACGAAGCGAAGATCTCCGTGCTGATGGCGCGGTAGAAGGCGAGGGACTCTCGTCCCCGTCCGCCATCTCACCGCCGTTGGCGGCATTCGCGCTGCCAATTGTCCTGATGCGGGAGGACAGATAATATAACCATCAATGCTCATTGTTCACGTTCACGTCCGCGTCAAGCCGGAGTTCGTCGAGGCCTTCCGTACCGCCACCATCGAAAATGCATCCCATAGCGTCCAGGAACCGGGCATCGCCCGTTTCGACGTCCTCCAACAGGCCGGCGATCCCGCGCGGTTCCTGCTGGTCGAGATTTACCGCACGGCGGAAGCGCCCGCTCAGCACAAGGAGACCGCCCACTACGCCGCCTGGCGCGACGCCGTTGCCGGCATGATGGCCGAGCCGCGCTCGAGCATCAAGTACGCGAACGTCTTCCCCGGCGAAGAAGGTTGGTAAAGGAAGTGACCTTCGAATTCGCCACCAGCGGACGCATTCTGTTCGGCCCGGGAATCCTCTCCGAGGCAGCCAGGGCAATCCAGCCGCTCGGGCGCCGCGCGCTGCTCGTTACCGGCCGCTCTCAGGACCGGGCGGAACGGCTTATCGCGCTGCTGGCAACAGCCGGCGTGGCGGCTGTTCCCTTCTCCATCGCCGGCGAACCTGAGATCCAGCGCATCCGCGAGGGCGTCGGGCTTGCGCGCGGCGAGCACTGCGACATGGTCATTTCCTTCGGCGGCGGCAGCGCCATCGATGGCGGCAAAGCGATCGCCGCACTGCTGCCCAACAGTGGCGAGCCGCTCGACTATCTCGAAGTCATCGGCAAAGGCAATCCACTCCTCTGCCCGCCGCTTCCCTTTGTCGCGATTCCCACCACCGCCGGGACAGGCTCGGAAGCGACGCGCAACGCCGTGCTCGCATCGCCGGAACACAAGGTGAAGGCGAGCCTGCGCAGCGCCGCCATGCTTCCGAAACTCGCCATCGTCGACCCGGAACTCACACTCGGCCTGCCGCCCGCCATCACCGCTGCCACGGGCCTCGACGCGCTCACGCAACTCATCGAACCGTACACTTCCATCCGCTCCAACCCGCTTATCGACGCAATCTGCCTCGAGGGAATCCGCCGCGCTGCCCGGTCGCTGCCGCGCGCTTTCTCCAATCCTCATGACCTTGAAGCCCGCGCGGGCATGTCGCTCGCCAGCCTCTTTGGCGGCATCGCTCTGGCAAACGCCGCCCTCGGAGCCGTGCATGGATTCGCGGCTCCCATCGGAGGCATGTTCCCCGCTCCGCACGGAGCGGTTTGCGCAGCGCTGCTGCCTCACGTGACCGAGGCTAACATCGCCGCCCTCGAGCAGCGCGCGCCGGACAGCGAAAAGCTGGCACGGTACCACACCGTGGCGGGCATTCTCGCGCAGAACGCTCACGCCACGGCTCGCGACGCCGCCGCCAGTTTGCACAGCCTGTGCCGAAGCCTTTGCATCCCTCCGCTGCGCGAATACGGAATCATGGAGTCCGACATCCCCGTCATCGTCAGCAAGGCGTTACAAGCCAGCAGCATGAAGGGCAATGCCCTGCCCCTCACCGCCGCCGAACTCTCGCAGATTCTGAAACGAGCTATCTGATATGTCCCTGCATAACAAAGTTGCCATTATCACCGGAGGAGCCACCGGCATCGGACTCGGCATCGCCCGCATCCTCGGCATGAAAGGAGTGAGACTCGCTCTCGTCCAGCCCACGCCGGAGCACTTCGCGGAAGCCGCCGACTCGCTCGCCGGGGCGGAGGCGGTGGCCCACATCGCCGACATCTCGAACCGCGAGGCGGTCTTCCAGATGGTGGCCCAGGTGGAACAACGCTTCGGCCAGATCGACATCCTGGTGAACAACGCGGGTCTCACCGGCAAGCCCGCCGTTCACTCGTTTCTCGACTGCGCTCCCGAGCAACTCGACGCGATTGTCGATGTGAACCTCAAGGGCACTTTCCACTGCTCGCAGGCTGTGGCCCGATCCATGGCGGCGAAGGGAGTGCGCGGCTCGATAATCCACATCAGTTCCGTCGGCGCCTATGCCGCTCAGGAGTTTGCCTCCGTCTATTGCGCCACCAAAGCCGCCCAGGTCTCGCTCGCGCAGACCATGGCGCTGGAACTCGCTCCCTACGACATCCGGGTGAATGCCATCGCCCCCGGCGACATCCTCACTCCGGCCAATGCCGGCATTGCCGGCGACATGAGGGAAAGCGGCGCCAGCGGGCGCTACGTGCGCCTCACGCCGCTCGGGCGCCGCGGCACTCCGGAAGATATCGGCAATGCTGTTGCCTTCCTCGCCTCCGACGATGCCGCCTTTATTACAGGCGCCACGCTCCTCGTCGACGGAGGCTGGCTTGCCTATTGAACCTGCCGCCCAAGGCTGGATGAAAGGCTTCGCCACACTCGACTACGTCGCCGTCGGGCTCTATCTGCTCGCGATTGCAGTCATCGGAAGTTCCTTTTACCGCCGCGGAGCCACGGCCAAGGAGTATTTCCTCGGTGGCCGTTCCATGCCCTGGATCGCGGCCGGAATCTCGATTGTCGCCGCCGACCTCAGCGCCATCTCCGTCATGGGCTCGCCCGCCTGGGGCTACAAGAACAACCTGCAACTCATCTGGATGCCGGCCGCCTATCCCATCTGCGCGCCCATCGTCATCCTCGTGTTCGTGCCGTTCTACTCGAAACTCAACCTCTATACAGCCTATGAGTATCTCGAGCGCCGCTTCAGTTTGCCCGTGCGGCTGCTGGTGAGCATGCAGTTCCAGGTTCTGCGCGGCTGGCACGTCGCCGTGGCCATCTATGGTCCCGCGCTCGTGATCAACCTCGTTACCGGCTTCCCCGTCTGGCAGTGTGTGCTGGTGATGGGCTTGTTCACCACGCTCTACACGGCGCTGGGCGGCATCCGCGCCGTCATCTGGACCGACGTCATTCAGTTCTTCACCGTCACCTCCGGCATCGCCCTCATCTTCACCGTCGCGCTGCGGCGCGTCCCTGGCGGCATCCCCGCCGCCTACCACGCCGCGCTCGATGCGGGCAGACTGAGTTTCGTCAATCCAACCCTCGATCCGGCGCAACTCACCAGCATCTGGGCGTGCCTCATCGGCGGCATCGTCTTGTGCATGGCTCCGCTCACCACGGACCAGGCCATCCTCCAGCGGCTGTTCACCACCAAATCCGCCAAGGACTGCCGCCAGAGCGTAATGCTCCAGGCCTTCCTCATCGTGCCTATCATTTCCATTCTCTATCTCACCGGTACGGCCCTTTTTGCCTTCTACCACTTCCATCCCGAACGCCTCGCCGGACTCACGAACACCGACGCCATCGTGCCCTTTTTCGCCGTGCGCGAACTGCCGAGCGGCATGTCCGGACTGGTGGTGGCCGCCATCTTCGCCGCTTCCATGGCCGTAATGTCGGCAGGCATCAATTCGCTCACCACCGCGAGCACCGTCGATTTTTACCAACGCGTCTTCCGGCCGGACCGGCCGCCGGAGCACTACGCCATGGTGGGCCGCGCCGGAACGGTCTTTTGGGGCGTGGCCGTCACCTTCACGGGACTGCTTGCTTCGAAAGCCGGAGACCTCGTCCTCGCCTACAACCGCGTGAGCGCCGTCGTTTCCGGGCCCATGCTCGGCATCTTCCTGCTCGGCACCCTCACCCGCCGCGCTTCCGCGATGGGCTGCCTGCTCGGAGCCGCCGCGGGGATGATCGCCGTCGGCCTCACAATTACGCTGACGCGCTGGAGCTTTTTTTACCAGGGCCCCATCGGCGTCGTTACCACCTTCGGCGCCGGCTATCTGGCAAGCCTCTTCACTCCAGCCCCTGCGCCGGACCGGGTAAAAGGCCTGGTGATGGGCGCCTGACCGGAGCCAGTTGTCCCCCAACCGGAAACCTGCCAGAATAAAGGAGTTCGAAGTTCCTCTACGGGTCTCATGCAAAAGGGGGTGAATAGGATTTGGCCGAAGTATTAGTCCAGGATGGAGAAACCCTGGAAAGCGCCCTGCGCCGGTTTAAACGCAAAGTGCAACAGGAAGACATCATCAAGGAGATCAAGCGTCACTCCTTCTACCTGAAGCCCGGCGAAAAGCGGCGCGTGAAGGAAGCGCTGGCCCGCAAGCGCAATCGCAAGCGCAAGAGCCGCGATATCGAATAGTCACCCTCCAAAAACAATACGGGCGCGCCAGGAAATCCCCAGCGCGCCCTTTCTTTTGTTTGACCCTGACTCCTGCTATTGAAGCGCCCGCATCATGGGATGATCCACCTGCTTGAAGCCGGCCGGCACGCTGAACTTCGACGAGTCCGCGGGCGCGGTGGAGAAGTTGTTCATCTCCATCACCATCTCCATCAGCACTCCTGAATTTGCCGCGGCCGCCTGCTGGTTTTCCTGCGCCGGGGGCGGAGGAGGCGGCGGCTCTTCCTGCTTTTTCTTGCGCCTGCCAAACCCGCCGAGTCCGCCAAGTCCACCGGGAATACCGATACTCCGCCCGATGCGGCTGGCCGCGGAATCGGTCGCAGCGTCCCCAGCAGCCTCCTTCACCGAAGGGCCTTGCGGCTGCTGCATCGTCGCCGGATCGGTAACCTCGGAGGCCTTTGCCGGATCCAGATTCATTCCCATTTTCGTGATCTGCTTGATGTGAATCCCCTTCAGCTTCTCCGCTTCCTTCGCCATCTTCTGCATGGAAGTCATGAACTGCGGATTCGAGGCCATCATCATCGCCTGCCCAGCCATCGCCGGGCTTGCCAGCGCATTGGCCATCTTCAGCGCCAGCCGCTTCTGGAAGTCCACCAGTTCCTGGTAGCCGGGCACCGAATCCGTGACCCAGATGGAACTCATCGTCTCCATCTGTCCCGACTGGCCCGATTGCTTGTCCTTGGCTTCGAACGTCATGGTCATGAGCACTTCATGGGCGTTCACGCCGTTGATGTTCTGGACCTTGCCGGTTTCCTTCACGTCCATCTTGTAGCTCACTTCCGCTTTCTGTTCCGCCTCCTTGCGCTTGTCCTCGGTCTCTTTCACGCGCTGCTGCGCGCGCTGCATCGCTTTTTCCATCGCTTCTTTCATCTGGGCGAAGGTGATGGTGGACCAGGTCCGCTTCTCGAAATCGATCTCCGTGATGCTTTCCTTGTCCAGGTCCCAGATCTGCGCCGTCCGGTCATTGACATGCGCCATGCGGTTCCCCTGTACGATCACCGTGGACGTTACGGGCTCACCCACCCTCCGCAAGTCCTTGGAAAACACTCCCAGCGTACGGCTCATCTGCATCAGCGCGCCGCCGGTCATCCGCGTGGTTTCGGTGTACGTAAAATCGGCCAGAAGCAGGGCCGGAGCCAGAAGCGACCCCGCAATCAACTTCTTCATGCGAACCTCCATCTTGTTCGAGCGTACCTTCTC
>JADLBD010000024.1 GCA_020847975.1 Bryobacterales bacterium | reverse complement strand
TTCGCGCTTGCAGGAAAAACTGCTTGGGGCTGAGCAATGAACATTTCCCTGGGATTTATCGAGCGGCCGATTGCGACAAGCCTGTTAATGGCGGCAATCACCTTGTTCGGAACGGTGGCCTACCGGTCGCTGGCCGTCAGCGACCTGCCGAACGTCGACTTTCCAACGCTGCTGGTAACGGCGCAACTGCCGGGAGCCAGTCCGGAAACCATGGCGTCCTCGGTGGCGACGCCCCTCGAGAACCAGTTCTCCATGATCGCCGGGCTCCAGTCGATGAGTTCCATGAACTCCCTGGGCTCGACGCAAATCACGCTGGAATTCGACCTCAGCCGTAATCTCGACGGGGCCGCCGTGGATGTACAGGGAGCGATCACGCAGGCCTCGCGCCTGCTTCCTCAAGGCATGCCGACACCGCCTACCTTCGCCAAGGTGAACCCCGCCGATCAGCCCATTCTGTACCTGGCGATGACCAGCCGGACCGTACCGCTGTGGACGCTCGATGAATATGCCGAAACGCGAGTGGCGCAGCGGATTTCGATGGTCAACGGCGTGGCCCAGGTGCAGGTGCTGGGCGCGCAGAAGTACGCGGTTCACATCCAGATGGATCCCCATTCGCTCGCCGCGCGCCAGGTGGGGTTGAACGAGGTGGAGACCGCGCTCAAGAGCTGGAATGTCAATCTGCCTACTGGCACCATCAACGGGCCGCAGCGCGCCTTCACGTTGCAGGCCACCGGCCAGTTGACCAGCGCCGATCAGTACAAGCCGCTGATTGTTGCTTATCGTAAGGGCTCTCCGGTGCGGCTCGAGGAGTTGGGCAAAGTCCTGGACGGCGTCGAGGACGACAAAACTGCTTCATGGCTTTACTCGAAGGACATGGCGGAGCGCGCCATTGTGCTCGGCATCCAGAGGCAGCCGGGAACCAACACGATGGAGGTCGCCAGCGGCGTGAAAAAGCTCCTGCCGGTGTTCAAGAGCGAGCTTCCGCCGTCTGTCTCCATGAAAGTGCTCTACGACCGGTCGGAAACCATCCGCGAATCCTTCGAGGACGTGAAGTTCACCATGGTGCTCACCCTGGGACTCATCGTGATGGTGATCTTCCTGTTCCTGCGCAATTTCTCAGCCACCATCATCCCCAGCCTGGCGCTGCCATTTTCCATCATCGGGACATTCGCCGTCATGTACATGCTGAACTACAGCCTGGACAACCTCTCGATGATGGCGTTGATCCTGTCGATCGGCTTTGTCGTCGACGACGCCATTGTGATGCTAGAAAACATCGTCCGGCACCTCGAGATGGGCGAAACCCCGATGCGGGCGGCGGTGGAAGGGTCGAAAGAAATCGGATTCACGATCGTTTCGATGACCCTGTCGCTGGCGGCGGTGTTCATTCCCGTGCTATTCATGGGCGGCATCCTGGGGCGCCTGTTCAAGGAATTCGCGGTTACCATCTGCGCGGCCATTCTGATTTCAGGCGTGGTTTCCGTGACGCTGACGCCGATGCTGTGCAGTCGCTTTCTAAAGTCCTCGCACGAGGAGAAACATTCGTGGTTTTACCGCGTCACGGAGCGGTTTTTCGATGGTATGCTCCGCATCTATGACGTCAGCCTACAGGCGGCGCTGCGGCATCGCGGCGCTATCCTGGTGGTGTTTGTATTCGTGCTCGCCGGTACTGGCTACCTGTTCGTCAATATCCCCAAAGGCTTCATTCCCGAGCAGGACACCGATCAGTTGCTCGCCATCACCGAGGCGGCGCAAGGTACTTCGTTTGACCAGATGGTGCAATACCAGAAACACGTTTCCGAAATTGTGCGCCAGGATCCGAACATTGACGCATTTGTCTCGAGCATCGGCGGCGCTACTTCCGTTACGTTGGGAGGCCCCAATTTTGGCCAACTGGTGATCCACCTCAAGCCGCGGCACGAGCGCAAGCTGATGGTGACGGACGTGATGAAGGAGTTGCGCCCGAAACTCGAGGGCCTGCCGGGAATGCGGGTCTACCTCCAGAATCCGCCGGTCGTCCGAATTGGCGGGCAGGTGACGAAGAGTCTCTATCAGTTCACTCTCCAGTCTCCGGACAAACTCGCACTCTACGCCTCGGTTCAAAAACTCGAAGAAGAGTTGCGAAGCCTGCCGGCCTTGCAGGACGTCTCGAGCAGTCTGCTGATTTCGAACCCGGAAGTCCACCTCACCATTGACCGGGATAAGGCGGCGGCCATTCAGGTGAACGCGCAGCAGATTGAGAACTCGCTGTATGACGCCTATGGTCCGCGCTGGGTGTCCACCATCTACTCGCCGGTGAATGAATACAAAGTGCTGCTCGAACTGGAGCCGCACTACCAGAAAGATCCGAAGGCGCTCTCCCTGCTCTACTTCAAATCGGCTACCGGCGGACTGGTTCCCCTCGACACTTTGGCCAGGCAGACGATCCACGTGGGAGCGCAGACCATCGGTCATTTCGGGCAATTGCCGGCGGTGACGGTCTCCTTTGACGTGAAGCCGGGCTATTCGCTGGGCTCCGCGGTGCAGGAGGTGCAGGACACGGCCGACCGCCTGCTGCCGGATTCGATCAGTACAGCCTTCCAGGGTGAGGCGCAGGCCTTCCGCAACTCCTTGGGCAATCTTTGGGTCCTGATGGTGATCGCGATCATGGTGGTGTACATCGTGCTCGGAATCCTGTACGAGAGCTACATTCACCCGATGACCATTCTCTCCGGACTGCCCTCGGCGGGCTTCGGCGCGCTGCTGACGCTGTACTTCTTCAAGATGGATCTCAACATTTACGCCTTCGTCGGCCTGATCATGCTGATCGGCATTGTGGAGAAGAACGCGATCATGCAGATCGACTTCGCGCTCGAAGCCGAGCGTGGAGGGATGAGCCCGGCGGAGGCGATCTATCAAGGGTGTCTGATCCGGTTCCGCCCGATCATGATGACAACGATGGCGGCATTGCTGGGTGCGATTCCGATTGCGCTCGGCTACGGCGCGGGCGGCGAAGCAAGACAGCCGCTGGGTCTGGTGGTGGTGGGCGGATTGCTGTTTTCGCAATTGGTGACGCTGTATTTGACGCCGGTGTTCTACATCCTGCTGGGGAACCTCCATACGCGGCATGCGAAGGGGAAAGAAAAGGAGATGGAGTCTCCTGCGCCTGCGGTGGCGGAAGTACGGTAAGCGCCCCGGTAAAAAATACACGGCCCGACGGCTCGCGCTACGCGAAATCACTCGTAAGTAAGGATTTGCGTTTCGGCAAGGGGATTGCTCTTCCCATAGCGGAGGAACGTATGGGAATCGCGAATATCCGCATTGCTCTTGCCGGACTGATTGCCGGGGGATTGCTGGTGGGCGGCTCGGCAGCATGGATGCACCGTGAGAAGGCGGAGCCTCCGGCTGTGGTGGCTGCTCCCGCGGCATCGGTCCCGGGATATGTGGGTCCGCTATACGACGCGCAGGGGAAACTGGTGGGCTATGCCCAGCCTCCCGACGCGGCTGCGCAGCCACTGGAGCAGCAGGCGCCGGTAGTTCAAAATGCACAGCCGGTGGCGCCGGCGCCTTATGCCTCGCGGAATTCCGCCGCTGCGCCCGCGTATGAACCAGCTCCGGCGCCCGCGCGGCGTCCGGCACCGCGAGTACGCCGCCAGCGCTCGACGGCGAAGTCGGTGGCGATTGTCGGCGGAACCGCGGGCGTGGGGGCCGCGATTGGGGCACTGGCCGGCGGAGGGAAGGGCGCGGCAATCGGGGCGCTATCAGGCGGCGGCGCGGGATTTGTGTACGACCGCCTGACTCACAACCGGTAGCGTCAGTTCCCGCTACGGGGTGTTGAACGAGCGGATGAGAAACACCGCCATCTGTCCAAGCGTGTTCGGATCATTCACGCAGTAATTCGTCGTGGTGCAGCCGTTGGTAATGCCGAGGTCGCGCATCTTCTGGATGAAGGGGAAGAAGATGTTGTTGCTCTGCGCATCGAGGAAGTAGGGCGTCGCGTTGTAAGTGAAGTCCTGCGGCGAGTTGACGTGGAGTTTGCCGCGGATGAGGAAGACCGCCATCTGTCCGCGCGTGACCGGGTCGGCCGGGCAGTAGGTGGTGGTCGTGCAGCCGTCGGTGATGCCGAGTTCCTTCATTTTCTGGATGTACTTGAACTGCGGGTGGGTGGCCGGCACGTCGGTGAAGAACGGGGTCTGGGAATAGGGGAAGACCTCGCCGAGCATGGAGCGGATGACAAGCTCGGCCATGGTTCCGCGGGTGGTGACGTCGTTGACGCAGAAGATCGAGGGCGCGCAGCCGTTCGAGGTTCCATAGCGGTTGAGCAGCGTGATGTAGTCGAAGAAGATGTTCGACGGCTCGACGTCAGTGAACGCCTGGACCACGTTCACCCCGTGCTGCACGATCTGCACAATCTGGCCCATGACGTTGATGGAGGCGGTGCGCGGGAACTGAGTGGCGTTCGCCTGGATGGTGAACTGGAAGCTCCCGTTTCCGGTGCCGGAGGGCGGACCGGTGATGGAGAGGAAGGGATCGATGAACGCGCCGGAGAGGGCGGCGTTCCAGAAGCACCCGGGCGCGGAGGCGACGTTGACGGTAAAGGTTCCGCCCGCTGCCTCAGCAGTGATCGCCTGCGGGCTCAGCGTGTAATTGCTTCCGCAAGTGGTGGGCGAGTAGGAGGCGGTCACGGATTTGGGCTGATCCATGACGAGCGATTGCGGGTTTGAGGCTCCGGTGAGGGCTCCGGACCAGCCGGTGAAAGTGGCTCCGACGGCGGGGGAAGCGGTGAGTTGGACTGTGGCGCCGGTGGCGTAATAGCCATCAGCGGAGGCCGGGGAGGCGAGGATGGTGCCGGTCCCGGCGGGGTTGGTGACGGTGGTGAGGAGGTAGGAAGTGCTGAAACTGGCGGTGAGGGCAACCACGCCGGCGGCGGGGGCGGTGACCTGGTGCGTTTGCGCCAAGCCGTCGCTCCAGGCGGTGAAGTTATAGTGAATGCCGCCCGAGCCCTGAGGTGAGGACACGCCTACCTGGTGAGTGCTGCCGGGGGCGAACTGGAAGGTAGCCGGCGTGGTGTAGGCCGTGCCATCCACGAGGACCTGGAGCCCGGCGGGGGAAGTGGAGAAGCTGAGCGATGCCGGAGGCATGGCGGCCTGATTGATGGTGTAGGTGAGTGAGATATTGCCGCCCGCCACCGTGATCATCCCCGAGCGAGGGGATGTGGTGGGGTTGGCGGCTACCTGATAATTGACGGTGCCGCTCCCCGAGCCTGCTCCGCCGGAAACGACAGTGATCCAGGAGGCATTGCTGGTGGCGCTATACCCGCAGGCGGCTCCGGTGTTGATGCCGAAACTGCCGGTGCCGGCGCCGCCCCCCGTATCGATGGTGGAGCCGCTGAGGCTGTAGACGCAGGAGAAGGTGGCGGTGACGTTGCGGGGAGCGGACATGGAGAGACTCTGTGGGGAGGTGATTCCGGTGAGGTCGCCGTTGAATCCGGCAAAGGCATAGCCGGCGGCAGGGGCGGCGGCCACGGAGACCGAGGCGCTCGAGGCGTAATAGCCGTCAGCCGCGGAGGGGGAAGCAGAGACAGTGCCGGCTCCGGCGGGGGAGGCGGTGAGGTTCAGGAGGTTCTGGACGGAGTAGGTGGCCGTGTAGGTTGTGTTCGCCGAGGGCGCGGTGACGTTCTGCGTTTGGGCGCCGCCCTGGCTCCACGAGGAGAAGATGTTTCGAGTGTTGCCGTTGCCCTGCGGCGTGGGGGCGGAGAGGGCGTGGGTGGAGCCCGGCGTCCAGCCGAAATAACGGGGGCTGGGCGCGGTGATTCCATCGACGGTGACGTTCAGCCCAGCGGGGTTCGTGGTGACGGTGAACGTGAGCGGAGTGCCTTCGATGAGTTTGGCGACGAAGGCGTCATAAGAACCCTGGAGGGAGGATTGGAAGGCGGATGCGGTGGGGAAGTCGGGGCCTTGAGTGGAACCCGCGACGTAGACCGCGCCATTGGGGTCGACGGCGACGCCGTTGGATTGGTCGTCACTGGTGCCGCCGAGATAGGTCGAGTAGGAAAGCGCGTTGCCCGCCGAGGTGAACCGGGTGACGAAGGCGCCCTGGTTGCGTCCGTTGTAATAGGCGGCGGAAGAGCCGAGAGTGGGGAAGTTGGAGGACGCGGTGTAGCCGCTCACCGAGGGCTGGGTGTTGCTGTCCACGGCGACACTGGTGATGAGGTCCTCGCCGTTCCCTCCGAGGAAGGTCGAGTAGACCAAAGCCGTGCCGGCCGCATTGAGCTTGGTGAGGAAGCCGTCGAAGACGCCGCCGAAGGTGGAGTTATAGGCGGCAGAGCGGGGGAAGTTCGAGGAATAAGTCCAGCCGGCGATGTAGGCTGCGCCGGTCGAGTCAATGGCGATCGAGGTGGCACGGTCATCGCTTGAGCCCCCGAGGTAGGTCGAGTAGGTGATGGCATTGCCGGCGGGATTGAGTTTCGCGGCGAAGGCGTCCACCCCGCCCGCCGGTGCGCCGTAGAGAGCGCCCTGGAGCGGGAGATCAGTCGACGAGGTATAGCCGGCGACGTAGATGCCGGAGGAATCGACGGCGATGCCGGTGGCGGAATCATCCGCGCCGCCGCCGAAGAAGGACGAGAATCCGATGGCGCCGGTGGTTCCCACCTTGACGATGAATCCGTCGCGCGTGCCGCCTCGATACGAGCCGAAGAGACCGGAGGCGGTGGGGAAGTCGGCGGAACTGGTGTTGCCGGCGACGTAGGCGCCCGTGGAATCCGCGGCGATCGAGACGCCGCGATCTTCGCCCGAGCCGCCGAGGTAGGTGGAGAAGATGAGGGTGTCGCCGTTGGGACCGAGTTTGGCGATGAAGCCGTCAGTGCCTCCGGCGGAAGAGCCATGCGCCGCCGCTTGCGTGGGGAAGTTCGTGGACTGTGTATAGCCGGTGATGTAGGCGTTGTTGGCGGCGTCAAGGGCGATGGACAATCCGGCGTCATCGAGTGAGCCCCCGAGGTAGGTGGAGTAGACCAGGGCGTTGCCGGCCGCGTTCAGTTTCGTGACGAAGACGTCCATGGAGCCTCCGCCGGTGCTTTGCGCGGCGGAAACGGTGGGGAATGTGGCGGAGGTCGTTTCGCCGGCGACATAGGCGGCTCCCGTCGAGTCCACGGCAATGCCGCGGGCGCGGTCGAGGCCGATGCCGCCGAGAAAGGTCGAGTAGGCGAGGATGGGATCGATGACGAGGGGACGGGAGCGGTCATAGGCGCCGAGAGCGAAGGTGACCTTCCTGCCTGCTTCAAGGCGGTAGCCTGCGTCAACCTGCACTTTGCGGCGTCCGATCATTTGATAGACGGCCGGTTTGTGCTGGCGAAGCGTTCCGGCGGGGGTTTCGAGGAGCAGGTCGCCGGAGGGGTCGATGCGGAGGGAGTTCACGCCGTCATAGGCAAGGCGGATGCGGCTGGCGTCGGCGTGCGGAGCGATGCGGAAGTCGTACTCGATTTGCCGCTGATTGCCGTAGTAGACGAGGTCGACTCCGGGATAGACGCCCCGGTAGGAGACGCGCGCGTAACCTGGGATGCGTGTGCGCCACTGGGAGGGGTCGCCGCCGGTGAAGTAGTTGCTCACTCCCGGGAGCGGATCGAGGAGAGTGGATTTTGCCGCTGGGAGGGAGCCCTCGAGGCGCATGCGGACGAGCGCGCGCCTGCCCCCGGAGCCAAGCGCGATTTCGGCGCCCTGGTCCAGCAGACGCATCGTGTAACCAGGTCCGCGCGAGAGGAAGCGGACGTGAGAATCCGCCTGGCCGCGGTTGGGCTCAAAACGGAGCGGGAGTTTGCCGTAGCTTTCAGTAAGCCGGGCGGCAGGCAGCAAAGCGCTGGTAAGAAGAAGTAGAAAACCGAGAACGGCGGACGGTTTTCGGACAAGGTTCCGGCGGAAAGAGTCAGAGCTCTTCACGTGTCATCCCTCCTGTTTCTATGGCATTGAATTTTATCGTCTTTTTCATGGAAATTTCCAGCCCTAAATGCAGGGAAGATGAGCAAGTGAGCTTGCGCGGGTGGGGCGAGCGCAGTATTCTGTGACAGGCAATCATATGCGAACACCATCCCGGAGAACCTTTCTTCAGGCGGCGAGCGTGCCGCTGTTCGACATTGTTCCGGCGCGCGCCATGGGTATGCAGGGTCCGGCGCCAAGCGACACCATTAACCTGGGCCATATCGGCATCGGAGGCCGGGGGCGCGGATTTCTGCGGCCGGAGGCGGAGTTCGGAAAGGCCATTCCGGCTCCGTCGAATCTGGGCGGTGACGGCTCGCGGCAGCAGTCGGCGGCGCGCAGCGTCGCCTTGTGCGACGTGGATTCGAGCCGGCTGGACGCGGCGGCGACGCGCGTGGGCGGGCGTCCGAAGATCTACAAGGATTTTCGCAGGCTGCTCGAGGATAAGGACGTGGATGCGGTGGTCATCGCCGCGCCCGACCACTGGCACGCGCTCCTGACCATTCTCGCCTGCCAGGCGGGAAAGGATGTCTACTGCGAGAAGCCCGCGTGCAACACGGTGGAAGAGGGCCGCGCGATGGTGACGGCGGCTGACCGCTATGGGCGAGTGGTGCAAATCGGCTCGCAGGGGCGTTCGCAGCCGGCGGCGTGGCAGGCGGCGATGTACATCCGGAACGGACAGATCGGGAAGGTGCGGGAAGTCCTGTGCTGGCACTACGCGAGTCCGGACGGGGATTGGACGCCGGACGCCGAGCCGCCCCAGGGCCTCGACTATGACATGTGGGTGGGCCCGGCGCGGTGGCTGCCCTACAACGTGAAGCATACGCACGGGCAGTTCCGCTGGATGATCGACTTCGGCGGGGGACAGATCCGCGATCGCGGGGCGCACGTGATGAGCATCGCCAACTGGATCATGGATTGCGACGCGACGGGTCCGGTGAGCGTCGAGGCGACGGGCGAGCCGCCGCACGACGGGATGTACGATTCGGGCGTGACGATGCGTGTGACCTACGAATTCAGGAACCCGGATTGGACGCTCGTGTGGGCGCAGCCGGGCGAGCCTTCGACGGAGTTGCAGGCGCAGTACGGCGCTGTTTATCACGGCGACAAGGGGCGCCTGACAGTGACGCTTGGCGATGGGGCGGGTACGGCAACGGAGCAGAAGGCGAAGGACTACACGGCTCCATGGGACGGGGTGAAGGTGTTCCGCAGCCCGGGGCACATGGAGAATTTTCTCGATTGCGTGAAGTCACGGGAGAAACCGGTGATGCACATGGAATCCGGCCACAGGGTGGCGACGCTGTGCATCCTGGGCAATATCGCCTTTCAGTTGCGGCGCAAACTCGAGTGGGACGCGGTGAATGAGCGGGTGAAGGACGACGATGAGGCGAACCGCCTGTTGAGCAGGCCGGGGCGCGGGCCGTGGCACCTGTAGGGGAGGATGATCCGATGGCGAACGAGAAATTGATTGCGGACATACAGAGCGACGACAAAGAGGTGCGCTTCGCGGCTTGGCGCGCGGCAGGGGACGCGGACGCTTCGGCCATTGCGGAGTTGGGGAAACTCGTGGCCTCTTCGAACCCCGCAGTAGCGAAAGCCGCGCGGGAAGCGATCACGACGATGGTCCACGCAGTGGGGAAGGATACGGCGGATCAGCGGCGCGGGGCGGTGGTGAAGGAACTGATGGGGCTGGGCGGAGCAGGGAATCCGCTGGCCGCGCGCGTGCTGGCATGCCGGCTGCTTTCGGACATTGCGCCGGAATCGGAGGCCGCCGCCATTGCGAAATGGCTGGCGGATGCGGACGTGCGCGAGGAGGCGATCTACTGCCTCGAGCGGATTCCAGGGGACGGTGTGAACAAGGTGCTGGTGGGCGCTTACCGCACGGCGCCCGATGACTTCAAGCCGCGGATTCTGGCGGCGCTCGGACACCGGCGCGCCGGTGAGGCCGTGAGCCTGTGCGTGGCGGCGATGCGATCGCCGAATGCCAACATCTCGAGCGCGGCGGTGAGCGCGTTGGGAAGGATCGGGAAGAAGCCCGCCGGCGCGTTCCAGTGGCCGAAAGGCGCGGATGTGGATGCAATGCTGCGCTATGCGGATCACCAGAGAGAGCAGGGCAACGGCGCGGAGGCGATGCGGATCTACCGGACGGTGATGGGGCGGCCGGAAGAGCATCTGCAATGCGCCGCGGTGATCGGGCTGGCGCGGTTGGGGACTCCCGAGGCGGCAGCGGCGGTTTATCCGATGCTGAAGAGCGGGAATCGCAAGGTGCGGTTAACAGCGGCGAAGGCGTGGAAGGGGATGGCGGTGTGATGGCGTGGGGCGGGGGTGGTAGCGCTGAGTGTGTGCGGGTACTAATTCCGGATCTGGTTTCCAGAGGGGTTCATGTCGTGCTTAACAGCGGCGCGCCGGCATCGTGCCCGCTGACACCCGCCCTCGTCTTCACCAGAGTCCAGTAGAGTCCGGAGAGATACACCATGGAGCGGCGGCCCTCCGCCGCCAGTTGCGTGGTCATCCGCCGGAAGGAATCGTCTCCTCCCACAGGCGGGAAGTAGTCGGGGGTGATCCATATGCCATGCTTCTCACACGCCATCAATAGAGGGCTGACTGGCGTCTTTAATTTGTTGCTCCATTCGAGTATGTTCTCCGCGAGCAGGGGGCCGCGGTAGCCCGACTGCCCGTCCGGCGTGTTCCCCCGCACGCTGATGGTATAGAAGAGCGGACTTTCTCTCACCCATGCGGGGATGTCATCGCGCTGGAGAACCGGCCGGCGGCGCCACTCCTGCTTCACCGCCGCCATGGAAAACACCGATCTCCACCGGGTAAGGAATGATGGTTTCGGCGCGTTTCACCATCTCCGGCATGTACCTCAGCACGAGGCCCAGGCTGGCGCGGCTGGCGCGGTTGCGCGCGAAGCCCAGATCCTTGCGGTTCCCGCCGGGATCCAGCCAGCTTGCCGCCGGCGCGGGAGCCTGCGCGCCAACCGGCGTGAGAGCGAAAACAAATGCGAGTGGCCACAAAATAACGCGACGCATCCGGCTTCCTCCAAGTCCTCACTACGCCCGCCCGTTCGTCAAGCGGGCAGAGCGCGCGTACTCACCCGCAAGGGAGCCTTCCCCCTCTGCGCTTCTTCCGATTTCTTGCGAAAGTAATCCTGGTAATACGTGCGATTGATACTCAAATGATGGACCATCGCGGCGTTCGCCGCCTCCGGATCACGCGCCTCGATGGCTTTGAGGATGTCCACATGCAGCATCAGATCGTCCCGGTCGATCCTTTGGTGCGTAACCGTCAAACGCGCCTCCAGCAACAAGTCGGATATTGCAGCCATCACGGACCCCAGGATGGGATTGTCGGCCGCCACCACGATGAGGTCGTGAAAGGCCACTTCATGGCGGCTGTAGCCTTTTGCATTGCCCAGGTTGGCTTCCATCCCACGTATCTCCCGCCGCATCATCTCGATGTCCTCACGGCGCGCGTTCTCGGCCGCGCAGCGGGCCAGCATCGGTTCGATCGCCAGGCGCGTGTTGAAGGCATCCATATAGTCCACGTCTTCGAGCAGCGTGCTCAGATGAACAGCCTTGGCCATAAGGCCGCCGAGGGATCGCTGGATATAGGTGCCATCCCCCGCGCGGGATCGGATGATGCCGAAGAGGTTGAGAGCCTTGAGAACCTCCCGCAGTGTGTGACGGCTCACCCCGAACTGCTCCGCGAGTTCGCGTTCCGGAGGCAGTTTGGAACCCGGCCGCAGACTCTTCGTGCGGAAGCGGTCTTCCATCTGACGCATCACGTCCTCGAACAGAGGAATATCGGCTTCGCCGGCCCGGACCTTGCTTCTGGAAGACATCGAGCTTAAATATTAGACCACTTAGAGTCTGATGTCAACTTGAAACCGATTTTTAGATCTCCTGTAGCAACAGCTACTCCTGTATGTGTGAGAATCGCTGACAAAGTAGTTTGTTGTACCAATATATGAAAATTTGTTCTTCCTCATGGCTGGCTGCGCGCCAGCCATCCGCGCGGGAGATTTCACCGCTCCAGTAGCCGTCGAGTGAGTTCCTCAACCGCTGCCCGGCGATCGAAGATCAGGTTGTCCGGCTCTCCTCGACTCCCGGCTCCCTCGACTCCCGGCTCCTGGCCTTCCCACTACTGCCCGGCCGTCCGCAGTGTTTCGCAGTCCAATGCACCGGCATTGAGCGTCCAGCGCACCGCGTACGGAGCGACCCCTGCTTCGGTGTAGCACTTGCCAAACAGCAGCCTCCGCAATTCCTGCAAGCTTGCCGGATTCCGCCCCGAGGACGAATCCATCAGGTGGACGATTTGCTGCGGCCGGGTCGTATCTCGACGAAGCGCTTTTTCCAAATCGGCGATTCCTCCCACTGCCACCGGCTGATCCATCCGCTTTCCCATCACTCGATAGGCCGAACTCGTCAGATGCGGCTTCAGCGGATCGGGTACGAGGAATACCGAGCCCGATGCTTCGCGCACCTGATACAGTACCGGCTGCCAGTCCAGTCGCATCACTTGAGCCATCCGATCCCGCACAAGGGGCGAAGCGATCAGCAGGGACGTGGCAAGGACCGGTAGGATCGCCCGGCGAAACCACCGGACAGAGGCGGCGCACAACACCCAGACAAGCCCGGCAGCGATGCACGCGAGAGCGGGATACGGAGTCGAGCCGCCAACGAAGCTCCACAGCGCCGTCAGCCTGCTGCCGGCCACCAACGAGGCAAACGCGACCACCGCCGAGCTACCCAGGCGGCTCGCAAGCCAGCCGGCGATGAGAACCTCGGAAACCGCAAGTTGACCTTCCACGTACCGGAGGCTGTTAAAACAGTCGTAAACATAATCGAGCCGGCCGGCCGTCGCCCCGGCGCTGTAAATCGAGTTGACGTAAATCAGCCATCCGGTGAGCAAAAACGGGGACCACGCCGCTTGTGGGGAAATCCGAAGGCCCCTGCTCAGTGCGCTGGCGCCTTCTGCCATCAGCAAGCAGCAAAGCACTACCGATCCGCCAATCAGAAAAGGCATCAGGGCGCCACCCACGCGAAGCGAGCCCGGCGGGATCAATTGGGCCCATAGTTCTTTATCCCAAAAGTGCGCCACCAGGGAAGTGCCGGGGAGAGGTGCTCCGGGCAGTTCCAACCCAAACAGGCGGATTTGGAACGGAAACAGCGGATTGTGAAACAGCACAATGTTCTTGATGTAGAAAATTCCCGATGCCGCCGTTGCCACAACCGCCCACACCAGCCCGTCTCGAACTGGTCTCTCTGCGATGCGCCGCCAGCGCCATGCGACAAAAACAAACAAGAATGCCGCCAGCGCCGTGCCACTGTACTTGCAAAGCAGGAAGCTCGTAGCGAAGATTGCGATCGCTGCCGCCTGCCTCGATCTTCTTCTCTCCGCTACCTCCGCCAGCAGGACCGCCCCCCAAAGAAATCCCGCGGCGTAAATCATATCGTTCTTCAATGTCGGAAGCCCGGAGGGGCCATTCCAGTAGTGTGGGAAGAGTAGATGCGGCAGCGCGAGGTAAGCCGGCAGATTGAGGAGGCGGCTGAGTTCCGCAACCAGCAGGCCGATCAGCGCGAGAGCTTGGATGGTAACCAGCCAGAACCATCCATCACCGCGCGTCAGCACGAGGATGGGAACATAAAGCAACTCCCAGAATGCGCAATACTGATTCGCAAATTCGTAGGGCGGTATGCGATTCCCACTCCATCCCAGCACCCAACTCAAGTGGGCGGCGGAATCAGTTTCAAGCACAGGATGCATCGCCTGGGTGATCAGCGGGAGGAACACCGCCAATAGCCCGAGCACATAGAGGGAGGATCCGGAACCTGTTGCAGGTGTGGCGCCCACGCAGTCCCCCGGACGCTCCCGGCGGCCAATCCACGCGAAGATCATCCCAAGGATGAGATAGCTGGCCATGGAATTCAGCCGCAGCATGGTGAGGGCAGATGCGCAGAGCGATCCGAGGACAAAGCTGAGGCTGAGCGCGCCGGCGGCGAAGCGGAATCCTCCGCGCTCGAAGCCACAGAACCGGGCGAGACGAATTGCGGCAAGCCACAGAGGAACTTGCCATGCCAGCGCCGGAACAACGCCGGCCGCGGCCCAGACAACGGCGATACCTTTCATGAGGGAGTGGCATTCAGGATACTATGCCGCTCATTTCCCGTACATCCCCCGTCGCGGGATGTAGGACCTCCATCGGGCATCATGTTCCACCGGCCCGATTCTTCCAACTCGGCAGCGCCGCCGGTCCGCGAATTACGCAGCTTGCGTCGAAGAGCGGTTTTTGAGATATCGTGGGCTGAAATGCGAAGATCATGTCACCGGGCGCCGCTGCTGGCCGCGCTCGCCTCCCTTGCCCTGATGCCGCCGGCGCATTCCCCGGCCCAAACCAACAGCAAACCTGCGCCGGACATGCTCCGCGCCTACTTGCAGCACATCGCCATGGAGCAACTCGACGCCCGCAAGCAGCGCATTGCCGCCATCCGCACTCCCGCGCAGCTTGAGCAGCGGAAAACCGAAGTACGGAGCCAGTTGCTGGCCATGATGGGCGGACTCCCCGCCGCGCGTACCCCTCTCAACCTGCGCAAGACAGGCGTCCTCCCCCGAGACGGCTATCGCGTCGAGAAGGTCATCTACGAAAGCCTTCCCAACTTCTACGTCACCGCGAATCTCTACATCCCGGAAACCGGCAAGCCTCCCTATCCCGCCATCCTCCATCCCACCGGCCACAGCCTCTCGGCCAAGGCCCGGGCCTTTTACCAGAACATCAGTCTTGGCCTCGTGAAGAACGGTTTCGTCGTCCTCACCTATGACCCCACCGGACAAGGAGAGCGCCGCATCTTCTATGACCGCGATCTGGGCGACTCGAAAGTCGGAGGCACCACCGTCGAACACGAGATGGTGGGCATTCAGAGCCTGCTCGGAGGCGAGAGCATCGCCCGCTACATGGTCTGGGATGCCATGCGCGGAATCGATCTGCTCCAGTCGCTTCCTTACGTGAATGGAAAGCGCATCGGCGTTGCCGGATGCTCGGGCGGAGGCACGCTCACCGCCTACGTCGCCGCACTCGATCCCCGCGTCGAAGCCGCCGCCCCCGCCTGCTACATCACCGATTGGGAGGACCAGTTGTTGGGCACCGGTCCCCAGGACGCCGAACAGCAATTCCCTGATCAACTCAAGAACGGCCTGAATCACGCAGACCTCGTGGAAGCTTTCTCCCCTAAGCCCTACCTGATCGCCTCCACCACCGAAGATTTCTTCCCCATCGCCGGATCGCGCAAAGCCTTCGCCGAAAGCAAACGCATCTACGAAATGCTGGGCGCCGCGGATAGAATCTCCACATTCGTTGCGCCCGGCGGCCACGGCGTCCCTCCCTCACAGCGCGAAGCCATCGAGAAGTGGATGAGCCACTGGTTGAAAGACGCGCCCGCGCTTTCTCCGGAACCTTCCTTCCAAACGGAATACGAAGAAAACCTTCTCTGCACTCCCTCCGGACAACTGGCCACCTCTCTCGGCGGCGAAACGCCGAGTACGCTCAACATACGCAGGCTCTCCCAACGAACGCCGCCTCGCCCTCGCCTCGGCGCCGCGAAAGACGTCGAGGACTTGCGAACCCGCCTCCAGAACGAAATCGTCCTGCTGACGCGCTATGAGCCTTCGAAGAACCCGCTCAACATCCACTCCCTCGCGGAAACAGATCGCGACGGCTACCGCCTCACCACCCTCACCTACGAAACCGGTCCCGGCCGCCTCATTCCCGCGCTCCTCGCCGAACCCGCCCCCGAGCGGTCGCGGAAGAAAACCATCCTCTATCTCGACGAGCGCGGTAAGTCTGCCGCGGCTGCGAAAGAGGGAGACGTCGAGCAACTCGCGCGCCTCGGATACACCGTGCTCGCCCTCGATCCCTCCGGCATCGGCGAGACCGCATCTCATTGGGATGGCTATTCGCAGACCTGGTTCGGGCAGGGCAAAGTAACATGGCTCGCGCTCATGGTCGGAAAAACCATGGCCGGCCTGCGAATCGACGACATCCTGCGCGGCATCGATCTCTTGCAGGAGAAGCGCCTCCTGTTCGACGGCAAGTGCGCCGCCTTTGCCAGAGGCTACCTCGGCGCGGACCTCTTGCAGGCGGCCGTGCTCGATTCCCGCATCTCCGCCGTGGGCGTCGACGGCGGCCTGCTCTCCTTTGCCGCCATCGCACGCACGCCCATCCATCGCCGCGTCTTCGATGAGGTGATTCCGGGCGTACTCGGGAAATACGACCTCCCCGGCCTCGCCGCTGCCATCGCTCCCCGCCCCCTTTGGCTTGCCAATCTGCGCTCGCCCCTGGGCATGCCGGTCCCCCTGCGCGAAGCCCGCGCCGAGTATGACTATGCCGTCTCGGCATACGCCGCCGCCGGGAAGCCGGATCTCTTCACCCTGGGCCTGCGCCGCGAAGATGAGGAGATCGCCGCCGCCTTCCCGGCCTTGCGATAACAGAGGTCGAGGGCATCCACCACAAACCGTTGCATCGATCAGGTACTTGTGCCCCTCGCGGATCAGATCCCGAATGCGGATGCCCTCCCAAAACGTCAAACGATGCTTTGCGGCGAAAGCCAGCCAGGGCGCTCGCCACGACCTGTTCGGCAGAGCGGTAGCGGCCCGATCGAAGCTGCTGCTCGATCAGGTGCTCGCCGCGTGAATCGAGATGAATGTCCATACCGATCCTGCTTGCAGTGCATCGGCAGGTTGCATACCCCAATGAACACAAGGCGCCCGCCCGGTGCGCTCCAACCTGGCTGCAATCCTGACGTTCGGTCATCGTGTTCAGCCGCCGCGCTATTCGCGTTGGAAGCGCCGGAGGACAGGCCGGGCTATGGCTTGCAAGGCCCCTGCTGGCGTGAGACATAAATCCGTCTCGCCTCGTCATCGGTGAATCCACTTGAGTAGAATGCGATCTCATCGATCCAGCCATCGAAGTAGCCGCCAGGCTCGCCGCCGGCCGTAAACGGCGCCCCAGAGGTGAACTCTCCGAGGGCAGCGGTCGCCGCTTGGCCTTCCTTCTTCCCATCCACGTAGAGGGTCAACCCGGAAGCATCTCGACCCGCCGAAAGGAAGCTCCACTGCCCATTCGTAACCGGTTTGGAACTTCGCAATACGGCCGGCGCGTGTCCCTTTGTGCCGAAGCGCAGTTCCACGTTCGACTCCTCTGTCAGCGACAGAGACCAGAATCCTTCAGGGGCTGAAGGGTGGTGCAGTTCCAGCAACACCTGCTGCGCGCCGGTTCTCGCCGGCTTCACGTAAAAAGATAACCCGGAATCCATTGGACCAAATGTGCGGACCCAACTCGAGAACGTCGCACCGGACTGGCCATGAAACCGGAATGCTTGGCCGATCTTGCCGGCGTCGAAAACCCATCCGCCCGGGTTCAGATGACCACCACCAATCAACCCGGAGGCCACACCGTCACCCGTCAGGAGAAGGCCCGTCCGTCCAGGTTCAGAACCACACCCGTCCGGCTCGAAATCGAACGCGAATAGGCTCCTGCTGTACGTCGTGGCATATGCCTTGTGCCGGTGGGACGCAACGGCCACAGCGCTCATGTCTTCCGCCGGCCGCAGTGTCTCGTGAAAGCCATAGGATGCCAGGTCGAACACCGAGAGACCGTGATCATTGGCGGAAGGGGCGCCTTGCCCCGGTCCCTTCAATAGAAGCGCATTCGAATTGCCCAAAAAAGGTCCCATATCCCCGGCGTCTAAGGGAAGTGCCACGGATTTCAGCAAAGCGAGGTCGGGCATTCGAAACACATGCATGAGATTCGCGGGTGTCGCCGGACAACCCACCCCGTCATAAATCTTGTTGCGGCATGCATCCGATCCGCCGGCAAACATCCGTGTGCCGTTCGAAGCAAAACCGATTTCTCCGCCAACAAGCGGCAAATCCGGCAGAAAACCCATGGACCGCTCCGTCGCCACATCGAAGATCTCGACTGAATCATGCCCCGGCCGTCCCTTTGGGCCGCCTCCCTGATACGTTACAAACAGTCGGTTCCCGGCTTCATCCAGCCCCACAAACCAAGGAGCCTGCTGAGACGTCAAGACCTCGAACTGACCGGAGCCAGCGCTCCAACGCTTGAGCCCATGGCCGCGCATGGCAAGAAAAACCTTCTTGCCGTCCCTCGTCATGACCAGGTCCGATACCACCCCGCCGGTGGATAGAGGCCCTCGGATCACACGCTCCTTCTCAGTGTCGAGCAACAGAAACCCGTCCGTACTGGAGCCAATCAGCAACGTCCGCCCGTCCAGTCCGAGCCTGCCGCTTTGGATCTCGAACGGCATCTGAATCATCCTCACCGACATCGTCCGCGTGTCGATGACGGCTATGTCCGGCGAATCGTTTGGAAGCGCGAAGAGCTTTTCTTCAGAACCGGAGAGTATCAGGTGATACGGAACGATCGGCAGCCTTATGAGAGGCGCCGGAAGCTGTCCCCCATTCCGCCAGAACAGGCGAGGAGGCGTGCCTACTGTGACCGGTCTTGCCGAGGGTGCCCGCAGCGCTATCCATAACAGGCCCCCCGCGGTGGATACCACGAGCAGCACCCCCACTAGGGAGCGCAGCCACGTTCGCGATTTGGTCGATGGCAAAGGCCAAGGCTCATCGCCCGGTTCGGAATCGGGTTCGACAACGGAAGCGCCCGGTTGCTGCTTTGCCGGGGCCTCCGCATTCGCCTGCGGTTGTCTTTGCCTCCACGCATCCAATTCCGCGCGTGATGCTGTGACCCGGCCTGTCGGGCTCCTTCGGATCGGAAGCTTGAATTCGGTTTCCCATCTCCTGGTGGTTCTCGGATCTGCCTTGAGATAGGCGGCGATCTCCTTCCAGCCAGTCAATTCATCGGCCCCGGTCTGCTCCATAACCCAACCCTAGAGAAAAAGCGTATCACGAAGATCGGAGAATGAGCGGGCATTTTCGGGTATGTCCGTTTTTGTCCACCGCCCGGGCCGGCCTCTTCCGTATTAGTCTTGACGCTCAAAATCGAGCACAAGGTTGGCCCAATCCGTCTGGAGCGATTTCCGGACCCTTCCATATCGTTGTCCAGGCGATCTTGAGCCGGACAAAGGCGCGGCGAAAACTCCAGAGAGCGGGTGTTTTCAGACACGCCCTCTCTTGTCCATTGCCCCGGTTGGGCGAACGCCCCTATCCTCGTGGGACCAACAATGCGTGCGAAGGCAGGTGTCCTTCTCAAGGTGTCTCTTCGATCCTCTTTCGAGTACGCTCTGACGCCGGCTCAACACCGCCGTTCCGCCGTATTGAATGCGTTTAGGCCGAACCGCTTATCTGGAGGTTGGTTTGTTTTGTAACCCCCGCATTGCCCTCTTCGACAACCGGCCCGTTTGCGGACCCCCATCAATCCTTAGGCGTGTTCGGGTTCAACTATCGTGAGCCGGAAACACGTGCGCGGGCGCTCATCCGCCCAGTTGGAACGTGCCCGCCGTGGGAAAGACGAGGGCGATGGCCTTCTCTGGGCCGGACTCCTGTTCCTCTTCGTCGCGTTCGTCTTCGCCATTCCCGCGGTCGAGAAGCATTGGGAAGAGTTCCTGTCTCCGCCGTTTCCGGATCCACACAAGGTGTTTCGAGCGCCCGCGGGAGATTTTTGGATCTACTATCTCGGTTCGCGCGCCTGGCTGGAGGGCGTTAATCCTTATGACAATAGCGACATCCGCAGCCGCATGCCCGAAGTATTCAGCGTTCATCCGAATCCCTACTACGCCGAGTGGGTCAAGCAGAACTTCGCCGGCAATATCGGCATCACAAAGGGCTATGTGGCCACGCCGGTCAACCTTTGGCTCCTTGCCCCGCTGGCAAAACTGCCGTTTGTTGCCGCCACAGTGACGTGGTTTGCATTCAGCGTGCTCATCTTCTTCATTGTGGCCACAGCTTTCACGATGGAACTCACTTCAGGTTGGCCGGCAAAGAGGCGCTGGGCTGCTGTGTTGATAGTTGTGACGGTGTTTGTCGCCGTGGATGGAAACGTTGGTCAATCGCTCTTTCTGGGCCAGATTGACAGCCTCTATCTGGGAGCGATGGCACTGAGCGTATATCTGATGTCGACCCAAGTTCAAGTCCGCCATCGGGAACTCTGGGCCGGTATCGCATTGGGGCTCGCGGGAGCCGTCAAGATCTTTCCTGGTTTTATGGCCATCTTTCTGCTTTGGACGGGCGTGCAAGCAGCTTATCGTTCCTCAGACCACTGGTCCGGCCGCTTAGGGACGCTCACTCGGCATTCTGGAGTGCGTGCGGCTGCGGCAGCCTTTGCGGCCTTCTTGTGTATGCTCGGAATCACACGGTTTTGGATCGCTCCGCCGCTTTGGGACGCATGGTGGCAAAAACTGCCGCGGCAACTCGCCGTCATGACACCGGAAGCACACCACCTGCCGGATGCGGTTCATTATGTCCGCTACTGGCTCGCGGCTCTGGGTTTTGAAAGCATTTCCCAACGATCAGCCACGGTCTTCTTCTTGCCGGTCAACTTCGGGCTCATCGGCATCGCGGCACAGGCGTTTCAAAGAGCCTTTCACTTCCCTTCGCTCAGACTGCCGGCGTTTGGGCTCGTCATCGCCCTGATGCCATCGGTTTTCTACTTCAACATCAACTACTGCGTGATCCTGATGATTCCACTGATAGCGGGCGCCTTCCTGTCCCTCCAGCGCCCAAAGAGGATTGCGTTGTTCGGTGTGGGATTCCTGCTCATCAACTATCAACTTGTCGAAGACGTTTTGTCCGCGATTTCGCCGGCATTGCTCGACCGCTGGCTCAATCGTGCTGCGCTTCTGCACGCCTGGGCCCGATTTCTACCAGCGCGGCCAGAAATGGAGCCCATCCTCGAACCGGTCGTCTCGCCCGCGAACCTGTGTCTCGGATACCCGGGAACAGTTGTCATTCTCATTGGATGCTGGCTGGTTCTGCGAGACGCAATCCGCTCCCGGGGTCCGGGCTACAGTACAACTCCGCCAACAGAATAGCCGGCGCTTTGAACAGGCGTACTCGGGAAATACGACCTCCCGCACCCCCATTGGCTTTCCAATCTGCGCTTGCCCATGGGCATGCCGGTCCCCCTGCGCGAAGCCCGCGCCGAATATGACTATGCCGTCTCGGCATACGCCGCCGCCGGGAAGCCGGATCTCTTCACCCTGGGCCTGCGCCGCGAAGATGAGGAGATCGCCGCCGCCTTCCCGGCCTTGCGGTAGCTTCGAAGTCTCCAATGCATTTTGGACTCCGCATGGACCCCGATGATCAGGCCCGGGAAACTTGGGATTACGCACGCACGCGAGGGAGATGTCAGAGGTCGAGGACAGCGACACCGAGGGTGATACCAGCTTTCTGGAGATCATCATCCAGCGTGGCCAGGCTCAATTGCTCCCGCCTCGCCAAATCCAGGTAAGCTGCATCGTACGCCGTCACCCGGTACTCGCGGGCGAGTCGTATCGTCGCGTGGCAAAGCCAGACCGCCTCCCGCCGTTCCACCTGAATCGGTAGCCTCTGTAACGTTTCCAGGAATTCCGCGATCTGGTCTTGGCTGATGCGTTTCCGGCGTTCCGCAACCGCCAGTCCGTTGGCGATCTCGAACGGCCATTAACGCGGGCACGACGGCAAAGGTGGTATCGAGGGCGGCAAGCACGGCGAGGCTGTACGACGTGGCCTCGTCGAGAAAACACCAGCTCAGCGTCAACGAGGCATCCACCACGAACGGTTGCATCGATCAGTACTTGTGCCCCTCGTGGATCAGGTCCTGAATGCGGATGTCCTCCCCCAACGTCAAACGATGCTTTGCGGCGAAAGCCAGCATATCTTGTACGGCCTTGCGCCGCTCGTCGTCAGTGCGAGCGTACTCCTTTTCGGCGAGAGCCTCCAGGGCGCTCGCCACGACCTGTTCGGCAGAGCGGTAGCGGCCCGATCGTAGCTGCTGCTCGATCAGGTGTTCGCCGCGTGAATCGAGATGAATGTCCATACCGATCCTGCTTGCAGTATATCAGCAGCCTGCATACCCCAATGAACACAAGTCTTACAGGAAGGCCTCCGGCCCGTGCGCTCCGATCTATCTCCGAAGGGTGGGTTGGACGCGGCCAGACGGCCGAGCGTTTGAAGTCACAATTTGTGGCCTCAACAGATTCCTCATTGTCCCAGGAGCTCAAACATCGCTCGCGCGAGATGCCGGCGGTCTTGGGGAGCCGTCGGTCTTGAGGTTGTTCTTGATGATGAACACCGGCACTGCCGCGTACTGGGGATGACCAAGTGGCTTGATGACCCTCAAGGAGAGGATGAGGGCTCGCTTCCCGCGAGGTAGCAAGTAGGTCCATGAGTTCAAGAACGGCGAATCCCCGGAGGCGATTCGATCGCATTACTCGACACTGAGCCTGGAGCAGGTGTACGGCGCGCTTACCTTCTATCTGGGCAACAAAGAGGAGGTCGAAAGAGACTTGGTGGAACGCCGGCGTGTCGAGGACGAGTTTACAGGAACGCACCCCGCTCCCCCGGAACTCAAGCAAAAACTGGAGCGCGCACGCGAGCAAGTGTTGTCTCGGCGCAGTTGATGGAGATCCGCTTCCTGGCGGATGTCAGCCTCAACGATGCAATTGTGAGCGGGTGTAAGCGGCGCGAGTCGGCTATGGACTTCCTGTCGGCGAACGATGCCAGACTGGAACGAGTCCCTGATCCGAAGGCTTTGGCCGCCGAACAAAATCGCATCCTTGTCTCACACGACTTCCAGACGATGCCTCGGCATTTTGGCGACTTCCTTCAGGCTCACGGTTCCAGTCCAATCGACGAACTCGTAATGATCTGGTGAGCCTCTGTTGCCGAGGAGTGGGCGAACCGCATCCTCAGAATCCCGCTGCCATAGCCAGCAGCCAGTTCGAAAACCGCCCGGTTGCAAAGCAATCCGATCGGCGGCGTGAACCGCCGCGCGGTTCTCCGGCCACGTCGGGAGAAAACTGGCTGAGAATGCCGGCGGAAACGCGGTCACCACCAATTCAAATTTGATAAATAGCTGAAAATAAATCAGTTCTCAAATCCCCCAGCCCGCCATCCACCCACCCTCATGCAACAATCACCACCAGAAAGGCTTGCATCGACACCATGGATACCGAAACCACCAACATCGAAACCCCCGCAACGGAAAACCTCCCCACCGATCAACCCGCAACGGATCAACTACCCACCGGCGAAACCACCGGCGAAGCCCCCACCACCGGCCCCGCCCCCAAAAAACTCTCCCGCGCCGAAGCCTCCCGCATCAACGGCGCAAAATCCCGCGGTCCCGTCACCCCCGAGGGCAAAGCCCGTTCCTCCCAGAACGCACTCAAACACGGCCTCGCCTCCCGCGCCGTCGTTCTCTTCAACGAATCTCACGAGGAATACGACGCCCTCCTCCTCGAATACCGCACCCTCTTCAAGCCCATGGACCAGTACGAGGCCGACCGCGTCACCGACATCGTCAACGCCCGCTGGCGCATTCGCCGCATCCAGCGCTTCGAAACCGCCGTCATCGACCTCCAACTCGACGAAACCTCCCCCGTC
>JADLBD010000023.1 GCA_020847975.1 Bryobacterales bacterium | reverse complement strand
TCCGCTCCACGGCGCTTTCCCGAACGCTGGCTGAGTACTTCTTGTACCGTTTCTTCGGCTTCATGGCACTCTCCATTCAATGAAAAGTGTCCGATTCTTTTGTGTCTCATTTTAAGGGAGCAGTACACGTGGCCGATGTGGTGGACTGAGCCAGGCTCGCGCAGAGGCGCTGAGATCGCAGAGGGAGAGATAGGAGTAGGACATTGGGGCACGGCGGTGTGAGTTTTCGCATCAGCTCTGTTGTTTGGTGAACATGGAGAAGAGGTCCTTGAGCTGGGAGTTGAAGGATTTCGCCTCGTTTGCGGCCTGTTTGATGGTTTCGTCGAGGTCGCGCTTGAGGAGGTCCTGGGTTCTTTTCGTGAAGGCCGCGGCGTCGGCCAGGGCGGGGGCTTCGGCGGGGAGGAGCTTGGAGAACTGCTCCTGGTAGAGGCGGTTGTTTTGTAGGGATTTCAATTGGTTGAGGTGGCGGTGGTAGGCGCGCTCGGTTTCGGAGCGGTAACGGTGGAGGAGGGTGGCGCGTTTTTCGATTTCGGGGTCCTCGGAGAGGAGGGGATCGCCGCCGGCTTGGGCGTAGAGTTGGGCTTCGGCGACGGTGAGGTTGCGGAGGCGCCAGGCGGCGTGGAGGAGCATGTTGAAGACGTCGAGTTCTTCCGGGGTTTTGGGCAGATGACGGGTGGTGTAGTCGCGGAGGAGGGTGTCGTACTCTTCCTGTTCTTCGGGGGTGAGGAAGACGATGCGTGAGGCTGTGAGGCCGTGGGTACGGGCATTCCGGGAGGAGCGGGCTTTGCCTTCGGGGGTGATGGGGCCGTGGGACTTGGCTCCGTTGATGCGAGCGGCGTCGCTGTGTGCGGTGCTGATGGTGGACATAGGGTCGTACTCTGGCTCGGTTTTACCACGCGGAGGTTTCAGGATTTGTGGGGTAGATTTGTAAGTGGTTGAGGGGGAAGGGAGAAATATTTATGGATTGATGGGGACTTATGGCTTGGGGTCGAGCGGGATGGTTTTTCCGGTGGCGGCGGAGCGGCGGGCGGCGTCGAGGATTTCGGTGGCGATGATGTTGACGGGGAGGGCGGAGAGGCCATCGGGTTGGATTTCGCCGCGGAGGACGGCGGTGAAGTAGGAGACAGGGTCGTCGTAGCGGGGGTCGAGGTGGCGGGCGGAGAGGGTTTCTTCATCCTTGCCGGGTAGACGGAGGCGGATGTCGCCGGCGGCGAGGGTGATGACGGAGCCGGTCTCGCCGTAGACCTCCATATCCTTGCGGGAGTAGGGCCAGTTCCAGCTTGCTTGGATAATGCCTTGGGCGTGGGGGTAGCGGACGATGATGGTGGCTTCGTCATCGACGTGAGGGTAGATTTGGGGTTTGATGGTTTGGGTGACGGCGGTGACGGAGAGGGGGCGCCGGCCGTTCATGAGCCAGGTGATGAGATCGGCTCCATAGCAGCCGAAATCGAAGAGGGCTCCGGCTCCGTTGCGCCTGGGGTCGGTGAGCCAGGCGAGGAATTCGGGAGGGACGCCGATTTCCCTGGGGCCCTGGTGGCCGTCGTGGACGACGATTTTGCGGATGTCTCCGATGGGCTTTTCGCCGCGGGTGAGCGCATAGGCGGCGTGGTTGCTGCGATACCAGGTGGTTTCGTAGTTGACGAGCACCTGGATGTGGCCCTGGCGGGCGGCCTGCTCGATGGCGCGGGCGTGTTCGAGGCTGACGGCGAGGGGTTTTTCCATCATGACGTGGATGCCACGGGCGGCGCAGGCCTGGACGATGCGGAGATGGTCGAAGGTGTTCGAGAAGATCATGACGGCTTTCGGCCTGGTCTTGTCGAGCATCTCTTCGAGGTTGGTGTAGAAGAGGGAGGGATCGATTTTGTAGCGGCCGGCGTAACGCGCGGAGAGTTTGCTGTCGGGTTCGGCGATGCCCACGAGGCGCATGTCGTAGCGGCGGAGGTTGCGGTTGAAGAAACCGGCGACATGGCCGTGGTCGAGCCCGGCAATGGCGAGGGGGAGGTTAGGGACTTTGCGAAGGTCCTGGATTTCGGTGCGGGTGCCGTCGGGGCCGTAGAGGTTGAAAGCCCAGATGTTTTCGGCATTGACGACGGGGTGGATGCGGGGGTCGTTTGCGCCGCGTTCGAGGATGGCCTGGTAGGGCGCAGTGATCTCGGGGACTTCGAAGTTGATGTGATGCATGGAGCCGTAGGCGGCGCGAGTGGGGGGCTCGTCATGGATCATGAGTTCGATGATGTCGCGGCGTTTTCCGGGGATGAGGAGTTTGATGAGACGGGGTTTGCCGGGAGCGGCGTCGAGGCGCCAGAATTCTTCGAAGCCGAGTTGGGTGTGATAGAAACGGACAGCGTCGTCTAATTTGGCGCGGGGGACGGTGACGCCGGCGTGCTGGAGATGATCGGAGATGCGGCGCTGGTCGAGGAATTTGCCGCGGGCGTTGGAGTGGAGGGAGCCAGGGAGGTATTGGACGAACTCGATGCGCTGGTTATCGGGATCGCGAAGGGAGAAGGCGATGTTGCCGTCGCGGCCTTTGGCGGCGGGGGGTGGATGGAGGCCGCGGGATTCGAGGATGCGGCGGACGGCTTCGAGATCGGGGGTGAGGAAGGCGAGGTGGGTGAAGCGGATGACGCCGTTGGGGGCGAGTGTGGGAGAGAGTTCGAGGTATTGATCGTCGTTGATTTTGAAGAAGGCGAGCGTGATATTTCCGGCATCGTCGTGGTGGGCGAAGGCCTGTTGGAAACCGAGGTAAGCGGTGTAGTGGAGGCGTGCCTTGTCGAGATCACTGACACGGAAGCCGACGTGGGCGATGCCGTCGAGGGGAAGCGGTTGTGCGGCGGCGGTAGCTGCGATGAGGAAGAGGAGGAGAGGGCGCATATGGGGTATGTTACATAAATAGGGAAATGACAAACGAGCGGGCGCAGGTGGCGATGGAGTTGTTCGAGAAGGCGTACCGGATGCAGATGGACGGGGAACTGGATCTGGCGGTGTCGCTCTACAAGCAGTCGATTGCGCTGCACCCGACGGCGGAGGCGCACACGTTTCTGGGATGGACGTACCGGTTTCAGGGGAAGTTGGACGCGGCGATCGAGGAGTGCAAGAAGGCGATTGCGACGGATCCGGATTTTGGGAATCCGTATAACGACATTGGGGCGTATCTGATTGAGCAAGGCAAGCCGGAAGAAGCGATCCCGTGGCTGGAGAAGGCGATCGTGAGCCGGCGCTACGCGGCGTATCACTATCCGTGGTACAACCTGGGGCGGGTGTATATGGCGCTGGAGACGTACAGCAAAGCGAGGGAGTGTTTCGGGAAGTCGCTGGAGATGGAGCCGCGATATAGGCAGGCTTCGGAAGCTTTGCAGAAGCTGCGCAGGCTGCTGCAATGACGCGGCGGAAGGCGGTGGAGGCGCTGGCGGCGGGGATGGCGGGGCCGGGGGCGGATCCGCGGTACCGGACGTATACGATCCGGTCGAAGAACCAGCTTCATGACAATTCGCTGAGGGTGTTGGCGCCTTCGGGGAAGGCGGCGGTGAGGCGGGTTTTGTATGTCCTGCCTGTGAATCCGGACGTGAGCTACCAGTGGGGGGACGGATTCGAGACGGCGGGGCGGCTGCGGCTGCATGAGAAACATGGGATGGCGCTGGTGGCTCCGGCGTTCAGCGCGTGGCCGTGGTATGCGGATAATCCGGTGAATGCGAAGGTGCGGCAGGAGAGTTATTTTCTGGGCGATGTGATGCCATTCGTGGATGGATTGTTTCCGGGGCACAAGCGGCTGCTGGTGGGGTTCAGCAAGAGCGGGAACGGGGCGATGCAACTGCTGTTGCGGAAGCCGGAGTTGTTTGCGGCGGCGGCGGTGTGGGACGCGCCGCTGATGAAAGAGGCTCCGGACGAGTTCGGGATGGCGGAGATTTACGGGACGAGGGAGAACTTTGCGAGGTATTGCGTGCCGCGGCTGCTCGAGAAGCGGGCAGGGGAGTTAGCAGGGAAGGCGGCGCGGGTGGCGTTGTTGGGATATGACGCGTTCCGGGAGCACATGGAGAAGGCGCACGCGCTGATGGAGCGATTGGGGATGGCGCACCGGTATGAGAACACGGTGCGGCGGGTGCACCGGTGGGACAGCGGGTGGCTGGAGGGGGCGGTGGGGATGCTGGATGAGATGACGAGATCAGGGTAACCTTCGTAAAGGAGGCACACTCAATGTCGACTTACGTGATTACAGGAATTACCGGGCATGTGGGCTCGGTGGCGGCTGGGGAATTGCTGGCGTGTGGCGATACGGTGCGGGGGATTGTGCGGGACGAGAGCCGCGGGGCCGGTTGGCGGAAACGGGGGACGGAGATTGCGGCGGGTTCGCTCGAGGACCGGGAGTTTCTGCGGGCGGCGCTCGGTGGGGCCACGGGGTTTTTCTGTCTGCTGCCGCCGGATTATGCGGCGGATGATTTCTTTGGATGGCAGAAGCGGACGGCGGATGAGATTGCGGGTGCGGTGAGAGAGAGCGGGGTGCCGCTGGTGGTGATGCTGTCGTCAGTGGGCGCGGATCTGGCGGAGGGGACGGGGCCGATCAAGGGGCTGCACTATCTGGAGAACGCGCTGCTGGGGACGGGGACGAAACTGGCTGCGATCCGCGCTTCGTATTTTCAGGAAAACGTGGCGAATGTTCTTCCGGCTGCGCGGCAGGCGGGTATTTATCCGAACTTTCTGCCGCCGGCCGATTTTGCGATTCCGATGGTAGCGACAAAGGACATCGGGCGGCTGGCGGCGAGCCTTTTGAGGGAACCGCCGGAGAGGAGCGAGGTGGTGGACCTGGTGGGTCCCCTGTATTCGGCGCGGCAGGTGAGCGACGCGCTCGGCAAAGCGCTGGGGAAGACGCTTCGGGTGGTGGATATTCCGGCGGGCGGGCATGTTGACGCGTTGAGGCAGGCCGGGCTTGCGCGCGGACTGGCGGAAGTTATGGCGGAGATGTACAGAGCCATTGGGGCGGGGCTGATCACTGCGAAGGGGGATCGCCTGGTAAGCGGGACGACGGGAATCGAGGAGACGCTTTCGGATCTGGTATCGCCGGCACGGGGTTGAAGACGACAGATTCGCATAGTATCTTTGTTGGCAGTCTGAAGTTCGCGAAGGTTGTGTTATTGGTGGCCGGGATATGGGGTGTGCTGGTGATCACGCCGCTGTACTTTCTGTATGATTCGATCGGCCGGTCCGCACCACCGGAGTTTTACTATGGGTTCGCCGGCGTGACACTGGCGTGGCAGTTCGCATTTCTGGTGATCGCGACCGCTCCGGAGCGTTTCCGGCTGATGATGATTCCGGCCGTGTTCGAGAAGTTGAGCTATGTAGTGATGGTGGCGGCACTCTACGGGCAGAACCGGATGGGTGCGGGCCAGGCAATCTTTGCGATTCCGGATACGGTATTGGGTGTGCTGTTCGCGGTGTCCTTCTTCAAGCTGGGGCGTTGAGGGAATCAGGAGAAGGCTGCTGCCGTGGCTGGGCGGGGCAGGCGGATTGGTAGTGAGCGCAGCGGAGGCAGTGGTCACCTTCGCGCAGTGGGAAGACGATGGTGGACTGGGCCTCGCGAAGGTGGCGGACGAGGGCGCGGGCTTCGCCGATGGCTTGGGGGTGGAGGGAGACGGCGACGGGGGTTTGGGTGCGGAGATACCAGAGGATGGCGTGATTGGGGAGTTTGCCGGTGAGGCGCTGGAGCGCGAGGGCGTAGAGGCGGAGCTGTGCTCCGTAGCGATAGGCATGGCGGCGTTCCTCACCCGGGGAGACGAGGTCTGACTTGTAGTCGACGAGGATGAGTTCTCCGGATTCTTCGAACCACAGGTCGATCTGGCCGCGGAGGATCATACCTTCGAGTTCGATGAGGAAGTCGTATTCGCGGCCGAGGCGGGAGGCGTTGCGGAGGCGGCGGCCGAGGGGGGATGCGTGGAACCGGTCCGCAAGCGTGATTGCATCGGGGGGCGGGTTGTCGATGGACTTTCCGGCGAGGATCTCGTGTACGGCGACGCCGAATTCGCTGGCGGTCCATTCGCCGGTGTCGGCGTCGGGATCGGGGTTGGGGTTGACGGGCGCTGGGGTTTGGGTGGGCAGGCCGAGATAGCGGGAGAGGTAATACTGGCGGGGGCAGAAGGCGAATTGCGCGACGGAGGTGACGGGAACGACGGAATCGTGCTGGCCGGGAGTGGAGGGAGCGGACACGATGGCAACGGGTGTTTGCTCCCGCGGATCGCCGGGCTGCGAGGAGGGGGACGAGGGCACAGCGCGGATGGCGGAGTAGATGGATACGGAGTGCTCCTCTTTAGGGATGGAGGTGGGTAGCAGCAGGCCCTCGGCGACTTTGCGGGCCCAATCGGAACGGCCGGGAAGAGAGGAGGCGGTGAAGATGAGGCGCTCTTCGGCGCGGGTCATGGCGACGTAGAGGAGGCGGTCTTCTTCGGCGTCTTCCTGGCCCTTCCTGCGGGCGCTGACGTGGAGGTGAGTGGGATCGGAGATGCCTTCGCGGGCTTCGGGATGACGCCAGGTTGCGCCGAGCAGGCCGGATTCATCGAAACAAAAGACGGGCTCTCTGTTTTGGGCTCCGTTGCGCATGGCGGCGAGGAAGACGGTGGGGAATTCGAGGCCTTTGGCGGAGTGGACGCTCATGAGGTGGACGCAGTTGGTGAGTTCGGCGGTGGAGGCTTCGGGTTCGGCGGCGGTGTCGCGCCAGCGGGCGATGTCTGCGGTGAGTTCGCCGAGGGTGGCGGGGTTTTTGCGGAAGCGATCGCGAAGGATAGCGAGGAACTTGGCGATGTTGGCGCGGGGGCGGGAGGGAAGGCCGTCCTGGTAGCCGGACTCGTCGAGGGCTTGTGCGAGCAGGGCATCGGGGCTGGCGGCTCCGGCCTGGCCGCGCTGTTTGCGGATGAGGGAGTGGAACCACTCGAGGCGTGGATCGCCGGCGGTTTCGAGGGCGGAGAAGAGGTTGTCCGGCGCGGAGTGTTTCAGGCGGAAGAGCAATTCGTCGCTGATACCGCAGAGAGGGGAGCGGAGGACGGTGGCGAGGCTGATTTCGTCGCGCGGGTTGGCGAGGATGTTGAGCCATGCGGTGAGGTCGCGGATCTCGCGCGATTCGTAGAAGGAGCGGCCGCCGCTGATGACGCTGGGAATGCCGCATTCATCGAGGGCCTGCTGGATGGGGGCGAGGGCTCCGATGGTGCGGGCGAGAATGGCGAAATCGGAGTATCTGGCAGGAGGGGAGGAGAGGCGGCGGATGCTCTGGGCGATCCAGCGGGCTTCGGTGCGCACGGGGTCGTCGCCGGGGGTGGCGGCGAAGGTGTGGACATATTCGAGGCAGGCTTCGGAGGAGGGGGGGAATTCGCGGCAGGGGAGGAGGCGATGGGGCTCGACGCCGTCACTGAGGAACGGGGCGATACGGTTGACGGCTTCGATGATTTCGGGGCGGCTGCGGTAGTTTTCGCGGAGTTCGTCGATGGGGAGGGCGCGGGCGGCGAGGGAGTCGCGGTAGTTGCGGAAGACACCGGGGTCGGCATGGCGGAAGTAGTAGATGGACTGGTTGATGTCGCCGACGGCGAAGAGGGTATCGGGACGGCGGACGAGATCGATGAGGCGCCATTGGAGGCGGTTGGTGTCCTGGAGTTCATCCATCAGGACCTGGTCGAAGGTATCGCGGACGCGGGCGCGGAGGGGCTCATTCGATTCGAGCAGGCGGATGGCGAATTCCTCGAGGTCGTCGAAGTCGAGGGCTCCGCGAAGACGCTTGGCTTGGGAATAGGCGTCATGGATGCGATGGAGGACGTCGAGGGCGAGGGGGTAGAGCGGGAGGCGGGCATCGAGGATGAGTTCGGCCTGCGCCTGTGGGAGAAGGGTTTCTTCGAGTTCGAGGGCGGCGGAGCGGGCGCGTGTGCCGGATTTGAGGGACTTGGCGGAGGGCATGCGGCCGAGGAGACGGATCTTTTCGCGCCAGGAGGAGGAATCGAGCGCGAGGACGGCGGCGGCCCATTGGTGGAAGCGCTGGTGGTTTTGGCGTTGATTGAAGGTGCCGTTGGGGGGATCGGCGAGGAGGGCTCGCGCGGCGGCGAGGATTTGGGGCCAGGTGGCAGGGGCTTGTTTCGATGGAGGGCGGAGGCTGTGGAGCGGCACGCCGGCAGTGCGGGCTTCTTCGTAGAGATCGAGCAGAGCTTCGGCGAGATCGGCGGCGCCGGTGTTTAGCTCGCGCAGGAGGACGCGCATGGGGTCGGGGCGTTCGCGAAGAAGATCATCGAGGATGGCTTCGGCGGTGTGGCGCTGGAGGATTTGGGATTGGGCTTCGTCGAGGAGGGAGAAGTCGGGATCGACGGCGGCGGCGATGGCGTTTTCTTTGAGCAGGCGGGTGCAGAAGCCGTGGATGGTGGAGACCCAGGCGCGCTCGATCTGTTCGCGGAGTTCATCGGAGGCGGCGAAGGATTGGATGAGGCGCTTTTTGATTTGGGTGGCGGCCTTTTCGGTGAAGGTGACGGCGAGGATGCGGTGGGGCGGGATGCCTTTGGAGGCGACGAGCCAGCGGAAGCGTTCGATGAGGACGCGGGTTTTTCCGGAGCCGGGTCCGGCGACGACGCAGACATCCTGGCCCCAGCGTTCGACGGCAGCCTGCTGTGCGGGGTTGAGGGAGATGGCGGCAGCGGGATTCATAGCGGTTACGAAGCTCCTCCGGCGATTTGGACGAGCGGGCTGGCGGTGGTTTCGATGCGGCAGGCGTCGCGGTATTCGCACCAGGCGCATTTTTTCGTGTCGGCGGGGGAGGGCTGGATCTCTCCTGCTTCGATACGGGCGGCGACGGAGACGCTGGAGTCGATGGCGCGCTGCATCATCTCGCGGAGTTGAGAAGGATCAGAGGATTCGCCGATGTTCTCCCAGCCGAAGTAGGGGAGGCGCCAGCCCATCCAGGTGACCTCGCCGCGGAGACCGCAGTAAAGCATGCCGGCGGGCGGGGACTGGTAGAGCTGTTCGGCGGCCCAGAGGTAGAGGCCGCCCTGGACGAGTTCGCCGCGATCGTGGGAGCGGATGCGGCCGCGGATCCTGTCGCGGGTGGAATATTTGTAGTCGATGACAACGAGGCCGCGGCCGGGGAGATCGACGACGCGGTCGATTTTGCCGCGGATGCGGAGTCCGGCGTTGAGGCGGAGGTGGAAGTCGCGTTCGACGCCGCGGGTGGCGGCTCCGGTGAGAGGGGGGCTTTCGAGGAAGCGGCGGAGGTTGGCGTGGAGTTCGAGGCGCACGGTTTCGGTGCGGGTGTTGGGGGGGATGGATTTTTCGCGGCAGGCTTCGGCGAAGAGGCGGTTGAAGATCTCCTCGACAAAAAGCGGGGAGCCTTCGGAGGCGGCGAGGGTCCGGTGGAGGATGTTGCCCTGGAGGAGGAAATCGAGGCGTTCGTGGGGGCGCGCGGGGGGAGGGTTGAGTTTGAGGATGTGGCGGGCGAAGAACTGGAAGGGGCACTGGAGGAAGGTTTCAATGCTGGTGGGGGAGAGCGAACCGCGGGCCTTGCGGAGGGCGGCGAGGAGTTCGGGTTCGGTGATTCGGGAGGGCGGAGGAGTGGATTTCGGCCACAGCGGGCGAGGGCAGGCGGGAGTGGCGGATTCGGCGCGGGTGTGGGGGTGGTCGCGTTCGAAGCGGGAGAGGAAGAAGGAGGGGAGCGTCTCTTCGCCTTTGGAGTTGGCGCGGGGGTAGGAGAGATAGAGGCGGTCTTCGGCGACGGCGGCGGCTACGTCAAAGAGGAAGGCTTCCTCTTTTTGGCGTTCGGTGCTGGTGCGGAGGAGGATGCCCTGGCGGCGGAGCAGTTCGCGGTCCGGGTCGGCGAGGATGGGGTGGGCGGAATGATATTGGGGGAAGACACGCTCGAGCATGCCGCAGAGGAAGACCACGGGGAGGCTCCACTGGCGGGCTTCGTAGACATCGAGGACATGGACGACATTGCGGCGCTGATCGCGGCTGGTGATGGGGGCGTGCTCGAGGATTTCGCTGAGATGCGAGTGGAAATCCGCGAGCGGGATGGGCTGATCGGGAAGGATGGCGGCGGTGAGTTTGACGGATTCGCGCCATGCATCGAGCGCGGAGAGGAGCTTGCGCCAGGCGAGAACTTCGCGCTGGGTGACGTTGTCCGTGTATATGGGCGTGTGGACGAGTGTGGGGAGGAGTTGGAACTGCCCGGCCCATTCGGCGGGGGTGAGGCGGGCGGAGGCCCAGGGGGAGAAGGATCGCCAGGCGGGGAGGAGAGTATCGAGTTCGGGGGACAGACCGTGCGCGGGGAGGCGGTCGCGCAGGGTGTGGATGAGATGGTCTGTAGCAGGGGTGGCGGCGATGCCGGAGAGCGGCATCTCGAGGAGGGGGAGAAGGCATTCGTAATTCCAGTGGGACTGGATGGCATGGAGGAAGCCGAGGAGGAAGCGCGCGAGGGGATGGGTGTGGAGCGACTCCTGGAAGTAGAAGCGGGCAGGGATGCCGTAGCGTTGAAGGGTGGTCCGGAGGAGGGGGACGTAGGGATGCTCGCCGCGAACGAGGATGCCGATGTCGCCGGGGGTGTGCCCTTCGTCGAGGAGGGCGGCGATGCGGCGGGCGATGTCGCCGGCTTCCTCCTGTTCGGTGGAGGCGGTGACGATGGCGGCGACGGGCTGGGATGGGGGTTGGTGGTAGTGCGACTCGAGGAAGCCCATGCGGCGGAGGGTGGCGGCGCTTTCGCGGGCGCCGTCCCATTGGGGCAGCGAGAGGGTGATTTCCGCGGGTTGAAGCGCGCTGAGAATTTCGAGTTCGGCGGGGGTGAAGGCGTAGAAGCCCGTGAGGAAGATTTGGCGCCAGATTGGCGGAGTGGCGCGAAGCCTTTGGGCGGCGAGTTTGAGGCGCTCAGGGCGGAGGATGAAACCGGCCTGGCGGAGTTGGGTTTCGAGGCGGAGGAGCAACTGATGGAAGTCGCGGGCGGCGGCGGAGTAACGGGAATCAGGGGTCCAGGCGGATTGGCCGACTTCCTGAACGAGGTGGACCAGCATGCGGCGGAGGCCCTTGGAGTGGGCGAGCGGACGGAAAAGGGCGGGGGGATTGGAGCGCAGTTCGGCGTGGAGGAAGCGATCGATGACGGCTGGGGAAGCGGAGGGGATGTCGCGGACGGCGGGTTCGACGAAACGCGAGAGGGTGACGATGGAATCGGGGCGAACGAAGGCTCCTTCACGGGCCAGGGAATGGCGCAGATGCTCGGCCAGGGTGGAGGTGGGCACGAGCAGGCACGCGGAATCGGCGCCCTGGGAAAGGGCGTGTTTAAAGAGCGTGAGGGGATGGCCGGGTTGGCAGCCGGCGGTATGGAAGAGAAGCACCTGGCGCTTCCAGTATGGCATCAGGCGCGGATATCCTGGAGCATGCTGGTGACCTGTAGACCGGCCTGAAAGGGGCGGCCCCGAAGGAGGGCGCGAATCTGATCGACCTGATGGCGCCAGGCGGGGAAATCCACGTGAACGGCGGGCAGGCGGCGGCCGTCCTGTTCGATTTCGGCATGATGGTGGATTTCGGGGTTAATGGGAAAGGGAGCTTCGGCGAGGGTATCGAGCAGGTACTCGAGGAGAAACGCCTCGACAGTGACACGAACAGAAAGCAAGTCCCCGGCAGAGCCGTTGTGTTGCCAAGCGCTCATCAAACAACCTCCTTAGCGCATGGCGGGGTTGGTCAGCGGCAATAAAAAGGCCCTGCCGCTGGCAGGGCCTGGTATAAGAACCGATGACTGACCCGCCTTTAGCACTTTTTTTAGCGTGGTTGCAAGTAGCCCGGTCCCTTGCGGAAGGAACCTAAATCACTCCACGTTTCTTCAACAGAGTATCACTGGTTGGATTCCGGCACAATAGAAAACTTTGCCGGCTTGCCTTCAACGAATTTGTTTGGTTTGCAGATCGCTGATCATGCGGAGGAACTTCTGGCGCTGATCTTCGTTGAGGATCTGCATGATGCGGGCCTTGCCGGAGGCGCGGACATCGTTCATCTGCTCCTGGAGGGTCTGATAGTACATGACGAAGTCATTGAGGACGACTTCCATCTGACGGGCCTGATCGGGAGTCAGGTCGAGTTCGCGGCGGAACCGTTCGAGGGAGATCTCCTTGCCGCCTTCCTTCCAGTAGCTGAGGTTGCGGCGGAAGACCTGGCTGAAGCCGAGACGCATAGTGAGAGCGCCGGCAGTAGCGCCGCAGAGGAAGACGAGAAGAAGGGTACACAGAATGCGTGGATTCTGCCACGTCATCCGGTGATCGTGCATGAGAGGTTGTTACTCCTGATAAGTAGTCAACTGAACGAACACGGTATTGCGATCCTGCTCGCTATCGACCAACTGGGGAGCCGGCTGGGGCTCGGCCGCGAGGATCTGTTCGGGCATGGAGGCAGTGGCGGAATAATCGTCTTTGGGGCTGGTAAATAAGAAGAGACCAAGAAGAAGAGTAAGGACGGCCGAAGCGTACATCAGGCGCCGGGCGAAGAGCGGTTCGAGAAAGACGCTCCAGATGGAGGACTCCTTCTGAGCCTCGATGCGGTCCATGACGCGGGCATAGAAGCCCGGATCGGGATCCAAGGAGGCGGGAGCTTTCAAGGTGCGGATGAGTCGAGCCTGGTATTCGAGTTGGGAAACGGTCTCGGCGCACTCGGGACAAGCCGCGAGGTGCTCGAGGAAGCCGGCGTCAGGTTTGCCGGCAAGATAGCCTTCAATCCCTTCCCGGGCGGTTGGGTGCATCATAATCTTCCCTCACAAATCCACTGCATTTGCGGATCTTGTATTCTTGCGGCCCGGTGATCCGGGTCTGGTGTCCGCTAACAAACCTGATTTGCGCCAACAGTCGCTGGGGCGACATAAACTGCATCCCTTCCATCAGACGGCCGCAGGTTTCCCGCCACGGAAGAGCTTTTGCGCGGCCTTGAGCAACTTCTGGCGCGCGCGGAACAATTTCACTTTAATAGTATTCTCGTTCATTCCCGTCATTTGCGCCAGTTCCTCGACGGAGTGTCCTTCCACTTCCTTGAGGAGGATGAGACGGCGGTCTTCTTCGGAGACCTTATCAAGCAACTTCACAATGAGGTCGTGGCGGGCGAGCGCCGAGTCAATGGCGGGGCCGGTATCGGTGACGGAGTCTGAGTTCTCCATCTTGCGGCTGTCCTCCTCGGAAAAATCGCTTTCGTAGACGAGCTTGCGCACCCGCTTCTTGCGCAAATAATCGTAACACTCATTGACGGTGATTTTGTAGATCCAGGTGAGGAGCGAACTACGGGAGTCAAAGTTGCCGATGGAAAAATAGACCTTGGCGAAAACCTGCTGCGCGATATCCTCGGCGTCGTTGCGATTGCGCAGGATTCCGTAGATGATGGAATACACCTTGGCCTGGTAGCGTTCGACAATCTCCCGGAAAGCCAATTCGTCGCGCGCCTGAACGCGTTTGACGAGAAGGGCTTCATCTGAATAGCGATTATTCACCTTAGCCCTGGGGCGTTGTTTCTCGGCAGTAGCCGGAATCGGAAGAACGCTTGCTAGCCCGCTCATGACCTATCCGACGCGCGGCTCCGGCTTTAGGTTTCAACCGGATATACGGACGATAGCATACCTGGCGCGAAGGAGGGAGC
>JADLBD010000022.1 GCA_020847975.1 Bryobacterales bacterium | reverse complement strand
CCGCCCAGATCGACGATTTTTCCCAGAAACTCCTCGATGCGGGGACCGTGTTCATCAAGTGTATAAAAGGGCTCTGCCACGTTCATTCCAAAGGGCTATTTTTTGCCGCTTTTCTTTGGCGGCGCCACTGCAACCGCGGCCGGAGCACCCACGCCCATCGTCTTGTTGAAGAAATACTGCTGGGCAATGCCGACCAGGTTGCCAGTCAACCAATATAACACCAGTCCGCTGGCCACACTGTAGAAAATGAAGATGAACATCAGGGGCATGAACTGCATGATGCGCTGCTGTTGCGGGTCGGCGGTCGTGCTCGGCGTCATCCTCTGCATGAGAAATTGCGTGGCGATGGTGGCCACGGGCAAAATGCGAATCGCCAGATGCTCGGGTTGGGAAAGATCGGTCACCCACAGCCAGTGCGCCCCGCGCAGTTCGATGGCCACCATGAGCACTTTGTAGAAGGCGAAAAAGAAGGGCATCTGGAGCGCCATCGGAACACATCCGCCCAGCGGATTGACCCCATGCTTCTTGTACAGCTCCATCGTCTCCTGCTGCTGCTGCTGGCGGCGCGGATCGCGCATCGACATGTTGCTGTACTTGGCCTGAATCGCCTGAATCTGCGGCTGCAGTTCCGACATCTTCTTCATCGATCTGATGTTGGAAATCTTCAGCGGCATCAGCAGCATATTGATCAGAACGGTGACCACAACAATCGCCCAGCCGTAGTTGTGAATGAACTTGTCGTTGACGTAGTTCAGCGAGGCAAACAACGGCTTGGCGAGGAACCAGAACCAGCCGAAGTCCACCATCTGCTCCAACTTCGGATCGAGTGCGCGGAGAACATCAATGTCCTTTGGCCCTACGAATAGCAGCGCCTGATTCACGCCTTCCCCGCCCAGGGCCACCCCGATATGGGGTTCCTCCTTGTTCTGTTCCGCGACGAAGGGGAGTTTGTCGCTCAGCGTTTCCACCTCGAGCGTGGAACCCGCCGGCGGCAGCACCACCGCGGCGAAATAGGTATCCTCGATGCCTGCGAAGTTAAACCTGCCGGTCACTGTCAATGGCCCGTTCTTCGCCTTCCCCACATCGTTCACGATCAGTTTGTTGTCGGTGGTGTCGAAGTAAGTCGTGTGCTGCGTGGAAAGCGTGTTGCTCACCGAAAAATCGCCGAATCCTCCGCGCCACGCCACAAGGTGCGGAATAGCCCGTCCCTGGTCGCTGATCTCACTCGAAAACTGGACCCGGTAACGGTTCTTATCGAAGGCGAAAGTCTTCTTCGCATGGAGCTTGCCATCGGAGTACTCGAACGAGATGGTAAGGCCGTCGCCGGAACGTGTCGCCACATACAGGACGGAATCAGGGCCGGGACTGACCTGCGCACCCTTCAACTGCACGGAGAACGGGAACCCAAGCTGCGTTCCTCCCACAGGGTTCACCAGTTCGACAGGCTTCCCCGCGTTGTCGCGATATTTCTTCAACACCCAACTGCGGACCACCGCGCCGCGATTGGAAAACTGCACGCGGTAGAGATCGGTCTCGAGGACAATGGCGTCGTCCTGCCGCTCAGCAGCCACTTGACCGGGCGGCGGTTGCGACGGCACAGCGGGTGGCGGATTCTGCCTGGTCTCTTTGGGAGTCTCCTTGGGAGACTCCTTCGGCGCCGTTTGCCGGGCAGCCGCCTGTTCGGCTTTCTTTGCCGGCGGCGGAGGAGCCGTCGTCTTCATGAGGTAAGGAGTGAGGAACAGCACTGCGCCCATGAGAATAAACGTGAGGAGGAGGCGCATCTCCATCGAGAGTTCCTTCTGCCCGCCGGGCTTGGAAGCCGATGGTTTGTTCGATGGAGCCGGGTCTTTGCTGGAATTGGCCATTATTCTAATTCGGTCACGCTAGCGAACGGGGTCGTAGCCCCCTTGATGAAACGGGTGGCACTTACCCAGCCGCTTCAAGCCCAACCAGACGCCGCGAGCGGCCCCATGTTTTTCCACTGCCTGCATCATGTATTCCGAACAGGTGGGAGCAAAACGGCAGGCCGACGGCAGGAGAGGAGAGATCCACTGTTTGTAGAAACGCAACAAAGCGATCAGGAGTTCCCGCATCGCGCTACCAGTCTGCCCACTTCACGGAGGATGGTCTGCCAGTCCGCGTCATGAAGCGCTTTGCGAGGGTTGATGACAACGTCCCACTTCGGCCCCAGCCTCGGAAGAAGCTCCAGCCGTACCGCCTCTCTCAGCCGCCGCTTCATACGATTTCTCCGCACGGCCCGTCCCAGCGCCCTGGGAGCGGTGAACCCGACCCGGGGGCCCGCCGCTTCCGGATTCGGCCACAGAAATGCCGTAAATAACGGACTGGAAAAGCGGGAACCTTGGTCATAAACCCGGCGAAATTCGCTCGAACGAAGCAAACGGTGTTTCTTGGGGAAAGAATACGATTGCTGCGCGTTCGGAGCCAGAGTTATTTCATCTTTGCGTAGCGAACCACGCGTTCGTCACTGACGGTAAGTTTCCAGCGGCCTTTGGCGCGGCGCCGCGCCAGAACCTGCTGGCCGTCCTTGCTCGCCATGCGGGCGCGGAATCCGTGAGTCTTCGCCCGGCGGCGATTGTTCGGCTGAAAAGTACGTTTAGGCATTTACTTACGTCTGTACGCCATCGATAACCGAAGTGTGTGGAAGGCGCACTACTCCTGTCTGTGGGAGATCCCCAAAAACAATAGTTTAATTTGGGGGTCGGGGAGATGTCAAACTTGAGAACTCCGCCTTTCAAGCCCCGGCCGGACCGTCAGGCCTTAGAAGTCGTTCATTCTATGCGACAACAGCGAAAGAAACTCGTCCCGCGTCTCCTTCTGCGTCCGAAAAGCCCCTAACATCGAACTGGTGGTTGTCCCGGAATGCTGCTTCTCCACCCCGCGCATCATCATGCAAAAATGCCGCGCCTGGCAGACCACGGCCACCCCTCGCGGCTTTAATACGTCCTGTAGCGCCTCCGCCACTTCTTTGGTGAGCCGCTCCTGCACCTGAAGCCGCCGGGCGTACATATCCACAATTCGCGGTATCTTGCTCAGGCCGATCACTTTGTCCTTAGGCAGGTAAGCGACATGCATCTTTCCAAAGAACGGCAGCATATGGTGCTCGCACATGCTGTAGAACTCGACGTCCCGCACCAGCACCATTTCGTCGTACTCCACCTCGAACAGCGCCCCGTTGATGATCTCGTCGAGGTTCATCGAGTAGCCGCTCGTCAGAAAACGGAGAGCTTTGTCCGCTCTCTCCGGCGTCCGAATCAGCCCTTCCCGCGTCACATCCTCTCCCAGTTCCGCAAGGATGTGCTCAATCTGGGGCGCGAGGGAGCGCCCCTTTTTCTTCGGCTCAATCACCTTCACCAGCGCCTTGTTCTTCACTCTTTGATCCCCCCTTCCATATCCCCGCAAAGCTCGACAATGTTTCTTCTCGTCTCGTGGATCCTCACGCTATCGAGAGAAGCGCTCGCCGGAAACGCCGCACACCACCCCCGGGCCAGTCTCTCCCGCACCACCCTGGCGACATTTTCCGTGGTCGGCGGCAGATCCCGGAACGCCTCGATCTCCTCGTTCATGTATTTGTGATCGAACTCCGAAATTACTTCGCGCCTCACATACTCATCCAGTTGCCCCACCGGCACGACGAGGCCTGTCGCCGCGTCCGGCGCTCCAGCCACAACCACTTCCAGCAGGTAGTCATGCCCATGCCCGTACGGGTTGTTGCACTTGCCGTATAACTCCCGGTTTTCCTCCGCCGAAAGCGCCGGCGAGTGAAGACGGTGAGAGGCGCTAAAGCGGTATCTTTTGCCGACGCGAACCATTCGCCCCTCTAACGCGCGCTCTCGCCGCGGTATTCCACCCACAAGTCCTCGGTCTCATAGATCCGCACGCTGTCCAACCGTGCGTTCGGAGACCGCAGCCTCGGTTCGAGACGCCGCCAGATCTCCATCGCCAGGTTCTCCGCCGTCGGTACAACACGGTCGAAAGGAGGCACTTCGTGATTCAGAAACCGGTGGTCCATCGGGGCTACCACTTCCTCCTCCATCACCTCTTTCAGCCGCTTCAGATCCATCACCATTCCCGTAACCGGATCCGGCGTCCCGTCCAGAGTCACTTCCAGCAGGTAGTTGTGACCGTGCCCATACGGATTGGCCGCTTCCCCATAGATAGCCCGATTCTCCTCGGCCGGCAAGGCTGGATTTGCGCAACTGTGGGAGGCCGAAAACTCTGCCCGGCGGGTAATCTTCATCGTTCCACCAGATTGGATGCTGTCCGGATGCTTCGGGATACTTTAAAATTGTATTGAGTTCCCATGTCCTCTAGCAAAGCTGACCTCCTTTTGAAAGGGCTGATCGCGGCTCTCCTGGTAACCCTCATCGCCGTCGCCGGCGGCACTCTCGAACAGCGCATCATTGTTTCCGGAGACAACGCCCCCGACTTCCAAATCGTGGCCGATAACGGCAAGACCATGACCCGCTCGGACTTCGGAGGCAAACTCCTGGTCCTCAACTTCTGGGCCACGTGGTGCCCGCCCTGCATTCAGGAACTCCCTTCCCTCAACGCCTTCCAGGAACAGATGCGCTCGAAGGGCGTCGTCGTGCTCGGCGTCAGCGTCGATAAGAACGCCGCCACCTACCAGCAGTTCGTCAAACGCTCCGGCATCAGTTTCGTCACCGCCCGCGACCCGGAGGCCAATATCAGCTCCAGCTACGGTACCTTCAAATACCCGGAAACCTACATCATCAACAGCGACGGCAAAGTGGTGGCGAAGTTCATCGGACCGGAAAATTGGGTGGATGGCAGGGTAATCCAGCAGGTTCAGAGCCTCCTCTGACAGGGACCACATGATTCCCCCCGAGGCCCGCCAGAAACTCATCCAAATCGCCGGTCCCCGCGGCTATCTGGACCGCCCCGAGGACCTGACTCTCTACGAATACGACGGCGGCGTCGACAAGGCGCGTCCCGAGATGGTGGTCTTCCCCCGCTCGACGGAGGATGTCGTCGCCATCGTCAAAGTCACCGCCGAGTACAACATCCCCTTCGTCGGCCGGGGCGCCGGCACCGGCCTCAGCGGAGGAGCCATTCCCCGCGCCGGCGGCGTCATGGTGGGCTTTGCCTGCATGGACCGCATCCTCGAAATCGACCTCGCCAACGAGCGCGCCGTCCTCCAACCCGGCGTCGTCAACCTCGACATCACCCTCGCGGTCCAGTCCCAGAAATATTTCTATGCCCCCGATCCCTCCAGCCAGCGCGCCTGCACCATCGGCGGCAATGTCGCCGAAAACGCCGGCGGACCGCACACGCTCGCCTACGGCGTCACCACCAACCACGTCCTCGGCATCGAGGCTGTCCTTCCTGACGGCACCGTGATCACCGCCGGCGGCAAGGAGCAGGATGTCCCCGGCTTCGATATCCTCGGCCTCCTGGTGGGCTCGGAAGGCACCATGGCGCTCGTCACCAAAATCATCGTCCGCCTCATGCGCCAGCCCGAACTCGTAAAAACCTGCCTCGCCATCTACGATGCCGTCGATCACTGCGCCGATACCGTGGCCGAAATCACCGCCCGCGGCATCACCCCCGTGGCCGTCGAGATGCTCGACGGCGTCATGCTGCGCATGGTCGAGGAGGCCACTCACGCCGGCTATCCCCTCGATGCCGCCGCCGTCCTCCTCATCGAACTCGAAGGCCTCACCGAGGCCGTCGAAGAGCAGCTCGAGCAGATCCGCGCGGTGTGCCGGAACTCGAAGGCGCGCGAGTTCCGCGTCGCCCGCTCCGCCGAAGAGCGCGATCTGCTCTGGAAGGGCCGCAAGAACGCCTTCGGCGCCGTCGGCCGCGTCAGTCCTTCCTACTACGTGCAGGACGGCGTTGTGCCCCGCACCAAAGTAGCCCCCACCCTGCGCGAAATTCAGCGCATCGGCGAAAAGCACGGCCTCACCATCAGCAACATCT
>JADLBD010000021.1 GCA_020847975.1 Bryobacterales bacterium | reverse complement strand
GCACAAGGAGATCCGGAATGGAGACGGGCAACCGCAGGCTCATTCGCCCGCAATTAAATGACCTCAAAGACAAAATGGACAAAAGCCGTGTCCAAAAGAAACCGGTTCCGCCCGACCAGACGAATGCTGAGAATTTTTACTACGTCAAGCAGATGCAGACGAAGACTCCGATGGTCTTCGTACTGAAGGGCGGAGAGACCATCCATGGGGTTATCGAGTGGTATGACAAGGCGTGCCTGAAGATCAATCGGGATGAGGGCCCCAACCTGATGATCTACAAGGCGAACATCGCCTACATGTACAAGGAAGAGGGGAATTGAGGAAGGGGCCGATGTTGCAAGTCCGCTTCTGCTTTTCGGACAGCCGGCCGGTCTGAGCCGCTTACTGCCCGTGGCGATGTATTGTCTTCGTTTTGATTTCCAGGCGCACACCGCGGCGCTCTCCTGCTTTGTGCCAGCGCCGGATTTCGTCCTCCGTTTCCGGGATGACCGGAATCACGGGGATGCGTTTCCCTGATTCATCGATCGCCACAAAGGTCAGGTAGGCTGAACTGGTGTGCCTCAGTTCTCCGGTCCGCAGATTTTCGACGAGGACCTTTACGCCCACTTCCATCGAGGTGTTGAAGACGCGGTTGACCGCTGCCTTAAGGATGACCATTTCTCCGATGTGGACAGGCACGAGGAATGTCATGTGGTCCACGGATGCGGTTACCACCAGGCAGCGCGCATGGCGCATGGCGGCCAGGGCTCCCGCAATATCCACCAGGTGCATCACGCGGCCGCCGAGCAGATTCCCCAGGGGGTTGGCATAGATGGGCAGCGCCATTTCGGAAATCTCGCTCAGGGACTCGCGCACGTAGCGCCCTTGGGTAGGAATCGTCATCGCGCGTATATTAGCATGGAAGATACGGCTAACCGACAATTTATGTCACAAGAACGATTGGATGCTCTCAACGCGCTGCTGGCTCAGAACCCGGACAACAGCTTCGTCCGATATGGACTGGCGCAGACTCTTCTCTCCGCCGGACAACTGGAGCAGGCGGCCGCGACGTTTCTGGAACTGATTCAGCGCCACCACGACTATTCCGCCGCATACTTTCACGGCGGGCAGACGCTGGAGAAACTTGGGCGGCTGGACGAAGCGAGGCGGGTGTACGAGGAAGGGATCGTGGTGTGTGGACGGACTGGGGATCTGCACACGAAGAGCGAAATTCAGGGCGCGCTCGATCTACTGCCCTGAGCGGGTTACTTGCGGGCTTCTTCCCGGCTTGCGCTTTTTCTTTCCATCCGATCCCTCACTTGAGGGATGGACTCCCATTTCGCCTTGCCCCAATCGAGCAGGCGGCGGGCCCAGCGAAAGTGTTCTGCAAGCAGAACCAGCCCTAGAAACACGATGAACAATCCCGGTCCCGGCACTCCTGGAATGGCAAGAATCAAGCCCACCAGAACCAGTACCATGCCGCCGGAAATTCGAATTGCCTTACGCACTCCCAGTCACTCCTCGCCCGTGTCTGCGATTTCACCTATCTCCTCTTCCAGCTTAAGCTGATTTCGGGCAGGCGGTCCTACATGCAGGTTCTGGTACGAATCTTAGCCGGTTCGTACCAATCACTATTGACGTTTTCCGTCACACACCTTAGATTGAATTGTGCCCATGAGAGACCAACGCAAGAATCAGCGCTTCGAGCTGCGCCTTCCCTTCGAACTGCTCCGTTCGGGCTCGAAGACCCTGGGCAAAGTTGGGGAAACGAAAAACCTCAGTTCCGGTGGGGTTCTCTTTACCGCCGACGCCGAAGTAGCGGTGGGGCAACCCATTGAGTTTGTCATCACTCTTCCCACCGGCGCCCAAGGCCATTCTGTCCGTCTTCGTTGCATGGGGAAAGTAGTCCGTCTGGAACACGAAGAGATCGGATCCGATCCCGCATTCGCCGCTACCCTGGAACGCTTCGAATTCGTTCGGAACGGGCGCTAGTACGATTCCGGCGCGCCTCGCCACGCATCGAGTCGCGGTTCGCTATACTTGGCAAACAAAAGGCGAAAAATGAATCTTGACCTGTTTGCCGATTCTCCTGATTCGAAATCCCTGGTTACGCGTCCATCCCTTGAGGCTGTGCTCGCCCGGATGCGGGAATGGATGGCTCAGCCCAACTCGCCGATTCGCGCCATTCGCCAGCAGCCGGCCCGTCCGGGCTCCTACGCCGATTTTCCCCAGAACCTCCAGCCCGCTCTACGGCAGATGCTCGAAACGCGCGGCATAGGCAACCTCTACTCGCACCAGGCGGACGCCTATCACCGTGTCACCGCGGGAAGTAATGTCACTGTCGTCACGCCCACGGCAAGCGGCAAGACGCTTTGCTACAACCTGCCTGTGCTGGACACGCTGCTCGGCGATTCGAATGCCCGGGCGTTCTATCTCTTCCCCACAAAAGCCCTGGCGGAGGATCAGCTCCATGAATTCAAGGCGGCGGTGGACGCGATGGGATCCGGCATCCGGGCTTTTACCTACGACGGGGACACCCCGCAGGACGCGCGCAAGGCCATCCGGGAGCGCGCTAATGTCGCCTTCACCAATCCGGACATGCTGCATTCGGGCATCCTGCCGCACCACACCAAATGGGCCAAGTTTTTCGAGAACCTGCAATATTTCGTCATTGACGAACTGCATTACTACCGCGGGGTTTATGGAAGCCATCTCGCGAACATCATCCGCCGGGTGAAGCGCATCTGCGAATTTTACGGGTCCCGGCCGCGATTCATTTGCAGCTCGGCCACGATTGCGAATCCGAAGGAGCTGGCCGAATCGCTGATTGAAGAGCCTTTTGAACTGGTGGAATCCAGCGGCGCCCCGGCGGGGGAAAAGTACGTGGTCTTCTACAATCCGCCGGTGGTGAACGCGCAGCTCGGCATCCGCCGCAGCTATCTTCACGAGACGAAGCGGATTGCCGAGGAGATGATCAGCCGGGACCAGCAGACGCTCGTGTTCTGCAACAACCGGCTGGCGACGGAGATCCTCATCACGTATTTGAAGGATGCCTGCGAACGCGGGCTGGCGCCGAAGGGGACGATTCGCGGCTACCGGGGCGGCTACCTTCCGCGCGAGCGGCGTGAAATCGAGCGCAGACTGCGGGAAGGGGAGATTCGCGGGGTGGTAGCCACGAATGCACTCGAACTGGGTATCGACATCGGTTCGCTGGATGCGGTGGTCATGGCAGGCTATCCGGGCACCATCGCCTCCACCTGGCAGCGGTCCGGGCGTGCCGGGCGGCGGCAGAACACCTCACTCGCCGTGCTTGTGGCTTCGAGCGCGCCGCTCGACCAGTACATTGTCGAGCATCCGGAGTATTTCTTCGGCCAATCGCCGGAGAGCGCTCACATCAACCCGAACAACCTCGAGATCCTGGTGAACCACCTCAAGTGCGCGGCATTTGAACTCCCCGTCAAGGATGGGGAGAAGTTCGGCCCGCACGAGACGGAAAAACTCTGCCGCTTCCTGGGGGAACTTGGTCTGCTCCACCACTCCGCCGGAGCCTGGCATTGGACGTCGGACACCTACCCGGCGGATGCGATCAGCCTGCGCGCCGTGACGAGCGACAATTTCGTCGTGATCGACATCACGGGAGAGCCCAAGGTCATCGCGGAAGTGGCCTTTCCCGCCGCCCTGGTGGAGCTTCATGAAAAGGCGATCTATCTGCATGAGGCGCGCCAGTACCAGGTGGAGAAATTCGATTACGACCAGCGCAAGGCGTTCGTCCGGCAGGTGGAGTGCGATTACTTCACCGACGCGATCGACTATACACAGGTGAAGGAACTGGAGCGCTTCGAGGAGGCTCCCCAAGCCGAGGCGCTTGCCGCGCATGGCGAAGTGCGGGTCAACCGCCAGATAGTCGGCTTCAAAAAAGTGAAGTTTTACACGCTCGAGAATGTGGGGGCAGGGCAACTCTCGATGCCCGAACAGGAGATGCACACCACGTCGTTCTGGCTGCACTTTCCCGAGCAGTTTCTCGAGCGATTCCCTGATCTTTCGCCGGCGCAGAAGCTCAACGGGCTTTCGGGTCTGGGGAACGCGATGCGCGCCATCGCTGCCCTGCTGCTGATGTGCGACCCTCGCGACCTGGGTTTGGCCATCACGGAGGATATTGCGCAGGGGCAGAAATCCTTCGAGCCGGACCTGTACCTCTACGACAACTACCCCGGAGGCATCGGGCAGAGCGGCCCGCTGTTCCAGCTTCGAGGCAAGCTTCTGGCGGCCACTCTGCAATTGATCACCGCCTGCCCGTGCGAATCGGGGTGTCCGAGTTGCGTGGGTCCGGCAGGAGATACGGGCGATGGGGCAAAGCAGGCGGCGCAGCGGTTTCTTATCGGGTTGATGAGTGAGATTATTCCCCGGACAGAGTAGCGTACGACTCCAGCCTCGTAAGCCATTCATGGAAGTGCGTACAGCGGCTTCGAAGCCGGTCGATGCCGATGCGGCGAGCAATGTTAATACCCTGAACTGTCTTACGGAATTTGGGGAACTCTCTCATGATGCGCTTCGACGGCGAGGTTTCCGGGCCGTCGTCAATGTGCTCCGGTGTGGAAATAGGGCAACCGAGTCACACAGCCGTTCGACCTCGTTTGCCTGTCCAGGAAACTCGCTTGAGAATATCTCCGGCTGTGTCAGCAATAGGGCCTCGAACTCGTGAACCTGAACGTAGGGTAGGAACAGCGGCATGTCCATATCGCTAGCCATTTCCTTCTCCAGCATTCGCGCCCGGTCAAACGGGTCTCTCAACTTCATTGCAGGTTTGTAGCCCGGAAAGTCGTCTGCGAGACGGTACATGTCGATCATGGTCGTTCGTAGGGCGCTCCTGTCATTAGCCAGCCACCTGAGGAGCTCTTTTCGCAATCTTTGGTATGTCACCGCTCCGCCACGATAGACCACTCCGCCGCGGCGGCCGGTCTGGAGAGCCCGGCCGAAGAGAAACACTTGACGCGCATAGAACTCGGGAGCCATCACCCCATTCACGAACTCTTCCTCGGCCTGCCCTTCGACAACGACGTTTACCCGCAACATCAGGCCGGCCTTCCCCCGATTACGTTCTTCTCCCACAGTTCCGAGAGAGTGTATTCTTCCAACCACGCACGTAGGGAATTCTCGTCGAGCCGTGTGAAACGGGACTCCCGGCCCACCCGGTCGACGACAACGACATCTTCGGGTTGCATCCGGTCGACAAGCGAAACCGACTGCGTCGCCGCCATCACTTGCGCGCTTTCCGACACACTCGACAACAGATCCGCCACAATCTGGATAGCGGAGGGGTGCAAGCCCAATTCAGGTTCATCCAACAGAATCACCTCTGGCAAGTCCTCTTCCGGCTGCCGCAGGAGCGCAATCATCGCCATGAGCCGAAGCATGCCGTCGGATGCTTGCGAGGCATCAAAGAGGACATCTGTGCCCCGTTCCCGCCACTGGAGCAAGAGTGAGCCCGCATCTGGCTCCAATTCGAAATCGGCGAAAAACGGCAGGACCGTCCTAATGGTTTCCACAACGCGAAGGTAGTAGGGGAACCTCTGGGTCTTCAGCCGGTGCAGGAAAGGGGCCAGGTTTCCCGCATCTTCCTTCAACCAGCGGTTTTCATTTACGCGCCACCGCTCCCTCATCCGTGAGGTTCTGGATGTGTTGTGAAACTGATGGACGATGATTTTCCGCAACATCCCCTTGATTGTTCGAGCTGTGACGTTGTCCACCTCCGCGAGTTTGGACTCTTTGTGTCCCGCATCCAGGCTCGTCCACTTCGCATGCGAGGAAGAATCCGCACGCGAAAACCGAAACTTCTCTTCGAGGAAGACGAAAGTATCGCCAGCCGCGTATCCCAATCGGAAGGCATACTCATTGACGCCCTTGGGGGTCTCCAACTCAATATGCGCGGAGATTTGCTGCGTCTTCTGGGGACCGTCGTGCAGGAGCTTGCTCGCACCACCGCTTTCCCCCACATGAGTCCGCAAGTCTCCGTTAAGCAGGTAGGAGAGTAAGCGGAAAAAAGCAATCAGGTTCGACTTCCCGGCGCCATTCGGACCGATCAAGACGGCAAGTTGCCCTGGCTCAAACCTGGCTTCACGGATCGTCTTGTATCCCTCGATGGAAATCGATCGCAGTTTCATCTCCACTCAGTCTAACGCCGGATCTCAGTTTCCATACCGATGTTGCTCGACGGTCAGCCTGTTGCCATCCGTGCGCATGGTCACGAGGCCCCATTCGTCGGAACGCAGCACCTCCGCGTGCATGCCTTGCAGGCGCTGGAGGACCTCCGTGTGCGGATGGTGGAAGAGGTTGTCCTTCCCGGCTGAGATGAGGGCGAAGGCGGGGCGCGTTGCCTCGAGGAACACTTCGGTGGAAGATGTCTTGCTCCCGTGGTGGCCCACCTTGAGGACATCCGCAGGGCCCAGGGAGTCGAGCATTGCGTACTCCATCCGCCGCTCAGCGTCTCCCATGAGCAGGAAGGTGTGCTTGCCGAAGCGGAGGCGAAGCACCAGGGAATCGTTGTTCGAGGGTGTCTTTCAGATGGGCTCCGCCGCGAGGTTGATTGCCTGTTGGACGATCTCGTCCGAAGCGCGAAAGTCCAGGTCTCGGCGCAGTTTCGCAACGAGGCCGGCCACTTCTGGTGCGCGTCCCTCGATGTGCAGTCGCGCCAGCAAGCGTAGCGTCCCAACCGCGTTCCTGCCCATCCGCGAGGCGATGGCGCGGGCGCGCCTTTCATCTCCGATAAAATACAGTGCCTGCTTTTCCTGCGCCTGGATCAGAGCCTCTGATTCTCCTTTGTGTAGCTCGGCTTGGAGCAGTTGTACATTAAAGGTGCCGGCGGTCATACATCTCTCGAAGAATCCAGTGCGGTACAGCTTGTTCAGCCGATGCCGAAATCGCCCCTTCTTATTCAGTTCTTCCCGGACAGCCCGGGGTACGTACACTCTGTCAAAGAAAAGGGCGAGCTCCTGTGCAAGGTTCAGATGAGTGAGGTTGATGAGGGGAGAAGTGTCAACCACCGCGACGCGCAATGATTATTCCTTGTTCAGGGAGAAGAGCACGATGAGACCGAGACCGAGTGCGGCCAAAGCACCGATCGTCTGTTGCTTGTCCTTAGTCAACTGCTGCTGTTTCAGGAAATCGACAATCTGAGTCTCGACGGCGCCGGGATTGTCCCACGGAGAAAACGTGAACACTTTGGGAAACCGAGCCGGTAGCGGATGCCCGGCAAGATCCGTGCGGACAATTGGGATGACGAGCTTCTCGCGTTCCAGCGCATAGTTCAGTTCACTCTGGACCATTGGAGTCGCAGCCGTTGTTATGATCGCTAAGGCTCTGTTAAGAGATAACATTTCCAGTATAGAATGTTTTGAGGTATCCTGTGGTCATGGATGCCTTGGCAGGAGTTCGCCGCCGCTACACGGCCTTGAAGAGAGTCCTGGACGAGAAATCAAGGCGTCTTGTGGCGGCTGCCGAAAGCAAAGTGGTCGGAGTGGGTGGCGTATCCGCCGTCTCCCGCGCGACCGGCCTTTCCCGTCAAGTGATCCGACAAGGGCTGCGAGAGCTGGATGAACCAGCTTCCCGCCCTGCCGGGCGAATTCGACGTGCGGGGGGAGGGCGGAAGAAAGCAAGAGAAAAGGACCTCACGTTAGTTGCGGACTTGGAGAAACTGGTCGAGTCGACAACGCGGGGCGATCCGGAATCCTGTTTGCGCTGGACTTGCAAAAGCGTGCGCAGACTGGCTGAGGAATTGCGCGCGATGGGGCACTTGGTCAGCTACCCAGTGGTTGCTGAGTTGTTGCATGAGTTGGACTACAGCCTGCAAGCCAACCGCAAGACGAAAGAAGGGGGCGATCATCCGGACCGCGACGCCCAGTTCGAGCACATCAACGCCAAGGTTCAGGACTACATCCAAAGCCAACAACCGGTGATCTCGGTAGATACCAAGAAGAAGGAATTGGTTGAGGACTTCAAGAATGGCGGGCAAGAATGGAGACCGAAGAGAAACCCGGAAAAGGTGCGGGTTCATGATTTCGTCATTCCGGAACTCGGACGCGTGTCGCCGTATGGTGTCTATGATTTGGCTCAGAACACGGGATGGGTCAGTGTGGGAGTGGACCACGACACGGCATCATTTGCCGTGGAAACAATACGGAGGTGGTGGCAGGCGATGGGTCAGGAGAAGTACCCCCGCG
>JADLBD010000020.1 GCA_020847975.1 Bryobacterales bacterium | reverse complement strand
GTCTGGCCCATGCCCTTTGCCTGCGACCCCTGTCCGGGGAACAAGAAAGCAGTTTTCGACATAGCTACAAGCTATAATGGTAACCTTCAGCGGCCACTTCATCATCTCTACAGCGGGGTAACGGTATGAGTTTGTCTGAAATCTGTGTCCGGCGGCCTGTTTTCGCCTTCATTCTGATCATGTTCCTGGTCACGCTGGGCGTCTTCAGCTTCAAGGACCTTGGCCTTGATCTGTTCCCCCGCACGGACCCCGCGACAGTCTATGTGCAGGTGAGGCTGCCCGGGGCGAGCCCGGAAGAGGTCGCTTCGCAAGTCGTTATTCCCCTGGAAGAAACAGTCTCCGCCATCAGCGGCATCGACGAACTCCGGGCCTATGTGTTCGAGGGCAGCGCCCGCATGATGGTTACCTTCGTCCTCGACCGGGACATTGGGGAAGCGGTGGAGGACGTGAGAGAAAAAGTGAGCGCGGCCATGAAAGCCCTGCCCCCGAATGTCCTGCCGCCTTCCGTCATCAAAGCCGATCCCGACTCCGACCCGATCATCACTATTGCCGTCAGCGGCTCGCGCAGCCAGAGAGAACTCACCGAAATCGCCGACAAGCAGATTCGCCGCGCGCTCGAGACCGTCGACGGCGTCGGAGGCGTCGATCTCTACGGCGGCCGGCAGCGGCAGATCAACATCTTCCTCGACATCGACAAGCTCAACGCCTACAACCTCAGCGCCCAGGAAGTACAGAACGCCATTGTCACGGAGAACGTGGAAACTCCCGGCGGACGCATCACGCGCGGCCCCTCGGAGTTGGGCGTGCGCACGCTCGGCCGCGTCGAGAAGGTGACCGAATTCGGGAACATCATCATCAAGAACGTGAATGGGGTTCCGGTGCGCGTTCGCGACATCGGCTATGCCGAAGACGGGATGGCCGAGCGCCGTACCTTCGGCTACTACAAGAACAAACCGGCCGTGATGATGGAAATCCGCCGCCAGGTGGGAGTCAATACCGTCGAAGTGGTGGAAGGGATTCAGAAGAAACTCGCCGCCATTCAGCCCCAACTCCCCACCGGCATCGAGGTGGACGTGGTCAAGGAGCAGGCCACCTATATCCGCAATTCCGTCGCAGCCCTGGAAGAACATCTCCTCCTTGGAAGCCTGCTCGCCTCGATGATTGTCTTCCTGTTCATTCGCGACTGGCGGACGGTGTTCATCAGTTCGCTGGCGATCCCCACCTCGATCGTGGCCACGTTCACGCTCCTCAAACTGATGGGCTTCACGCTCAACTCGATGACGTTATTAGGTCTCACGCTGGCCGTGGGCATTGTGATCGACGACGCCATTATCGTCCTCGAAAACATCTACCGCTACATCGAGGAAGAAGACATGGCGCCCATCGAGGCCGCCATTGTGGCGACGAAGGAGATTTCGCTTGCCGTGATCGCCACCACTCTGTCGCTGGTCATTGTCTTCGTCCCTGTCGCCTTCATGCAGGGCTATGCGAAAAAATTCCTCAACCAGTTCGGTTGGACCATGTCGGTTTCCATCATGATGTCCATGCTGGTGGCCTTCACGTTAACGCCCACCCTGAGCGCCCGCATGCTGAAGAAGAAGGGGACCGGCAAGCACGGCCATCATTCCGGCCCGATGGAACGGATCTACACGGCGATCCTCGAATGGGCTCTCCACCACCGGCTGGTTGTCGTCGGCATCAGCGCCCTTACCTTTGCGTCCACCTTCTACCTCAACAACCATATCGGCCGCGACTGGATGCCTCAGGAAGACCAGAGCGAGCTGTCGGTTTTCATGGAACTGCCGGAAGGCTCCTCGCTCGAACTCACTGAGCGCACGACGATCGAGATCTCCCGCAAGATCGAGAAGGTGCCCGGCGTGCGCGCCGTCGTTCCCAGCAGTTCCACCTTCATGGACCGCGTCACGATGGCGAACATGACCATCCTGCTTGATCCTCAGGACAAGCGTGCGCCCATCGCCGACATGGGACAGCAAGTGCGGGACATTCTGAAGGATTACGCCTACGCCCGGCCCCGTATCACCTTTCCCAATGTGCTCGGCGGCCGGGACACCTACGCCCCGATCCGGGCGATGCTCCTCGGTCCGGACATGCGCCGTCTGGTCGAGATCGCCAGAGCCGTCAACCTGGAACTGATGAAGGAGCCGGCCATTGTCGATCTGCGGGTCAATCTCAGCCTGAACAACCCGGAATTCCAGGTGGCTATCGACCGGCCGCTGGCCTCGGACCTTGGCGTGCGCGTCTCCGATATCTCCACCGCCGTGCGGTTGATGATGTCCGGGGAAGATCAGATCTCCACCTTCAAGGAGGAATCGGAGCAGTATATGGTCACGATGCGCCTGCTGCCGGGACAGCGTGACGATCCATCGGTATTGAGCCGCCTCCTCATCCCCTCCGCCAAGCAGGGGCTGATCCGCCTCGATTCCATCGCCAAGCTCGAGCGCGGCCTTGGACCGAGCCGGATCGACCGGCAGGACCGCCAGTACTCGGTGGGAATCTACGGCAACGTTGCCAATGGAGTCGGCCTCGGCGAAGCGGCCGAGCGCGCGAGAGAGGCTATCCGCCGCGTCGGGCTGCCTCCCGGCTACGGCGTCCGGTTCTCCGGACAGGTGCAGGTGCTCGAGGAAACCACGCGTAACATGATCCTCGCCATCGGGCTTGCTTCCATCTTCATGTACATGGTGCTGGCCGCGCAGTTTGAAAGCCTCGTTCACCCGTTCATCATTCTGACGACGCTTCCCCTTTCCATCCCCTTCGCCCTGATTTCCCTGATCGCCACCGGCCGCTCGCTCAACCTTTTCAGCGCGCTCGGAGTCCTGCTTCTGCTGGGTATCGTGAAGAAGAACGGGATTCTGCAAATCGACTACATGAACCGCCTTCTGAAGGGTGGCCAGCCTCTGCGGGAAGCCATCCTCGAGGCGAACCGGGTTCGTCTCCGGCCCATTCTCATGACAACGTTCTCCATCGTCGCCGGACTCATTCCCACGGCTATCGGGATGGGCGCCGGCGCCTCGCAGCGCTCCGCTATTGCCATCACCATCATCGGCGGGCAGATCCTGTGCCTGCTGTTGAGCCTGGTGGTGGTGCCTGTAGGCTATTCCCTGGTCGAGGAGACGCGCGCCTGGATCCACCGCCGCTGGAAACATGCTCCGGTCACCCTCGAGGCGCCCGTTCACGGCGATTAAGCTCCCGCTCACAGGGGCAAAAAAAAATTTCAAAAAACCGAAATCTTCCGGAAGCATTGTTGCGTCTACTGGATTGAAAGAGGCGAGGGTGCCAACATGAAAACAATGCCGACCAAGCAGATTCATCCGGCTGAGGAAATCAGCGCATCAGTGTACTGCCCTATCTGCACGCACATCGTGGCCGCGGTCGTGACCGCCGGGCGCAAGGGGGCCGTGGTCAAACCCGGCCAGAAATGCGGCCATTGCCACGCCTCCATTGATGCGGGTTACGTCCTGCCCTGGAAGAACGCAGCCTGATCGCTCCACTCCACTATGTATCCGGAGCGGCGCATTCGCCTGCAAGATTACATTACGATTACCCTAGACGCTTGCTCGCGATGCCCGGCTGTGGTTTGATTGGAGTAGACTAGGCACATTGGAATGCGAAGAAAACTGAAAAATGAGCCGCCTGTGATCTCGCGGGAGATCATGGAGCAGGCAAAACGGGCCATCCAGTTGGATCGTCCCAAGCCAATGGAGAAATGCAAGGTATGCGGCGGTGATGCGGCCCCCAATTCATCCGAAGGGCTCTGCTGGGTCTGCCGGCGGTTGAAGATCAGCGCATGGCGCGATAGCGACCAGCAAATCTCCGCCCAGGAGTAGTTTGCCGTCAGCCGTTTAGCAGATGATCGAACTCCTCCGGATCGAGTCCTAGCTGCTCCATCTGCCTTGGCAGGTCTTCGCGAACCGTCTCAGGGGTTTGCCGGATCCAGGCAGCTACCACCATATTCACTCCTACGCGGTTCAAGCCTTCCTCTTCGGCCGCGTTTTCGGCGATCGCGCGCAGAGAGTTTTCTGTTTCTTCCCTCACCGGGCGGGGCGTACGGGCGAGGATGCCCTGTAGCAGGTCTTCGGCGGCGTCATTCCAGTTCATAGACAAAGGAAGGATAGCAGGAGGAGGGGCGAAAGGGGAACGGGATGGCTCACCGTAATCTGGAAAACTCAGTGATTTCCCTCATGCTTGTCCCTCATCCATCTGCCGATGAGTCTGAGCATGGGAGAACGCCCCATCGCCGATTTTGTCGACTACTACGAAGTGCTGCAGGTGAGTCCGAACGCTGAGGTGGATACCATCCAGCGCGTGTTCCGCCTCCTCGCCCAGCGTACACACCCGGACAACAAGGAAACCGGCAATGAACAGGTGTTTCAGCAACTGTTGAAGGCGTACCAGACTCTGAGCGATCCGGCGGAACGCGCGTCCTATGACGCACAGCATCGGGCGCAGGTGAAACTCAACTGGCAGATCTTCGACCAGAAGGCGGAACCCCAGGGCCTCGATTCGCAGCGCCGCGTCCGGGAAGGGATCCTTGGCTTGCTCTACCGTAAGCGTCAGATGCAGCCCAACCAGCCGGGAATGAATATCCGCGAGGTGGAAGACCTGCTGGGCGTTCCCAAAGAGCACCTCGAGTTCGCCCTTTGGTATCTGAAGGAAAAGCAGGCCCTCAAGCCTGCTGATAACGGCCGCTACCTGATTACGGCTGCCGGCGTGGACATATACGAAAACCTCAAAGACTCTTCTTCCTTCAATCGATCGGGCACGGTAGCCATGCACATGCTGCCTCCAGCCAAGCGGGAAGCGGTGTAGCCGCCACTTACCTCGACGCCGGCGCGAATTCGAAGATCTCCTGCCCATAGATGGGCAGTTCGACGGTAATCCCTGTGTCTTGAAGCGCCGCTCCGCTCATCACGCCGTACGGCTTGCCGCGGAACAGACCCGTGACGCGATAGCTTTGATGGCGCCGCACCCAAGGCACATCCACAACCCGGCGAGCCTGTCCTCCAGAGCCGCGAACGACGACAACGGCTCCATGGCCCTGGGGGTTCAGCTTTCCCCACCAGTGCCAGTCGACGTCAGTGGGTTCCGGCGCCCCGCTGAACTGGAAATATTTGTAAATGCCATAGCTCTCCTGCAGGCGGCGGACGGCTTCGAGGCGTTTGCGGTAGTGCGTGACATTTTCCTCGGTAAGGGTTCGCAGGTCGCCGGAAAAGCAGACGGGCGCTCCCATGAGCCAACTTGCCACCTGGCGGTCCTGGATCTCGGGAGTCAGGCTTCCTTTGTGGTTGGTGGTGGCGGCGGCGTAGAACTCCAACGCATACAGAGGCATCGCCCGGTGGGAATAGAAGCGCTGCCGGGCGAGCCAGCAGCCCCGCCGCAGGGCTGCGGCATGCTCTTCCGGACTGGTATCGGCACGGCCACGGGACCAAAGCGGAATGTCGGCGCCCACTGCCTGGTTCGGCGGAATGTGGAAGCGGGCCGTGTGTTTCAACGCGGCGAGATCCGCCGGAACGCCCGGCGTCCCCCAGTAGATCTCGTGGGTGATTTCGTTGACCACGCCAGGCGCTTCGCGGCGCAACCCGTCCTGGGCGGCGAGCAGACCGCGCAAACCGCGCAGCAGCGATTCGCGCAGCGTGCGGCTCTCATGGCCTTCCGCCAGGTCGCCCAAAAGGATAGCGCTGAAATCCTGCTTGATGTACGAGACACCGTAACGGCGCGCCAACGCGGCAAGGTCTTTCACGTAGTAGTCGCGCCAAGGTGATGCGAAGCTCATGGCCAGGCCGGGAAGAGTGGGTGAGCGGAGCATGACAGGCAGCGCCCGGCCGTCAGGCATGTCTCTCAGGTCGGGCGAATCCGTGTCCCGATAGCAGGAGACCCACAATCCGAGCTTCAGACCCTGGGCGCGGACGAACTCGGCCGTGGCGGCAAAATCGGGAAACTTCGCGGTATCGACTTGAGTGCCCAGCCGGCCCTTTTGCCAGCCATCGTCCAACAACATCTCGGTGAACCCGGCGCGGCCAGCGATTGCGGCCAACTGGCGCACCAGTTTGTCGTCGATTTTGTCGTAGAAGTACGCCCAGGTCATCCACTGCGGTCCGTGCATGGGCGCGGTTTCGGCGGCGATCCCGATGCGCTCTTTCAGGAAGTCCATGTAGCGGCCTTCGAGAGTGCGGTCGAGCGGTGTGGATGCGGGTCCCGCCGTGGTTGTCACCGGACCATCGTAGCCGTAGTAAAAAACCGGCTCACTGGTGAATTCTTCGTTGGGGCCTATCACCCATTCGAAAAGGCCTCTCGCGTATCCCATCGATCCCTGATCGCTGATGGTGCGCAGCGCGGAGGGGATCTCGCTGGCGGCGATCAACCCGAACCTGCCGCCGGAACCGTCAAACGCGACGACGCTCGGCTGAACGCCGAACATCGCGGCGGCCAGCGATTTGCGGGTCAGCGGAACCAACTGAATGTCGTCGATCACCATACGGTCCACCCGCAGCCAGCGCGAGCCGTGATTGCGAACCACGGCCCACTTGCGCACGACCGGGTAACCGTCATACAACTCGTAAAACAATTCGACCGATACGCCTTCGAGCACCGTATTCTTCTCAAACGGGGTGCGGAGCGTCAGGCGAGTCACGCCTTGGCCCGGCTTGGTGACGGCGGGGATCGGAGGGCCGGCAATGGCACGCCATCCGGATGCCTCGACAGCGCGTTCGTCCACCCATTTGGGTGCGCCAGGCAGCGTGTCGTCATACCGCGAAACGTCGATCCCCTCGCCGCTGAACATCTTGTTTGTAAGAGTGGTAGGTTTGATATCGTCGGGGCTCAACTGCCGGGGCGGCCGGTTGGAGGCTTCGCGGGCGGCCACAAATGAAAACTCCGCGCCGGCGGCGGCCAGTAATTCATGACCATTCATGGTGAAACTGACGGTGCGGACATTACCGTCATCGAACCGGATTACACGCTCGAGTGATTCGGATTTCAGCACGGCCCGGCCGTCGGCGACGAGGATCTCCGCCGCGGGGGCGGCGGCGCCCGCGACCCAAGACAGGAGCATCAGAACTGCGAATCGGAGAAGCATAGGCTCCAGCATAAGCGGACTTGCGCACAGTCTGCCAGTCGGGCAATTCCGCTTCCACCCTGCATTTCGCCCGACCAAGTACACTAAGAAAGAAGTGCTCCGCGACCCGAGTCTGATCCCGCTCTCCCACCAGCATCACAACGGGCTCGCGCTGTGTGTGCTCACGAATCGATCGCTCGACAAGGACGGCAGCCCGGAAAACCTCCGGCGCCTGGCCTCACGCATCGCGGAGCGCTACGACCTTGAATTGGCCAATCACTTCGCCATCGAGGAAGAGGTGTTGTTCCCCGCCCTCGACATTCCCCTTGTGGAACAGTTGTGGCTGGAACATCGCCGCCTGGAAGCGCTGGTGGACACGCTCCGCCAATCCCCATCCGAACAGCCGGTTCGCGAATTCACCGCGCTGCTTCACTCGCATATCCGCGTCGAAGAGTCCGATCTCTTCGAGTTCGCGCAACAGCTTCTCTCCCGCGAAGTCCTCGATCAACTCGGCGCCGAAATTGACCGCCGCGCCGTGCGTATCTGCTTATGACGGTTCCCATTCTGCTTGAATCCAATATTCCGGAGTTCCCCCTCCGCGCCCGCGGCAAGGTGCGGGATGTCTACACGGTGGACGACAAGCTCCTCATCGTCGCCACGGACCGCATCTCCGCCTTTGACTGCATCCTGCCTTCCGGCATCCCCAACAAAGGCCGCGTGCTCACCCAGATGTCCATCTTCTGGTTCGGCTTCCTCAAGGAAGTGACTCCCACTCATTTTCTCACGGCTTCCGTCGACGACTACCCCGAGCCCCTTCGCCGCCACCGCGATCAACTGGAAGGGCGTTCCATGCTTGTCCGGCGCGCGGACATGATCGACGCCGAGTGCGTGGCCCGCGGCTACCTCAGCGGATCCGGCTGGAAGGAGTACCGCGCCACCGGAGCGATTTGCGGCATTCCGCTTCCTCCGGGACTCAGGGAAAGCGATCGTCTCCCGCAACCCATTTTCACGCCCGCCACGAAGGCGCAATCGGGGCACGACGAGAACATCCCGTTCACCGGCTTCGAGAAGATCGCCGGCTCGGCGCTGGCGGAAACCCTGCGCGATCTTACGCTCGAGATCTATTCCACAGCCTCCCGCTATGCCGAATCCCGCGGCATCATTCTGGCCGATACGAAATTCGAATTCGGCCGTATCGACGGGCGCCTCGTCTTGGCGGATGAGGTGCTCACCCCTGACTCCTCCCGCTTCTGGCCGCGCGACACCTATTCGCCAGGTGGGCCCCAAAAGAGTTACGACAAGCAATATGTCCGCGACTATCTCGAGACCCTGGACTGGGACAAGCGTCCGCCTGCCCCTCCGCTTCCTCCGGAGGTGGTCGAGCGCACGAGTGAAAAGTATCTCGAGGCCTACCGTACCCTTACGGGCCGCTCCCTATGAACTGGCTGGATGTCGTCCTTGGAATTGTGCTCGCCGCCTCTATCGTGAGCGGGCTCATCAAGGGCTTCATCCGCACGGCCATCGGCATTACGGCAGCCGTCCTCGCCGTGATTCTCGGCATGTGGTTTTACGGTTCGGCGGGCTCGGTCTTCCAGGAATACGTCAGTTCGCGCAGCGTCTCTAATTTTCTCGGCTTTGCCTGTATCTTTCTTCTGGTGCTGCTCGGCGGGGCTCTCCTCGGGCGCCTCCTGGCCGTGCTGTTCAAATGGGCCGGCCTCTCGTTTGTGGACCGTATCCTGGGCGGCTGCTTCGGGCTCCTCAGGGGAGTGCTCATCTGCATCGCCATCGTGATGGCGCTCATGGCGTTCACCATGACTCCTCCTCCCCGTTCCGTAGTCAACTCCACGCTCTCCCCTTACATCCTCGATGCCGCCCGAATCTTCTCGAAAGCCGCGCCCCGCGAATTGACGGACGGATTCCAATCGAGCTACGACAAGATTCGCAAACTGTGGGCGGAGGCGGTTGGAACCAGGAAATGGAATTAGTGATCTTTGACCTCGATGGGACCCTCATCGATTCCAAGCTGGATCTGGCCCGTTCCGTGAACGCGATGCGCCGGCATCTGGGCTTCCCCGAACTGTCCGACGAACTCATCTTCACCTATGTCGGCAACGGCGCGCCGGTTCTCGTGAGGAGAGCGTTAGCACCGGAGGCGAGCGATTCCCTGGCCGCGCAAGGACTCGAGTTCTTTCTCGAATACTATCGCGGGCATTTGCTCGACCACACAGACCTGTATCCCGGAGTTCGCGAAGCGCTCGAAGCAATCCGCGAGGGCGGAATCCCCATGGCCGTGCTGACCAATAAGCCGATTGGGCCTACCGAAACGATCATCGATGGCCTGGGGCTGGGCAGCCACTTCTTCCGCGTCTATGGCGGCAACAGCTTCGAGCAGAAAAAACCCGATCCGGTCGGAGTGCTGCGCCTGCTGGACGAATCGCGCGCACAGCCTGATCGGGCCGTGCTGGTCGGCGATAGCGCCGTGGACGTGCGCACCGCGCGCAACGCCGGCATTCGCGCCGCCGGCATGACTTACGGTTTTCAACCGGAAGGACTTGCCACGGATCCGCCGGATTACCTGCTGGATCGTATGGAGCAGTTGCTCCCCATCGTCTTTGGACGTTAGTCTGACCCGCGACGCCCGAGTTCGCGCAGCAGCCAGGCCTTCGCGATTTTCCAGTCGCGCATGACGGTCTGCGGCGAATGATGGGTCGCGCTCGCCGTCTCCTCCACCGTCAGCCCGCCGAAAACGCGCAACTCGACGATCCGTGCCCGCCGGGGATCCAGTTCCGCAAGCGTGGCGAGCGCCTCGTCCAGAGCGAGCACTTCGCCGCCTTGCCCGGAATCCGGGGCCGGAATCGCGTCGAGTTCGAGGATGCCGGTCCCAATGATTCGAGTGCCGCCGCCGCGCTTGGCGGCCCGCCGCGCCCTGACTGCATCCACCAGGATGCGCCGCATCAACTGAGCCGACACCGCGAAAAAGTGCACGCGATCCTGCCACTCGATGCCTTCAATCCCGACCAGGCGGACATACGCCTCGTGGACGAGAGCGGTGGTCTTGAAAGTTTCTCCGGCGCTGACTTTGCGGCGGTGACGCCGCGCAAGCCGGCGCAGTTCCTCATAAACGAGCGGGATCAGTTCTTCCCGGGCCGCCTCGCTACCGTTCGCCCACGCCTTCAGTAAAGTCGTAACTCGGCCGGACTCGGCAGAGGACATGGCACTGCCCAATTATAGCCCGGGTCTGTTAGAATTCCACACAGCAGGGGCATATGTCGGCTGAGCGTTGGGCGCGAGTCGCGGAGATATACGAGGCCGCCCAAGAGTTCGACTCGAGCCGGCGTGGGGCGTTTCTGGAAGAAGCTTGCCAGGGAGATGCAGAACTCCGCCGCGAAGTGGAATCGTTGCTGGAGCAGGAGGTTTCCCGGGATGGAGCCTTGGAGCGCGTCGCCTCCGCGGCGGCGACGCTTGGAAACCGGGGCCAACCGAAAGTCATCGGCCGTTATCGAATTATCTCTCAGCTGGGAGAGGGTGGAATGGGCACGGTGTACAAAGCCGAGCAGGACCACCCGCGCCGCACTGTCGCATTGAAGGTCATCCGGTCCGGAATTCCGGTTCCGGCGTTGCTGCGCCGGTTCGATCAGGAATCGGAAGCGCTGGGGCGCCTGCAGCACCCCGGTATCGCCCAAATCTACGAAGCCGGTGCGGTGGAGACGGCCTTCGGACGGCAGCCCTACTTCGCGATGGAGTACATTCAGGGCCGCTCGCTGACCGAGCACGCGCTCACGCATCGCCTGAACCATCGCGACAAGCTGGAACTGATGGTGAGAGTGTGCGACGCGGCGCATCACGCGCACCAACGCGGCATCGTGCACCGTGATCTCAAGCCCGCCAACATTCTGGTCGACGAGAGCGGCCAACCCAAGATCCTGGACTTCGGGGTGGCGCGCATCCTCGACACCCCTTCTCCCCACAGTCTGTTGACCACAGCGGGGGAATTGGTTGGAACGCTGGCGTACATGAGTCCCGAGCAGGTTGTGAATCCGGCAGGACTCGATGCGCGCAGCGATGTTTACGCGCTCGGGGTGGTGCTTTATGAACTCATGACGGGTCACCTTCCCATCGGCCCCGCCGCTGATAGTTTGGAGTCCCTGCGGAGAATTCGCGAGGAGGACCCGCTCCCGCTCGGTCGCTTCGACAACGAGTTTCGGGGCGACCTCGAAACGATAACGGCAAAGGCTCTGGAGAAAGACAAAGCCCGCCGCTATGCGTCCGCCGCCGAGTTCGCTGCGGACCTGAGGTGCTTCCTGGAGAATCGTCCGATTGCCGCCCGGCCGCCGAGCGCGGCTTATCGAGCGCGCAAGTTTGCCGCGCGACACCGCCTCCTGGTCAGCGCTGCCGCTGTTGTATTTCTGGCGCTGATCGGCGGAATCCTCGCCAGCACTCGCGAGGCAATTCGTGCGAATCGCGAACGGCAGCGGGCCGATACACAGGCCGCGGTCGCGCGGGCGGTGAGCGAGTTCCTGCAACATGACCTGTTGGCACAGGCGAGTGCGGAAGGCCAGGCGACTCCCGCCACCAAGCCCGATCCGGACTTGAAGGTCCGCACCGCTCTCGAGCGGGCCGCGGTGCGAATCGCGGGACGTTTCGGGTCGCAGCCCGAGGTGGAAGCTTCCATCCGGGACACGATCGGTAAGACCTATTTCGAACTGTCCCTCTATCCGCAGGCGCGTGAACAGCAGGAACGCGCGGTCGAATTGCGCCGGAGGGTATTGGGTCAGAGTGACCCTGGCACGCTCTCCAGCATGCGGGAGCTGGCCGGAACGTATTTCATGGAGGCGAAGTATGACGACGCCGAGCGATTGCTCCAGCAGGTAGTCGAAACCCAGCGCCGCTCCGGCCGGAAGGACGATGCGGAAACGTTGGACGCGCTGAACGACATTGCTGAGATCGCAGCTCACGGAAGAGGTGACCATCGCCGGGCCGAGGCGCTTCTGGTGGACGTGCTGGCGCGCGAACGCCGGATTCTAGGGACGGAACATCCTTCCACGCTGGTCGCCATGAACAATCTGGCGCTCGAGTATTCTAACAATGACAAGGACTCGCAGGCGCAGCAACTGTACGAGGAAGCGCTGCCGCTCATGAAGCGGGTTTTGGGTCCGGAACATCCCCAGACGCTGCTGACGATGAACAATCTCGGAGCGACCTTCCGGTTTGTGGGCAAGTATGAGCAGGCTAGCGATCTGCTCGCCGAAGTGCTCGAGGTCCGGAAGCGCCTGTTGGGGGAGCAGCACCGCGATACGCTGGCGACCATGAACAACCTCGCACTCGCCTACACCGTGGCCGGCAAGTTTGACCGTGCCGAGCCCCTCATCCGGCGGGCTCTCGATGGCAGGCGCCGCCTGCTGGGGCAGGATCATCCGGAAAGTCTTTCGAGCCTGGCAACCCTAGGAGATTTCTACCGCTACCGGCACGAATGGACGCGGGCCGAGGCGGTGATCCGTCAGGTCCACCAAGCCCGTCGCCGTGTGCTCGGCCCCGAGCACTCCGCTACTCGCATTTCTTTGATCAATCTCGCCGAGTCAATCCTGGAGCAACGTCGCTATGCCGAGGCCGAAGCGCTGCTGAGAGAGGCGCAGAAGATGCTCGATGCCGCCGGGACCGGGAACTGGCGTCATTACTACGGCCAGAGTATGCTGGGCGTGTCGTTGACCGGCGAGGGGCGATATGCCGAAGCCGAGCGTTTTCTGGTTGCCGGCCGCGAACGGATCGTCGAACGGCGCAACGGAATCCCTGCCGAGGACCGCCGCATCCTGGAGTTGACGCGGCACTGGTTGGTCGATCTCTATACCCGTTGGGGCAAGCCCGAGCAGGCCGCCCACTGGAGGCAGATGCCGGCCGGAAACTGAATCCCACCATCGATCACCAACTTCGGTTGTATTTTTTAGCAGCCGTTTCCGGTTCTCCTAGTGAGGAAACTCAAAACCAGGAGGGACTGCACATGGCACGTTTCGTTTATGTCCTATCTCGTGATGTGGCGGATATGTTCAAGACTTGCTCGACGCCGGCGAACTGCCCGGAATATTACAACCCGAAGCCTATCACCAAGCCGGGAGAATCCAATCCGGCCGTGTATATCGTTGAGTATAAGACGATGATGGACGAAGTAGTGCAGGAGATCGTTCAGATGTCCAAGCCGGATGGCATGAAGATCCTGCGGATCTGCGGTCATGGGCGCCCGGGGGTGCTCAAACTGGGACCGGGTGTCTGTTTATTCGACATTACGGTCGACAGATTCAAGGCCCTCAACGGGCTGTTTCTGAAGGGGGGCCGGATTGAGTTGCACAGTTGCTTCGTTGCCGGGCAACCCAACGCGAGCGCTGCCGGCAGCGCGGGTTGGCTTACGAAGTTGGCGACCTACGCGGGCGTGCGAGTGCTGGCAGGCGAGATCAAGCAGAAAGCGGACAGAAATTGGGAATTTGAAGGTCTGGTTCATACGTTTTACCCAATTGGAGTCCCTTACGAGCAAGACGGTCCGCCGGAATATGACCGCTCGACGCGCGAACAGCGCCAGCCGACGTAGCGGCTATGCGACGTTGACGTGGAGACGGGTCGGCTGTCAACGCTAAGAGCCGTTATTTCTTTGGTTTCGGGATGGCGTCGCCAAGGATGGAGCCGCCGTCCTCGCTGACGTAGTTCCTGTTCCACGCGGGAATTTCCACTACTACGTCGCCCTTCACCACGGCCTGGCATCCCAACCTGCTGTGCAGCGTCAGGTCGGCCGCCATGTCCAACCTGTCTGCTTCGTCATCGTCCATGGACGAGAGGTTCTCGTCCCCGCTCTTGACCACCACGTGGCAGGTGGTACAGGCACAGACTCCTCCACAGGCATGTTCGAGGTGGAAATTGTTGTTCAGGGCAACGTCCAGAACGGATTCCCGCTGACCGTGATCGGAATAGGGAAGATCCCCGGATTCGAACTCGAAGGTGACGTTTGCCGGCAGGAACGTAACTTTAGGCATTCTGTTAAAAGTGTACCATTTCATCAATTTTTCACTGCTACCGCTTCCCCCTCCGCGGCCTCCGCGACAGCTTCAGAGTTCGCCGGTTCCAAGGTCTCCGGCTCGGGCGCGGATTCGAGCCCGGATGTTGCTCGTGCCGCCGCCTTCCGCAGATGCACCGATGCCTTCAGCCCCATCCGCTTCGCATTGCCGGTGTCATTGCGCGCCATGTGTTGCAGCGTCTCGAGAAAGCAGAGATCGCCCGTCTGCCCCATCGCCCATGCAGCCGCCGTCCGGAACTGTTCCGCGGGGTGGTTACCCATGGCCAGCAGCCGCTCCTTCGCCTGCTGTTGGCCGTTTCTGTACAGGACGAGCAGGGCGGTGGAAGCCACCCTATGGTTTGCGTGATATGTGTATGTCCAGAGAAGATAAACCTCTTTCTCAGTGGGAGCCGTTGCGAGCAGCCCTTCAATGAGGTTCGCCAGCGTCCGCGGATCGGCCGTCATCATTTGCTGCTGAAGCCAATCGGCATTCCGATGCGCCCGCACCATCAGCAATCCCGCCTTGGAGCGGACATGCCCGTC
>JADLBD010000019.1 GCA_020847975.1 Bryobacterales bacterium | reverse complement strand
GCCTGAGCGCCGCCGCGCATTTTGCGAATCCAGGTGGTGGCTTCGAGAGGCATCAGGGGGAAGCGAAAGGATACACTAATCTCTATGGCTGAAGAAACCACTCAAAGTAATCAGGAATCGAAGGAGGGCGCGGAGAGCAGACGGAATACCGACGAAGTCGCTCTCGAGATGATGAAATTCATTGCTCTCACAACAGGCTACGGCAAGCCATCGGGGGCATCCGCCGGGTTCACGGGGAAGGCCGCGAAGACGGGAGCCGAGGAGTATGCCGAAGCGCTGCTCCAGTTGTTTGACCGCTGCCGGCAGGCAGTACGCAAAAGCTGACCGGACTTGAGGGAGAAACGGCTGAGGGGGGGCGCGTAGCAGCTTCCAAGGGGTCCCGGAAGGACGAAGCGCGCCCTCAGCGAGCGGCGCGCTTCATGATAACCGTACTGCTTGGGAGAATCAGGCCCGTTATTTCTTCTTCGCCGCCTTCTTTGCGGCCTTCTTGACCGCCTTCTTCACGGCCTTCCTGGCAGGCGCTTTGGCCGCCTTCTTGGCTGCCTTTTTGGCCGGCGCCTTCGCGGCTTTCTTCGCCACCTTCTTCACTACCGCTTTTGCGGAAGCCTTCCTGGCCGGAGCCTTCTTGGCGGGAGCCTTCTTGGCTGGTGCTTTCTTAGCTGCTGGTTTCACTACTGGTTTCACTGCCTTCTTTGTTGGTTTGGCGGACTTCTTGCCGGCCTTCTTCGCCGCTTTTACGGGTGGAGCGGCTTCAGGGGCCGGAGTTTCCGCGGGAACTTCCACGCTGGCCGGGGCAGGCTCCGCGGGCGCCGCGGAGGCAGTAGTTTCCGTAACCGTTACGCTTGTGATTTCCTCTTCCATCAGTTCCTCGTCGTCCTCTCCGTAACTGTATTCCTTGATTACCGAAATGAGCTCAACATGCTCTGTGTCGTAATCGAAGTCGTCCATCTCGTCATCGAGAGGCGCAGCTTCGACAAACATTTCCAGAGCATTCTGTTCGGGCATGGTCACACTTAGAATACAACGTTTTTACTAATAGGCAAGAGGAAAAGCGCTGCCTGACCAGCGAAATTTCCTGAGCGCGTCCAACACTCAACGCGCATTCGATGTTTTGGCGCGATCGATCTTTTCGGCCACTTGCGGGCCGGCCACGGAAGCTCGCCGCTGAGGCGCGCGGCGGTGGGGCGCCGGCGTGGCCTTCACCCGGTGAACCGGCGTCCTCGGCTTCGCATAGCGCGCCCGCGACGTGTGCGGCGCTTTCGCCTTCACCCGCGCCGGCTGCACATAGGCGGCCGGGATCACCACGATATCACCCGCGCGCAAGTCATCCATGGAGGCGCGGTTGACGGACGCGATGTTCGTAGGAGCCGTACGGTACCGGCCGGCGATGGAGTTCAACGTCTCTCCCTCGACGACCCGGTGCAAGCGCCAGGTGGTCCGCTTATCCGGGGGAACGGCGTTCAGCCCCGACATCAGCACTTGGGTAGAACCCTTGGGGATGCGGAGCGAATACCTGGCGGGAGCGACCGGCTTCAGGAGGGATGGGTTCAGATCGCGCAGTTCCGAAACCGGAACGTCGAGAAGATCGGCCACCAGGGACAAGTTTGTGTTGGCCGCCATTTCCACGGTGTCGTAGTGGAGGGGCGGATCGGCGTCAATGTCTTCCAGTCCGTAATCCTTGGCATTGGTCGCCATGATGGTCATCGCCAGGATGAGGGGCACATAGTTGCAGGTTTCCTTAGGGAGGACGTTCCTGCTGCGCAACTGCCAGAAGTCGGCGTATCCGGTTCGCTGCACCGCCTTGCTTACGCAGCCAGGCCCGCAGTTATAGGCGGCCATGGCCAGATACCAGTCGCCGAACTGTTGATAGAGATCCCGGAGGTGGCGTGCGCCCGCCCGGGTAGCCTTTTCGGGGTCCAGGCGGTCATCGGTGAACTGAGTCTGCATCAACCCGTACTGTTGGCCCCGATCCTGAATAAACTGCCACATTCCGGTGGCGGACTTGACGGACAGGGCGCGAGGGAGAAAGCCGGATTCGGCCTGGGCGAGGAAGATGAGTTCGCGCGGCACGCCTTCCTCATCGAGGATGCGGCGAATCATGTCACGGTAGCGTCCGGCGCGGCGGAGTCCCGAGATCAGCGTCTTCTTTCCGCGCTCCGAGGAGAAGTAATTGATGTAGCGCAACACCTCATCGTTTTCTTCGAGCGGGATCTGGGAGGTGGTGGCCATCACCTGATCCTTGACCTTGGTTTTCAGGTTGGGATCGATCGGGAAAGTGAGTTCGAGAATGTCCTGAAGGGGGGACTTGTCGTATCCGGCCGATTCCTGGTCATCGCCGGCCCCCAGGCCTTCCACGTCAAAACGGTGAATCCGGTCCACTATCTCCTCGAGCTTTTTCTCCATCACATGCCGGTCGGGAGCGGCATCCGGGGAGGCAAGGAGAGTATCGATGGCCTTGTCGAATTCAATCCGCGCCTGGACGATGTTGCCCTCGAGGTAGAGTTTTCTGCCTTCCTGGAATCGTTCCTCGGCCCGGCGGATCCGCTGGTCCAGTTGGGGGCGGGGGGGCACCTTCGGCTCGGTCTTGAGGTAGTTGGGAACGTCTCTGGCAGCGTAGAGGCTGGCATGGAGGGCAGGAGGTTCGGGAGGCTCGTGCGTGGTTCCGGCGGAGGCTTCTTCCACCGCTTCCGCGGCAGGTTTCGGAGCAGGCGGAAGGAAGGAACTGCGGAAGGATTCCGGCCGGATGCCGGAAGTGCAACCGGCCAAGCCGAGGCCAAGGAGGGAAATCAGGAGAGCCGAACGCGGGTATTGGCTATGATTCATCCGTGTATCTCTATGTGTGGAATGAGGAACACTGTTTTTGGTTACATCGGAACCTACGACTCTACACCCTTAGTTGCCGCCAGGTCAAATCGCCGTAGGACGGGAGCAGGGAGAGTACCCTCACTCTTCCTCCTCCTCCTCGCCTTCCTTGGCGGCTTTTGCGGCGGCGATGATCTTGTCGGCTTGCAGGGCAGGGACGTAATCATAGTGGTCAAACTCCATCGTGAAAGAGGCTCTGCCCTGGGTCATGGAGGTCAAGTCATTCTGGTAAGTCAACATCTCCGCCATGGGAACCATGGCGCGGAGGATTTGGGTGCCGCTTCGAGTCTCCATCCCCGAGATGCGGCCCCGCCGGCCGTTCATGTCACCCATCAGGTCGCCGGCAAACTCGACGGGCGCCTGCACTTCCACTCTCATGATGGGTTCGAGCAGGGCAGGTTTGGCCACTGCCATGGCCGCCTTGAACGCCTTGCGCCCGGCGAGTTTGAACGACATTTCCGAGGAATCCACATCATGGTAGGACCCGTCGTAGAGGGTAACCTTAAAATCCACTACCGGATAGCCGGCAAGGTAGCCTTTCTCGGCCGCCTCCAGGATGCCCTTCTCGATGGCGGGGATGAAGGTCTTGGGAATGGCGCCGCCGAAGATGGCGTTGACGAATTCGAATTTCTCTCCGCGCGGCAGAGGTTCCACCTTGACTTTGCAGTCGCCGAACTGCCCGTGGCCGCCGGTCTGCTTCTTATGGCGGCCCTGGACATCGGCAAAGCCACGGATGGTTTCCCGGTAGGGAATCTTCGGGCTGTGCAGCGTCACGTCCACGCCGTAGCGTTTTTTCAGCTTGTTGACGACCACCTCGACGTGCTGCTGTCCGGTCCCGGCCACCAGAAACTCCTTGGTTTGCGGATCGCGGTAGAAGCGCAAAGCCGCATCCTCCTCGAGGATCCGCTGAATGGCGTTGCCCATGCGGTCTTCGTCCTGGCGCGTCTTTGCTGTCATGGCGTAGGCAATGGACGGTTCCGGAATCTGCACGGCGGGATAGGCAATGTTCACACCCTTCTCGCAGAGCGTGTCCGCGGTCAGGGTATCCTTCAGCTTGGCTACGGCGCCGATATCGCCGGCATGCAATTCCGTCACAGCCTCCAGGGTTTTTCCACGGAGAACGCTGAGGTGGGCGAGCCTTTCCGCGCTCCCCGTCCGGGTGTTGACCACGTTATGGTCATTCTTGACCACTCCGGACATCACCTTGAAGTACGAAACGCGGCCGGCAAAGATGTCGGCGACCGTCTTGAAGACGAACAGGGCCAGAGGTTCGGAATCGCTCACGGCGCGTTCGACATCCTTCCCGTTTTCCGTGGCGGCCATCCTGCCGCGCTCGGCTGTGGAGGGGAAGAACTCGCCGATGAAGTTCAGAATCAAGTCGGTACCGATGTTGTGAAGCCCTGAGGCGCACAGCACGGGGACAATGCGCCGCTCGAGGATACCGGCCCTAAGTCCGCTCAACAAATGATCTTCGCCGATGGTTCCGGCTTCGAAGAACTCCTCGAGCAATTCGTCATTGCCTTCCGCCACCATTTCGACCAGGACTTCATGCGCCTTCTGGGCTGCATCGGCGAGGTTTGCCGGTATCTCCGATTCGACGCCTTTGCCGTCGCCATCGGGTGTGTAGGTGTATGCCTTCATGCGGACCAGGTCGACCACGCCGCGGAAGTCCTTCTCGGCTCCGATGGGGAGGTGGACGGGGACGGCGGACCGGCCCATGCTGGTGTGAATGCTTTCCAAGGCGCGTTCAAAGCTGGAGCGCTCCCGGCCGAGTTTGTTGATGACCATGGCACGGGGGAGTTTGAAATCATCGGCAAACCCCCAGACCTTTTCGGTCTGCACTTCCACGCCGGCAACCCCGTCTACCAAAACCAGCGCGGCATCCGCCGCTACCACTGCCCCCTTGGTGTCATTAATGAAGATGTTGAAGCCGGGCGTGTCCAGGAGGTTGTACTTTACCTTCTTCCATTCGATTGCGGCTACGGCGGTGGAGATTGTAATCTTGCGGCTGATCTCCTCATCGTCAAAATCGGTGACGGTGTTCCCTTCATCCACACGGGTCAGCCGGTTGGTGGCTCCGGCCGCATAGAGCATTCCCGCGGCGAGCGTCGTCTTGCCGCAGTTCCCGTGGCCGACAAGAGCGACGTTCCGGATATCATTGCTTTCGTAGACTTTCACTGGCACACTCCGCTAAGTACTTGGGG
>JADLBD010000018.1 GCA_020847975.1 Bryobacterales bacterium | reverse complement strand
GCCATCCTCGGCTTCACCGCCGCCAACGACGTCTCCGCCTGGGACATCGAACGCGAGAACCCGCTCTATCTCCCCCAATCCAAGGTCTACACCGCCTGCTGCGCGCTGGGACCCTACATCGTGACCCCCGATGAATTCGGCGATCCTTACAGAAAGCAGGTGCGCTGCACCATCAAACGAGGCGACGCGCTCATCTTCGACGGAACCGCAAACACCTCGCAACTCCATCGCAAACTCGAGACCCTCATCGAATACCTCTACCGCGCCAATCCCGTCCCCTCCGGCTCCGTGCTGTGTACGGGCACCGGGATCATTGTCAAGGAAGACGCCGCCTTGCAGCCCGGCGATATCTGCTCCGTCTCCATCGAGGGCATCGGCGAGTTGTCCAATCCCGTCGCCGTCGTCTGACCTGTTTAGCGCGGCGACTCCTCCAGGGCGCGCCGCGCTTCCTCCACCTCCGCCCTCACAAAGCACCCCTCCGCGTGATCGTTCACCAGGCCCATCGCCTGCATGAATGCATGCACCGTCGCCGGACCCACGAACCTCCACCCCCGCCGCTTCAAGTCCTTTGACAACACGTTCGCTTCCCGCGGCTGAAACCCCCAAAAATAGGCCCGCAACGAACCGAACTCCGATTCCAGCTCGCAAGCCAGACGCGCATTCCCGATCGTCGTTTCAATCTTCCCCCTATGCCGCACGATCCGTGCGTCACTCAACAGCCTTTCCACTTCCCGTGACCCGAAGCGCGCCACCACGTGGTAGTCGAATCCCGCGAATACCTCCCGGAACGCCTCCCGCTTGTTCAGTATCGTCAACCAGCTCAGCCCTGCCTGAAACCCTTCGAGCGATATCTTCTCAAACAGCCGGCGGTCCTCCATCACCGGAAATCCCCACTCCGTATCGTGATAGCGGATGTACTCCGCCGACGCCTTGCACCACGAACAGCGCGCTTTCCCGTCCGCGCCAATGAATATCCGCTCCGCCGCTCCCATCTTTGGGTCCCCCGGCACTCACGTCGGATTCGTCGAAGCCGCCGGCAGAGTCTCGATCACCGCCCGCAGGCTGTCAAAGGCCACCGGCTTGCTAAGAAATCCGTCCATCCCCGCTTCCTCACACAGTTCCCGGTCCTGCGGCAGCGACGCAGCCGTCAATGCAATAATCGGCGTGCGCCTCTCCGGCTTCTCCCGCGACCGGATCTGCCGCGTCGCCGCAACCCCGTCCAACACCGGCATCTGGTAGTCCATCAGGATTAAATCGAATGCCTTGCGCGCGGCAATCTCCACCGCTTCCTGACCGTTGCATACCACCGTCGCTTCACAGCCCAACCGGTGAAGGAAATGCACAATCACTTTCTGGTTTAGCGTATTGTCCTCCACCACCAGGACCCGCGCCCCATTTGCCGGATAACCCGCGCCCTGCGGCTCAGTCCCCGCCGGAAGATTGCCGATCGCCTGCAAAATACAATTCCACAGCGGCAGTTGCCGGACGGGTTTATGGAGAAAGTGCGCGCCTTCCTCAGATCGCGCCGCGATTCCGCTCCCTGCTCTTGGTGATACCAGCACGATGGGAATGCACCCCTCGAAGCGCTCACGAAACTTCTTGAGCGGCTGGTCCCCTCCAAGAAACGCCAAATGAAACGTCTTTTCCGCCACGCCTTCCGCCTCCGCCAGGCTGGACGCTTCTAATACGGACGCCCCCCACGTCTCCAGTTGAATCCTCAACGCACGCCGCACATGCGGGTTCGGATCCACACACAGAATCCGCAGCCCGCCCTTCGCCAGCCGCATCATCGTGTCCGTCGACGCCCGCGACAGGCTAAACGGTATCGTAATCCAGAACGACGCCCCCTGCTTACGCTCCCCATCGAACCCGATCGAGCCGCCCATCAGGTGCACCAGTTCCCGGCAAATGGATAACCCCAGCCCCGTCCCGCCGAATCGCCGCGTCGAGGACGTATCCAACTGCGAGAACGGCTCAAAGAGCTTCTCATGGAACGCTGCCGGTATGCCGATTCCCGTATCTTCCACCACAAACCGCAGCGTCGTCATCGATGCGCTTCGCTCTATCAGCGACGCCTCAATCAGCACGGACCCCGACTCAGTAAACTTGATCGCGTTCGACGTCAGGTTCGATAAAACCTGCCGCAATCGTCCCGCATCCCCTACCACAGTCCGCGGCATCATCGGATGCGCCACGCTCACGATCTCGAGGTTCTTCTCCGCCGCTTTGGCCGAAAATAGCGTCGCGATCTCTTCCACCACATGCAAGGGGGAGAATTCCGTGCGCTCCAGGTCCATCTTCCCCGCATCAATCTTCGAAAAGTCCAGGAGTTGGTTGATCATCCCCAGCAGCGCCTGCCCCGAGATGTTCACCGCTTCCGTATATTCCCGCTGCGCCTCGTCGAGCGGACTCGCCAGCAGCAGTTCCGTCATCCCCAGTATCCCGTTCAGCGGCGTCCGGATTTCGTGGCTGACATTGGCAATGAACTGCGTCCTCGCCGCCAGCGCCTGCTCCGCCTGCCGCCGCGCCCGCTCCGCCGCCAGACGCGCCTGCCTCACCCGCCGGTTCTGCCAGAAGATTGTCGCCAGAATCACGCTCAACACCAGCACCGTCACGCCTAGAATGACGTTGTAGTCCCGGATGCTCACCAGGTCCCGGAACAGGCTCATCTGGTTTGTGGGGTGCAATCCGTAACGCAGCGCCGCGGCTCTCATCGAGCCGTCGATGGCTTGCCTGACGATCTCCTTTTGCAGCGCTTCCACCTCGCTCGAAAACTCCCGCCGCGCCGCCACTGCGTACTGCACAGTCAACTGCGGATACCATTGCACCTTCAGCGCATTCCCGCGGCATGGCGCCACTCCTGCCGACAATAACTCCGACAGCAACGAGTGCGTCGCCACTCCCGCATCCGCTTCCCCGCTGCAAACCGCCGTGACTACGGATTCGTGATCCGAAACTCCAACAATCGAAGCGCCAGGGAATCCCTGCCGCGCCACCGCTGCCTCCCGTGACGGAACACGGGCCGCAATCCGCAGCCCCTCCCCGCCTTCCATCGGCAGTGCCCGGCTTTTCAGAGCCACCAGTCCGAGATTGCTCTCCCACCAACTCGGACTCATTGCGAACTTCCCCCGCCGCTCGTCACTGATGGCCAGAAACGGGAACATGTCGACCGCGCCGGTTGCCAGCGCGCGGTCTACCGGCCAATCGACCGCGATCCATTTGATGGGAATGTGCCGCCGCCGCGCCGCCGCGGAAAAGATCTCCACCGCAAACCCGGACGCCTTCCCAGGCGCCAGCACCTGCATGTATGGAGGGTAGTCCGAATACCCTACCCGCAACACAGTCGAATGCCGCCGGTGCAGGGCGGCCCAGATCAGAACCGTTAGAGAGGCGAAGACAAGCAACCCGGCCAGCATCAGGGATCGGCGCCCAGCCACACGGCCTATTTTTTCGAGGACCCGCAACTCCTCCGTATTAGCACATCCCGGCCGCCAACGTCATTTGCACTCGCCTCTCAACCTCGGTAGCCCCCTGAGATAGCCCGTTGCAGAATCACCGTATCCTCCGCCCTTTCGAACTTGTATCCCACTTCCTTCAGCACACCCGCTATTCGGAACCCCAGTTTCTCATGCAACCGGATCGATGCCGTGTTCCCCGCTCCTTCCACAATCGCCACCATCTGCGGAACTCGCGCCCCTTACACTCTCCGATCAACGCCTCCAGCAACAGCGTTCCATAGCCCTTTCCGGTGTGTCCCGGCTCCAGGTAAATCGAATCCTCCACCGTGAACCGGTACGCCAGCCGCGGGTGGTACGCCGATGCGTAAGCGTACCCGGCCAGCCCCGCTTTCGCTTCGCACACAAGGAAGGGATATCCCTTCACCCGCAACGCCTCCATCCGCGGGCGCATCTCCTCCTCCGATGGCGGCGTCAATTCGAACGTCGCTACGCTGTGGCTCACATAGTGCGCATAGATCCTCGTGATCGCTGGAATATCGGCATTAGTGGCATTACGAATGCGCGGCATACTACGGTACTCTAGTCCATTGGCACGAACGCGCGATACCACCTGGACCGTCGTCTCCTACCACGTCGGCCGCTTCGATCCCCAACTTCCGCGTCTCGATCCGCAACATGTCTGCTTCCGGCTCCGCGTCGCTCCTTCTCCCATCCACCGCTACGGCGTCTTCGCCGAAGAGCCCATCCCTCGAGGCCGCAAAGTCATCGAGTACACCGGAGAGCGCATCAGCCGCGCCGAAACCAGGAAGCGCTATGCGCGCCCCATGCACTATCTCTTCACCCTGGACGATTATTGGACCATCGATGGCTCGGTGGGCGGCAGCGGAGCCGAATACATCAATCACTCCTGCGATCCGAATCTGCGCGCCTGGATTCACAAAGGCCACATCCTCTACATGAGCCGCCGCGTCATCGAACCGGGCGAAGAGCTTACCGTCGACTACAAATTCAATCGCAGTCCCCTGCGCGACGTCTGCAGTTGCGGCTCTCCCAAATGCCGCGGGTCCATCAACGTGTTGTGAGCAGGTCCTTCAACGCCGCCTCGAGTTCCGCATACTCGAACCGGTAGCCGGCCTTGAGCGCCGCCTCCGGCTTCACGCGCTGGCTCCCGGTCAGCATCGTGGACATCTCCCCAAACACCAGTCCCAACACGAATGGAGGCGCCGGAAACACCGCCGGACGCCGCAGCACGCCGCCCAACGCGCGGCTGAACTCCGCGTTCCGTACCGGCATTGGAGCCGTCGCGTTCCACGCCCCTTTTGCTTCCGGTGTTTCCAGGATGAACTGCAACATCCCCACCGCGTCCGCCATGTGAATCCAGCTCATCCACTGCCGTCCTCTTCCGATTGGCCCTCCCAGCCCGGCCCGGAACGGCGGCAGCATCTTCGCCAGCGCCCCGCCATCCCTTCCCAACACAACCCCGAATCGCACCCGGCTCACTCGCAACCCCAGTTCCTCAGCCTTCGAAGCCTCCCGTTCCCACGCGGCGCAAACCTCCGCCAGGAACCCATCCCCGCGGCTCGAGTCCTCCGTCAGAACCTCATCTCCCCGGTCCCCGTAATAACCAATGGCCGATGCCGATACCAGAACCTTCGGCCGCGCCTTCAACCGCGAAATCGCCTCCACCAGCGCCCGGGTCCCCTCGACGCGGCTCCCCTGAATCCGCTGCTTCGCCGCTTGTGTCCACCGCTGCGCCACCGGCTCTCCCGCCAGGTGGACCACTGCGTCCGTCCCCTCCAATGCCTCCACAGGCGCGGCATCGTCCATCGCATCCCACCTGTGAAATCCGTCCCCAACCCTCAGCCACGACGGAGCGCGGCGCCCTAACACCAGCAGTTCATGTCCGGCCTCCGCCAGCCGCTTCCCCACGGCCCGTCCCAGAAATCCGCTCGCTCCCGTCAGTATTACCCGCATCGATTGCGCCCTCATTGTATGCGAAACGGATCCACACCGGTGCTCTCCATCTGCTGGATCTCCCGAAGGTATGCCTCCACGTCCGTCTTGCGCTTCATCCCATCGAGCGACAGATAACGCACAGTCCCCAGCACCTCCCGCTCTCCCCACGGCCGGTCATGCAGCCCGAAACACCATAGAATATTCGCGTACGTGTTCGGATCCCGCCCGTCCAGCGCGTACCGGTCGTGTAGGTAGATCATTGTCTCGAGCGCATCCTGATGCGTCCGCGACCATTCGATAATCTTCTTGCCCCAGTACATCCGGTAATACCCGTGGATCTTGCCCCGCAGCAATAACTCCTTCTGCGCCGCGTTCCACAACGAATCGTGCGTCTGGGCTCGCTCGAACTCCTCCCGCCCATAGCACGGCTCCCGGTTGTCCATCGCGTGCTTCGACAGCGTCTTCCGCGCCCACTCGGGAAGATTTTCAAACGAAGATGGATCCTCGCTGAAGCGCGCATAGTTGAACGCGAGTTCCCTTCTGACAATCAGCTCTTCCAGAAACTCCTCGGCGATCAACTGGTGCTCCTTGGCGTACTCCCGCACCGCCAGCGCCACCTCGAGCGAACTGATGTGCCCGAAATGCAGATACGGGCTGAGGTTGCTCGTCGCATGCGCCGCGGGCTCGTTCTTCTCCCGCGCGTACAACCGCAAATTCTCCTCGACAAACACGCGCAGGCGCCGCCCCGCCGCCGCTCGCCCGCCCCGATAGCTCAACGACGGCCTCACGCTGTGGTCAATCTCGCACCCGCTCACCAGTTCACCAACGTTCTCCTCCGTCACCACCGTGTGAAGCTCAGGCAACCCGCCTTCAAAGGCGCGCTTCACCTTCACCTCCGGAGCCGCCCGGCGCCACTTCGACATCAGCCTCCCGATCTTCGGCCGGATCGTATACGCCGCCCACTCCCGCTTCGTCATCTCCGCCATCGGCACAATACAGCTCGAGTCCACAGCAAAGTACGGAATGTCCACCTTCTCCGGAACCGACGCGTTATGCCGCCGTGCGAGAAACACCGGATAGTCGTCCGTCACCACCGCCGCCGCCTCGCGCGCCAGCCGGTACACCGCGTCGTCCGGATCCGCCTGCCTTCTCCGCAAATGGAAGCAGTATCCAATCCCCAGCCGCGCCGCCCGCCGCGCCGTCTCCGGCACACCCTCCAGCACAAACGTGTGCATCCGGTCATTCGCATACGGATAGCTGCACGTCAACCCTTCATAAAACAAAACCGGAATCCCGCGTTCGTTCGCCAGCTCCGCCGCATAGAGCAGCCCGTGATTCGATTCCACTCGCCGGTTCACCTGCGCCCAGTACAGGACGTACTTCCCCTCCTTCCGGAACGGACGCTCATTCAACTGCTGCACACGCTTATCCACTCTATTCAAGATTCCTTCCTCTCCCTGCCCGCTACAATATATGTTTCGCCATGCGGGCCTGGAACCGAGCCAAACTGCTGTGGGCCTACCTCACCCGGCGCTCCAATGTGCGCGCGCTGCCGGTGGAATACATCGTCGAGACCACAGCCAAGTGTAATCTCTACTGTCCCATGTGTCCCCGCGAAACCCACAAGCAGCCTAAAGAGGACATGTCCGGCGAGATCTTCGAGCGGCTCGTCCGGGAATCCGGGCACACGGCCGAGCACATGATGCTCATCGGGCTCGGCGAACCACTCCTCGATCCTCAGATCTTTGACCGCATCCACTACTGCGAAACGCACGGCATCTCCACCCTCCTCTCCACCAACGGCACCCTCCTCGACGAAAACGCCGCCCTCCGTCTCCTTTCCACCCCGCTGAAGCACGTCACCATGAGCTTCGATGGAGCCACCAAGGAAAGCTACGAGTTCTACCGCAAAGGCGCGCGCTTTGAGAAAGTCCGCGACAACTTCGTCCGCTTCGCCAGACTCAAGCACGAACGCCGCGTCCCCATCCAGATCGTCGCCCAGATGGTGCGCATGGAGCGCAATGCCTCCGAAGTCGAGGACTTCGTCCGCTTCTGGAGCGCTGTCCCCGGCGTGGACCAGGTCCGCATCAAGGAAGACGAAACCAACCTCATGCGCCCCACCGCCGGCCACGACTCCTCCGATTGGCGGCACCCCTGCCACTACCTATGGCGCGGTCCCATGTATGTCAAGCACAACGGCGACGTCTACCCCTGCTGCCAAAGCTACATGCTCGATGGCAAGCCGGTGGGGAACATCGCCGCCCAGGATCTGCCTTCCATCTTCAACGGCCCGGAAATGCAGCGCATGCGCAAGCTCCACACCACTGGCCGCGCCCACGAAATCGACATCTGTGCCCGCTGCTGCGTCACCATCCCCCATCCCATCCTCGTCGCGGGCAGCCTCGTGCTCCACGGCGAAACCGTTCGCAAACTCCTTCCCCTCGTCGAACGCCTCACCTACCTCCGCAAGCTCCCCGCCCGCCTCCTCTCTCCTCCCAAACCCACCTCCGGAAGCGAAGACCTCGTTCAGATCAGCAACGCCAATCGCAAGGATTAACCGCATGCGGATCCTCTTCCTTCTCCTGCCCGCCCTCCTCGCGCAGTCGCAAACCTTCGACACCGTCATCGCCGGAGGCCGCGTCCTTGACCCCGAATCGAACCTCGATGCTCCACGCTACATCGGAATCAACGGCGGAAAAATCGCCGCCGTCAGCCAATCCCCTCTCACCGGCCGCGCCACCATCGACGCTCGAGGCCTGGTCGTCTGCCCGGGCTTCATCGACCTCCACTGGCATGGCCAGGATCCCGAAACCGGCCGCTATCAGGTCATGGACGGAGTCACCTCCGCCCTCGAACTCGAGGTCGGTACCGCGGACATCGACGCCTGGTACGCCGCCCGCGCCGGAAAATCCATCCTCAACTATGGAGCCTCCATCGGCCATGCGCCGGTCCGCATGGCCGTCATGCACGACCCCGGCTCTTTCCTCCCCGCCGGGCCCGCCGCCCACCGCGCCGCCACCGCGGTTGAAATCGAACAGATCAAGAAACTCGTCGAAGAAGGTCTCCGCCGCGGAGCCCCCGCCATGGGAATTGGAGCCGCATACACGGACGCCGCCACCTACTGGGAAATCCTCGAGATGTTCCGGCTCGCCGCCAAGTACCACGCCTCCGTCCACGTCCACATCCGCGGCGCCTCGAGCGCCGCCCTTGCCTCCACCGACCGTATCCGCGGCCTCAGCGAAGTCATCGCCGCCTCCGCCGTCACCGGCGCGCCCCTCCATGTTGTCCACGTCAACTCGAGCGGGCAGGACGCCACCGCCCAGATGCTTGAGATCATCTCCGAAGCCCGTTCCCGCGGACTCGACGTCACCACCGAAGCCTACCCCTACACCGCCGGCTCCACGCGCATCGAATCCGCCGTCTTCGACTCATGGATGGACCGCGCCCCCGAAGACTACCAAAGGGTCCAGTGGACCGCCACCGGCGAACGGCTCACTCGCGAGACGTTCCTCAAATACCGCAAGATCGGCGGCAACGTCATCATCCATTCCAACACCGAAGAGCGCGTCCGCCTCGCCATCCTCAGCCCGCTCACCCTCATCGCCTCCGATGGCTTCGATATCAAAAACAACACCGGCCACCCCCGCTCCTCCGGTACATTTTCCCGGGTCCTTTCCCGCTACGTTCGCCAGGAACATGCCCTCCCGCTGATGGACGCCATCCGCAAGATGACCCTCATGCCCGCCATACGTCTCCAGACACGCGTCCCTCAAATGCGCGACAAAGGCCGCATCCGCGTGGGAGCCGATGCCGACATCACCGTCTTCGATCCGGACCGCATCACGGACCACTCCACCTACGAAAACCCTGCCCAATTCTCCGAAGGCGTCCGCTTCGTCTTCATCGGCGGCCGCCTCACCGTCCGCGGCGGCAAACTCGTCCCCGGAGCCCACCCCGGCCAACCAATTCGCGCCCCGCTTCGTTGACACATGGGAGTCTAACGGCCCACCCAACGCACCGCGTGCGCCGGCAGGCCGAGCTTCTTCCCGTTCAGCATTACTTCCACCGCCTCGCCGCGGAAATTCGACACGCAATATTCGCCGCCGAAATCGATCAGAGCCACCCGGGCCGGCGCCGAAAACCGCAACCCCAGTCCATCCAGCAGCGGCTTTCGAAACGCATCCGCCTCCTCCCGGGTTTTCTCCATCCACGCCAGCTTCTTTGGCGGGAGCAGCCACTCCCCGGTGTCCTTGTAGTCCTGCTCGGTGAAAGTCCGCACATCCAGCACGGTCCAGTGCCCCGGCGCCCTCTGCGCAAACGCCGGCGTGACGAAGATCTTTCCGCCCTGCTTCCGGTGGCGCGCCGCCTTCTCCGCAATGCTCGAATCCGCCGCCGCTTGCACACCCAGAATCACCACGCGGCTGTGGAAGGGATACTCTGCCGCCGGTACGATCGGGATCCCCAACATGCCGAGGTAATCCATCAGCCACAGGTTGCCGTCCGCGTTGCTGCCCGCCGGCTTGTAGTACGCCACGCCCCGCACCTGCCTCCCCTGGACCCTCTCCGCCAGCTTCTTCAGCTCCGGCAGCGCTGTTCGGAACAACTCGTGGCCCGGGTGCCCTTCCACGACATCTCCCAGGTGGAACAACGTCAACTCCCGCGCGCCGGCCAGCACGCTCTCATAGGCCTGATCCACGAAGTTCCGCGCAGTGCACTCGATATGGTCGAACCACGCGCCTTCCACTTTCTCGCCCGACACACTCCGCAGCCATCGAAAATTCATGTACCCCATCGTCGGCTGCGCGAACCCCATCCGCTGCGTCTCCGGGTTCCTCACCTCGGTGCCCACCCAGATCCGATCGAACTTCGGCGACATCCGCGGCGGATCGTATCCGAACTTCTCGAACCGGTCGTACCATTGCGGATACTTGAGCGTAAGCCGGACCTTCGGGTTCGCCTCCCTCGCCGGCCGGATCATCATCGGCTCGATCAGGCCTGTCAACAGATCTCTCCGGTACTCCCCCCAACTCCGGCTGCCCCGCGCTCTTTCCGATTCCGGGGACGTGTCCGCCGTGCAATAGAAATCATCAACGATCAACTCGTCGAACAGCGGCGCATTCTCACGGAAAAAGCCCGCCACATCCGCCTGCGTCTTTGCCGCCTGCCAGTTCAACCAACCCAGACTCTCGTTCTGCCGCACCCCGAAGCTCTTCCCGGGAACCGTTGCGATCCCGCCCGCCACCGCGAACCCTTGCCCCGTCATCCAATCCCGCACCGCCCGCATCGTGGCCGCGTCGACATACTCATCCCCCCGCCGCCCCTCCAATATCACCCGCGATACGCCGAGCCCCTTCATCGCCGCCGCCGCTTTCATCCGCCCATCTTCGGTCTTCAAATACCGGCCAATGTCCCCCGCTGTCGTATAGACGCTCACCCGGAGCGGTTCCGCCGCCAACATTGCGCCACACAACAACGCCAACACTAATCCACTCTTCATGCGTGGGATTCTATCTCCGCTCCCGTCCTACGGTCAAACGAGCGTGAACATGTGCGCTGGCGGCACATTGCTTGCCGCTGATGAACACTCTACAAGTGACGTGGTAAAAGTGGGCCTGCCCGGCGGAGGAAGCAGACGCGAAAAAAAAGAGGGGGCTTCTTCAGCCCCCTTTCTTTGCGCTCTTACACTCCCTGATGAACAAGGCTTAGAAGTTGAACTTCGCCACCACCTGCATGTTGCGCTCACCCTGCGAACTGCGGATTTCTCCGAAGACCGAAGAGGTGATAACCTGCGAGGCGGGGCTCGAGAAGATGGGCGTGTTCGTCAGGTTGAACGCCTCGCCGCGCAGTTCGAACCACTTGGTCTCGCCGATGGGGAAGCGTTTCCCGATGGAGAGATCCAGGCGGCTCATGCCCGGCCCGCGCACAATACCGACGCCGGCGTTGCCGAAGGTGCGCGCCGCCGGAACGGCGTAGGCGGTCGGATCAAGGTACTTGACGTTCGGTCCGATCAGGTGCGGATCGTTCGGTGTCCCGATCACGTTTGCGCGGAAGCTGCGCGCCAACGTGCCGGAGGGGTCGCCGCTCATCTTGATGGTGAGCGGGAAACCCGAGTGCGCCGTATAGATGCCGCCCAGTTGCCACCCGCCGATAATGCCGTCGAGTGCACGGTTCATGTTGGCCCCGAACTTCATCTTGCGTCCCACCGGAAGGTTGTAAACAAACGATGTGACGAAATTATGCTTGATATCGAAATAGGTGGGTCCCCATTCCGCGCGGCGGTCATAGAGGTTCTGCATGTATGCGGACTGGCCGCCTGCCTGGCCGCCTTCTCCGTAGTAGCCGATCGCATCGCTCATCCCCTTGGAGAAGGTATACGCAACGCTGTACTCGAGACCGGCGCTGAAGCGCTTGCGCAGCGTCGTCTGCAACCCGTGGTATTGCTGGTTCCCCGCCGACTCGGTGCCCGAAATCTGGGCGATCTTGCTCACCAAAGCCGGATTGCCGGAGAGGTAGGGACTCGGCAGGATTTGTCCGTTCAGCAGTTGCTTCTGGAAATACGGCATGGGAACGATGAGATGCGTGCCGTGCTGGCCGACATATCCCACGGTCCACACCGTGCTCGAAGGCAGTTGGTATTCGAGCGTGAAGTTCCACTGCTGCGTATTGGCCGGGCGTACATTCGGATCCCACAGACGGATGGTCGCGCCGACATAAGGATCCTTCGGGTTGAGACCCGAAAGCCCCTGATCGAGCGTCGTCTTCGGAAGGATGTCGCTGGGCGTGTTATACAACGCCTGGAACTCGGAGTTGAAGGGCGGGTTCAGAGGCAGCCGGAGATTGGTGCCGGTTCCTTCCATGAACGAGGAGATGGTGTAGGCGCCGCGAACCACCAACTTCTTGCTAAGGACATTGGGCGTGTAGGCGAAGCCGACGCGAGGTTGGAAGTCCTTCTTGAACCCGTTGTACAAAGCGCGGCTGTTGCCGTTTTGTCCTGCGAGTTCGAGTTGGCCCGTGAACGGATCGAAGTTGGATTGCCGGTCTTTCACCTCCACCAGAGGCGTGTGGTATTCCCAACGCAGCCCGAGGTTGAGCGTGAGGTTGTCCGTGGCGCGCCAGTCATCCTGGAAGTAGAAGCCATAGATCGTCTTGCGATGGCCCCACGTGCCGGTGCTCAGGCCGCGGCCAAGATCCGTCGGCAACCCAAGGACGAAATCCGCCTCGCCCACTTGCTTCCCGCCCGGGCTGACGGCGTTGGCCGCCGTAAAGCGGCCGCTGAAGCTGATGTAACCGGTGCGCCCGTTGTTGCCCGCGTAGAATGCGTTCTGATCCTGCCGCAGAACTTGGCCGCCGGTCTTCATCATGTGCCGCCCACGTATGATGGTCAGGTTATCGGCATAGTGGTAGGTGGTTGCCGCAAAGAGTTGCTGTGTGCCGATGTTGGCGTTGCCGAGACTGGATATATAGGCGAAACCCTGGAGAGACAGCAGGCCGCTCCCGGCGCTCTGAATTCCCAGTTTGGCCGCGATGTCTCCGAGTCCCTTGTCCTGGCCGCCGTTATTCAGCAGGATGTTGTTGACACCGAACCGTGCTTCGTTCACCAGACTCGCGCTGATGGTGCGGGTCCAGTTGATCACGCCATTCTGGAAGGGGGCGATGTTGAAGCTGTTGTAAAGGTAGGGAGCCGTATTGACTCCGGGTTGGTCCTGGCGCCCATTCGAATACCGTCCGCTGAAATCGTCCTTGTCGGTGATTTTCCAGTCGAGCTTGAAGTCGCCCTGGTCGCTCTTCACGTAACTGGAGCTCGAGTAAAGATAGTTCACATCCGAGATCCGCGTGGTGTTGGCAATCGTCGGAAGCGGATAGAGGCTCTGGTCCGCGAACAATTTCTGGATCACCGGATTGAACTGGCTCACCGGGATCTGATTGTTCGGGTATGGGGCGCGCATCCCATCCGCACCCACCGCGTATGGGTTGTAGAGTTGGATGGCGGCGCCGCCGGCGTACGTCGCATTGAGGAGGTTCGAGAAATCGCCGCTACGCCACGGCGTGGGCATGAGTGTGGTACCGGAGACGCTGGGAGGCGTGGCACGGCGCAACCCCTGGTAATCGGCGAAGAAGAACAGCTTGTCTTTGCGCACCGGCCCGCCGAAGGTGCCGCCAAACTGGTTCCACCGCTGCGCGGTCAGAGGAAGTCCCTGCCAGTTGCGGCCCCAGTTGTTCGCGTTCAACTTGTCGTTGCGGAAGTATTCAAAGGCATTGCCATGGTACTGGTTGGTTCCCGACTTGATCACCACGTTGATGATGCCGCCCTGGAAGTTGCCGAACTCCGCCGAGGCGTTGTTGGTGATCATCTTGAACTCGGCAATGGCATCGAGATTCGGCTGGTACGAACTCAGGTTGTCGGTTGTCTGGTTATTGTCCACGCCGTCCAGGAGGAAATTGTTCGCCTCCTCGCGGTTTCCATTCACGTAGGGGCGGCCGCCGCCCGCGGTCCGTACACCGCTGTTGAAGCCGGAGGGGTTCGGTGTCGTCACGCCGGGGGCAAGCAGCGTCAGCGCAATTGGATTGCGGCTGATCAGCGGAGTGTTGACGATGGTTTTCGAAGAAATGACGGATCCGACCTGCGTGGAATCCGTCTGCAAAAGAGGTGCGTCGCCGGACACGGTCACCGTTTCCGTAATGCCGCCCAGTTGCATGGGTACATCCAGACGGGCGCGCTGGTTCACTTCCAGCACAATGCCGCTCTGAACGAACGTCTTGAATCCGGCGGCCTCGACGCGCAGTTCATAGGTGCCGACCGGGATGCGTGGAAATGCGTAAAACCCGTCATCCAGGGACGTAGTGGGCCACTCGGTGCCGCGCTGCATATCCTTGGCTGTCACTTTCGCGCCGACTATCGAGGCGCCACTCGGGTCTGTTATTTTCCCTGTCAAGCCCGCGCTCACTTCCTGAGCGCCGGCGGTCCAGGCGAATGAAAAGAGTACCCCCAGTAGTAGGGGTAGCTTTGTTTTGTGCATACGCAAAGACTCCTTTAGCGGATCTTTAATTATTTTCAGTCCAAAAATAATTGAAGTCAATGACGTATTTGCAGATGATAGATGGGACGTAAGTTATGTTTTATCTATGATGTTTGGGAATTACAATTACGCAAATCCGGAGCTACGCGGCCCCCGCCCGGGCTATTGACCACCCTCCACCAAACTCGACCAGCAACCCGCCTCCTCGCCGCTCCCGGCCCTTCCCGCTGTATCCTGTGGCCCGTCCCCTTCGAGTCACACCTTCCACCGCAAAATCTGCGATAGTAGTAGGTAGCGACTCGAATTCTTCACGAAGGAAGTCAACTGGGAGATCCCTATTTTTGTTTAGCGGTTAATGCTGGCTGAATTTCGGTCCCGCCGGGGAAGAGAGTGATCTTCCATCGCTGTTCGTGTATCCAGCCGTAACTCCTCTCAAGCCCGGTCACTCAACCCGGCCCGGCCGCGGGACAACCGATGGGTGGCAGGGATTCCTGCCTTCCCGGCGCTTCTCTTAGTATGATGAAACATGGAGGCGGCGAGGGCCGCGTAACTCCGCGAGGGGCCTGCCCAAAGCCATTTTCGATGTCACAAGAACCCGATTCCCCGACTGTCAATAGCTGGCTGGAGGACGAACTCTACCAGCAATACCTGCATGACCGCCACACGGTGGACGCAAGCTGGAACGACGTCTTCCAGGACCGGCGCCAGAACGGCGTCACTCCCAACGGCGGTCCTGCGCCGGCCGCGGTTCCGCCGCCGGCAAAACCTGCTCCCGCGCTTCCTTCTATCCCTACGGTGGGCGAGACCGTCATTCTGCGCGGAGCGGCCGCGAAAATCGCCGAGAACATGAATCAGTCGCTATCCATCCCGGTGGCGAGTTCTCAGCGGATTATTCCCGTGAAGGTGATGGAGGAAAACCGGCGCATCCTCAACCAACACCGAACCCTCACCGGCAAGAGCAAGATCTCGTTCACGCACCTGGTAGCCTGGGCGATTGTCAAGGCCCTCGGCAAATACCCCAACATCAACAGCGCCTACACGGAAATCAATGGCGAGCCGCATCGCGTCACCCGCTCGGAGATCAACCTCGGCATTGCTGTCGATATAGCAGGCAAGGACGGCAACCGCTCTCTCGTCGTTCCCTCCATCAAGAACGCCGGGCACATCGACTTCCAACAGTACATGCAGGAGTTCGACGCCCTGGTCTCCCGCGCCCGCACCGGGAAGCTGGCTTTGGCCGATTTTCAGGGAACCACCATTTCGCTCACCAACCCCGGCACGGTGGGCACTTTCGGTTCCATGCCCCGGCTGATGCTGGGACAGGGCGCCATCATCGCCACCGGAGTCATAGACTACCCGGCCGAGTACCAGGGCGTCTCGCCCAGCATGCGTTCCATGCTCGGTATCAGCAAAGTGATGGCCGTCAGTTGCACCTACGATCACCGGGTGATTCAGGGGGCCGAATCAGGAGCCTTCCTCGCCTTCATGCACGAACTCCTCCAGGGCGAGCACGATTTTTACAAATCCATTTTTGCGGATCTCAAGCTTCCCTACCACCCCGTGCGCTGGGAAGAGGACAAGGTGGAGGCGATGCCCGGATACGGGGGACAAGTACCCCACTCCCAGGAAGTAGCCAAACACGCCGCCGTTCTGCAGCTCATCAACGCCTACCGGGTGCGCGGCCACCTCATCGCCGATCTCGATCCCCTTGGCTCCGAGCCGCAGTATCATCCGGAACTCGACCCTGCCACCTACGGGCTCACCATCTGGGACCTCGATCGCGAGTTCCTCACGGGGACTCTCGGCCGCGCCTACGGTGAGGACGGATTGCAGGTAGCCACTCTCCGCGAGATCCTGGAAACGCTCCGCGGCACCTACTGCGGCAAAATCGGCTGCGAGTACATGAACATTCAGCATCCGGAGCAGAAGCGCTGGCTGCAGCAGAACATGGAACCGCAGGCCAACAGTTGGCCGCTCGACAAGTCAGCGCGCCGCCGCACCCTCCAGATGTTGGTGGAAGCCGAACATTTCGAACACTTCCTGCATTCGCGCTTCATCGGACAAAAACGGTTCGCCCTGGAAGGCTCCGAATCCGCCATCGCGATTCTGGATTCCGTCCTCTCCCAGGGAGCGGACAAGGGGGTCAACGAAGTCGTCATCGGCATGGCGCATCGCGGCCGCCTCACCGTGCTCGCCAATCTCGTCGGCAAGCCGATGTCGCAGATCTTCTCCGCCTTTGAAGGCGAACTGGATCCGAACGCCATGCAGGGCTCCGGAGACGTCAAATACCACCTCGGCGCAAGCGGAGTTCACACCTCGCCCAAGGGCGCCGAGATCAAGGTATCCGTATCGCCGAATCCGAGCCATCTCGAGGCGGTGGATCCCGTCGTCGAAGGCATTGTGCGGCCGAAACAGGATCGCCTCGGCGACACGAAGCGCGAACGTGTCATCCCGATCCTCGTTCACGGCGATGCGGCGTTCGCCGGACAGGGTGTGGTGGCCGAAACTCTCAACCTTTCACAACTCGATGGCTACACCACGGGCGGCACCATCCACCTCATCATCAATAACCAAATCGGCTTCACCACCAACCCGTACGAATCCCGCTCCACCCAGTACTGCACCGACGTGGCCCGCACCGTCCAGGCTCCCATCTTCCACGTCAACGGCGACGACCCCGACGCCTGCATCCGCGCCGCGGAACTCGCCCTCGAGTATCGCCAGGCGTTCAACAAGGATGTCGTCATCGACATGTTCTGCTATCGCCGCCACGGGCACAACGAGGGCGACGACCCCAGCTACACGCAGCCCCTCATGTACCGCAAGATCCGGCAACATCCTTCGGTGGCCACAATCTACGCCGAGAAGTTGACTCGCGAAGGCTTGATCACCAGCGTGGAACTCGAAGAGATCCGGAAGCAGTACACCCTCAAGCTGACCCAGGCGTTTGAAGCCGGCCAGAGGAAAGAGGAGACCTTCGAGGTTCAGGAACTGAGTCCCGTCGAGCCCGAATGGCCGCTGCCCGCCGAAGCCACCACGGCTGTGGATCAGGCAACCGTGGAAAAGATCCTTCGCGGCATTACCAACCTGCCTGACTCCTTCCATCTGCATCCCAAACTCCGCGGCTTCCTCGAGAAGAGAAAGGAGGTGCTCGCCGGCGGACCCATCGACTGGGCCACCGCGGAAGCGATCGCCTTCGCCAGCCTGCTGATCGAGGGAACCCCCGTCCGGCTCAGCGGCCAGGATAGCGCCCGCGGCACCTTTTCCCAGCGGCACCTGGAACTCTATGACGCCGAGACCGGGGAACTTTACATCCCTATGAGCAACCTGGATGAGAACCAGGCGCGGTTTGACGTCATCGACAGTTCCTTGAGCGAGTTCGCGGTCATGGGCTTCGAATTCGGCTACAGCCTCGGCGACCCCCTGAGTCTGGTCATGTGGGAAGCGCAGTTCGGCGATTTCGCCAACGGCGCGCAAGTCATGATTGACCAGTTCATCGTGGCGGCCGAATCCAAATGGGGCCAGCCCAGTGGACTCGTCCTGCTGCTGCCGCACGGCTACGAGGGGCAGGGACCCGAGCATTCGAGCGCCCGCATCGAGCGTTTCCTCACCTTGTGCGCGGAAAACAACATGCAGGTAGCGAACTGCACCACTCCTGCCCAGTATTTCCACTTGCTGCGCCGCCAGATGCGCGGTGGAGAGGACCGGCTGGGCATGCGCAAGCCGCTGATTGTTTTCACGCCCAAGAGCCTTTTGCGGCATCACCTTGCCGTCTCGCACATGCGGGACCTGACCTCCGGCGCCTTCCGCGAGTTGATTGCCGATACCGTTCCTCCCGAGCGGATTTCCCGTGTCATCTTCTGTTCCGGCAAACTCTACTGGGATCTTGTCGCCGCACGGGAAGAGCGGGGCGCGAATCATGTAGCCATCAACCGCGTCGAACAGATCTACCCCTTCCCGAAGGATCACGCCATAGATGTCCTCGCCTGGTATCCTTCCACAGCCGAGGTAGTCTGGGCTCAGGAAGAGCCGCGGAACATGGGATCGTGGCATTTCGTACGGGAACATCTCGACCTGCTGCTCGAAGACTCGCGGCGCCGCGTCCGCTACGTCGGACGCCGGGAGAGCGCCAGCCCCGCCACCGGATCGAGCAAGCGCCACGCGCAGGAACACGCCGAGGTGATCGAAATGGCATTGTCGGCTCCTGCCCTCGCGGCGAAGAAACCCCGCGTAGTTGGCAGGAAAGTCAAGGTTTGATGCGCGCCCGAAGATAGGCATTATCACATTGCGCATAATAGAGTGGTGGTGAACCCGGAAACCATCGCACTCTGCCTCGCTCTCATCACTCAGGCGGAGAAACCCATCGGGGCGCGTGAGATACGCAAGCGGCTGGACAAGCCCCGGCGATTCCCCCTGAGTCAGGCGCCGGAAGTGGAAGGGCTGCTCCTTGAAAAGGCGCGCGCCGGAGAGGTCCATGAATGGCCTCCGGACTCCCGCGGCCGCGCCCGCTTCTGGAATCGTGCTCTTCCGCAATGCCTGCGGGATGCCGTCGAAGCGGCTCTTCTCGAGAAGCCCTGCACCCTGCCGCAGGCCGTGGCTAAAGCGAAGCCGCGTCTGCCTGGGGTGGCAGCGGCTTTGGTGAAATCCGAAGCGGCCCGCTTGCTGCAATCGCTCCACAGCCAGGGCATTCTGCACTGCGAAGTCTTCGGCAGGCAGGCGCAATACTTCTCCCGTGAGTGGGCGCGCAAAGTCTCCGGTTCCGAGGAAAACCTCGAGCAGGCCATCGCCGCCGCGGTCCGCCAGCTCGAACCGGGCGCCGGCAATTACGTCGCCGTCTACAAGCTGCGTACAGCGCCCCCAGTCAAAGCACAGTTCGACAGAGCGCTCATCGCGCTCGCCGATCGCGGGCAACTCATCCTTACGGACTATGATGGCCCCAGACCAGTTCCCGAAGAGCGAGCCGCCGACTTCGCCGAGGACGCCGAAGGGCGGCTGTACGTGGGAGCAGCCAGGGCAGCGGAACATGGAATCGGCTAACCTCATCATCAATCCCTTCGATTCGGACGTGGTTACCAACCCCGCCCAACCGGTTGTCATCGACGTGCCGGAGATCCACCGGGACGCGTTCGAATGCTGCTGCCGCGAGTACGCCCGCACCGGCTCGGAATCGCGCAGCGTTCTTTTCCATGGCCAGTCCGGCTGCGGCAAAACGCACCTTCTCAGCCGTTTCCGCCGCTGGCTCAGCGATCAGGTAGTACGGCCCGCGCTCTTCATCGCCGTCCGCATGGAGACTGCCCCCAGCCAGGTATGGCGTCACTTACAGCGAAAGTTCGCCGAGGGAATGCTCGAAAAGCCCGCCGACAGCATTGCCCCGCTCGACATCATCCTCCAGCGCTTCGCCCGGCAGCAGGGACACGGGAACCTGACCCTCGCTTTCGATGAGGCTGCCATTCCCGACGCCTCTCTGGATCTGACGAAAGTATGCGAGCACTACGCCGCCGGCCGCCACCGCCGCCTTTGCCGCGCCTGGTTCAAGGGCGAGAGTCTTCCGGAAGCGGATCTCGAGGAAATGAAGCTTTCCGGCCAGATCACGGAAAGCCTCGATGAGGACTCCGGCGAGGCCGCCGCCCGCCAATTCGTTCTCGCGATGATCCGCATCTGCGCTCCCGAACCCGTCGTGTTGTGCTTTGACCAGTTGGAAGCGCTCAGCCTGTCGGCAACCGCCAATAGCTATGGCCCGTTCGCGAAAATGGGAGCGACGCTTGTGGATGAGACCCGCAACACGCTGGTGATCCTCTCCATTCTCAGCACATTCCTCCCCGAGCTCGAGCGGCAGTCGATGGCCTCGGACTATCGCCGCATCACCAAGTCCATAGCGGACCTCAAGCCGCTCGACTGGCCGCAAGGCCTGAAGTTGGTGGAGGCGCGGCTGGAAGCGGTTGAGGATCTGCTCCCCTATCGCACGCGCGGCGGAGTTGCGCCGCTCAACCCCGAAGACCTGCAGCGGATTTTCACCGCCAATCACGGCCGCTGCACGGCGCGCAAGCTCATTCACGAGGCGCGCCATCTCTTTGCCGCCTGGCGCGGTTTGCCGGAACCGGACTCCGGTCCGTTCGATGAGTTTTGCGGCAAGCGCTTCGAGCAATATTGGGATGCCTCCGAAGCGGCCGCGGACCCCTCCCAAAGCGACGAGGTGCTGGCGCGCGCCCTGGGCGAAATCGCCGGCCTCGCCGGCTATCGCATCACGGCCGCTGCTGGAAAGCATATTGATTTCGAGGCCGCTTCTCCGCTGGGCCCGGTCCTGCTGGCCCTGTGCAACCAACGCAACATGAACAGCCTTGCCGCGCGCCTGCGAAGACTTGCGCGGTCGCTCGATGAGGCCGCACTCAAGCGCCTTTGTCTTGTGCGCGACCCGCGCCTGCCCATCTCCTCGAAGGCGCGCATGACCAATCAGCTCTTGAAGGACCTCCAGAACAAGGGCGCGCGTCTCGTCCGTCCGCAGCCCGAGGTGGTGGCCGCCATCGACGCCATGAAGCGAATTCTCTCCGAAGCAACCTCCGGTGATCTCAGCCTGCGCGGCGAGCCTGTGGAAGCCAAACGCGTCCGCGATTGGCTCGCCGGCAACCTGCCCGGCGGCGTCCGTGAGATGCTCGATTCATTTGTCGCCGGCTCCACTCCCGCCGAAGGCGACGCGCTCGTCGAATTGTTGCAGGAAGCCAAGATCATTGCCGCACAGGAGGCGGCAAACAAGTTAGGCTGGACGCTGGACCAGGTGGAAAACTATGCGCGTACGAATCCGCGGCAGGTGGGGCTACTGGCCGGCCCGCCTTCTGTCCTCTATCACATCATGGCGGCGCCTGCTGCGGATCGTGTTGCTTATGCCTGAGCCCGTGCTGCTCACCGTCAGCCAGGCGCGGCAGGCCATCTACCGCGCCCAGGACAGGCAGCAGCCGGCGGGACCATGCGGCGCGATCCTGGGGCGGCTTTTTCATCATGCCGCCTCGAGTCTTCTCGATCCGGGCCATCCCGCACATTGGGAACGCACGCTTGCCAACGGGACTACCGTACACCTGGCTCGAGAATTGTACGACCTTGCGCTCGGCTACGAACTGTCCCTGCAGCAAGGTCTCTTACAGGGCGCCGGCGGGGATGTGCTGGGGCTGTGGAAGGCTGTACAAGCCTATGCCGCCTGGTTCGCCCAACTGGTGGAAACCGCGCGCGAGGCCAAAGCCATCGAGTACGATCCGCTGCGCGAAATCTGGGTTGGGAACACGGGCCTCTTCCAGGCGGAAGTGGAACTTTCCGCACGCTTCCAGGAGCAGGGCTGGAGGGCGCCTGTCGCGGTCAAAGGGCGCGCCGACCAGCTCATCCGCGCCTCCGCGGGGAAGTGGTGCGTAGTCGAGTTCAAACTGGGTTCCGGCCATGCGGAGGCCGACCTGCTCCAGGCGTGCCTCTATGCCGAGATGCTTGCCTCGAGTCTCAAGGGCGTCGAAAAACCCGCCGTGGCTCTGGTCCGGTTCGGACCTGCCGGCGAAATCGAGGAAACCATGATTTCCCCGGAATTGGCCGCCAGTGTCCGGCCGCAACTCATCCGGCTGATCGGCGCCCTTGCGGGCGTCATTCCGGGAGCGGAGGCTCCGGAACCTCGCGTGGACGCCTCCCTGCTGTGGCCGCGGCCCGCGGGACCTGAGGAGATCGCCCTTGGACGCCGCCTGGCCGAGGCATTTCACGAGTTCGGGGCCGACGTGCGTGTCCTCGACGAACCACTCGTCGGCCCGGCCTTCGCCCGCTACTTTGTGGAACCCGCCCGCCGTGTCACCGCCGGCAAGGTGATGAAGCAGGGCCTGAATCTGCAAGTTCGCCTGCATCTGGGCCGCGCTCCCCTCATTCACGCGGTGGAAGGCCGCATTGCCGTCGATGTCCAGCGCCCGTCGCGGGAGTTTGTCCCCTTCGGCCACGTCCGCCCTTCGCTCCCCGAGTCCGCCCGCGACGCCGGCAGTTCCCGCGCCCTTGCCGGCATCGACCTCAACGGCACCCCGGTCTTCGCCGATTTCTCCACACCCGAACAAACCCATGTCCTGGTGGCGGGCGTCGCCGGGAGCGGCAAAACCGAATGGCTGCGCGTCGCCCTGGCGAGCCTCCTCATCACCAACACCCCGGAAACGCTGCGCCTCGTCCTGATCGATCCCAAACGAAACGCGTTTCCGGAACTGAGACAATCCCCGTTCCTGTGGAGCCCGGGCGCGTTCCTCTGCCCGCCGCAGGACTCCGTCGTTCCCATCCTCGAGGAGATGGTTCAGGAAATGGAGCGCCGTTATTCACTGTTCGAGCAGGCGCGCGCCGATGATCTCTCCGACTATCACCAGAAAAGCGTGGAATGGCTCCCGCGCATCGTCTGCGTTTGCGACGAGTTTGCAGACCTCCTGCTCGGCAACAGGAAACTGCGGGAGGAGATCGAAAGCGCCGTCAACCGCCTTGGCCAAAAGGCCCGCGCCGCCGGCATCCATCTTGTTCTCGCCACCCAGCGCCCCAGCCGTCAGGTGGTCAGCGGCATCCTCAAGGCGAACCTCCCCTGCCGCGTGGCGCTGCGCGTCACCGATTCCCTGGAATCCCGCATCATCCTCGATCAGAACGGAGCCGAGAATCTCCTCGGCCGCGGAGATCTGCTCTTCACTTCAAACGGAGCCCTCGTGCGGCTGCAATCCCCGTTTCTCGAAGAAGCGGACCGCAACGAAATTTTCCAATAACCCTTACCGGACGACGCCTTCAAGCGGGCTGCTTGCCGTCGCGTACATCTTCTTGGGCATGCGCCCCGCCAGGTACGCCAACCGTCCCGCCTGCACTCCCAACTTCATCGCTTCCGCCATGCTGACCGCGTCCTCGGCCGCGGCGATAGCCGTGTTGAGCAGCACTCCATCGAACCCTAATTCCATCGCGCGCGCCACATCGGAGGCTGTCCCCACGCCGGCGTCGACAATCAGCGGCACGCTGGTAATCATTTCCCGAATAATCCGCAGATTGTTCTCGTTCTGAATGCCCAATCCCGATCCGATGGGCGCTGCCAGCGGCATTACCGCCGCCGCCCCCGCATCAATCAGCTTGCGTGCGTTCACAAGGTCGTCGTTCGTATAAGGCAAGACCGTGAAGCCTTCCTTCACCAACACGCGCGTCGCCTCGAGCAATCCTTCGTTATCGGGGAACAGCGTGCGCTCGTCTCCAATCACCTCGAGCTTCACCCAATCCGACAAGCCCACCTCGCGCGCAAGCCGCGCGGTCCGGATGGCCTCGAGCGCCGTGTAGCAGCCTGCCGTGTTCGGCAGCAGAAAATATTTCTTCGGGTCGATGTGATCGAGCAACGACCCCTTCGAGCGGTCCGTGACATTGACGCGGCGTACGGCTACCGTCACCACTTCGGCGCCCGAAGCCTCGTGGCAGCGCGCCATTTCCTGGTTGCTGCGGTACTTTCCGGTGCCGACGAACAGGCGCGAACGGAACTCCCGTCCGGCAATGACAATGCGATCTGCTGGCATAGTTCAATTGTAGGGTAGCGCCGCCTGCCCCAGCAGCGCGGCCCCGCTCCTATATAATGGCGGGCGTCGGTGGGTAAATAGGAAATTCTCTGTGGTCACGATGCTGACACGCCGGACCCTGCTCGCTTCGTTGCTCGCTCCCGGGGAGAAGTTGCCCCCGGTCCGCGCCATTACCAAAGGCCCGAAGTTCCACTGGTTCGGCTATTACGACAAACTCCAGTTCGACCCTACGTCGCGCTACGTGCTCGGCATGGAGGTGGACTTCGAACACCGTTCGCCACGCCCTGACGACGAGATTCGCCTCGGTATCATCGATCTTCAGGATGGCGACCGCTGGCGCGAAATCGCCCGCACTAAAGCCTGGTGCTGGCAGCAGGGCTGCATGCTGCAATGGCTTCCCGGATCGGCGAACGAAGTCATTTTCAATGACCAGGAAGGCGATCACTACGTCTCGCGCGTCCTCAACGTGCACACCGGAAAATCGCGCACGCTCCCCGGTCCCATTTACGCGCTAAGCCCAGATGCGAAATGGGCGGTCGCCACCGATTTCAGCCGCCTCGCCGACACGCGCCCCGGCTACGGCTATGTGGGGGTGCCCGACAGATACAAGGACGTCCTGGCCCCTGAACAAACAGGCATCTGGTGGATGGATCTGAAAACCGGCAGCCGCAAGCTCATCCTCTCCTACGCGGAGGTGGCGAAAGTGCCTTACAAGATCGGCGATTGGACCGGATACAAACACCGTATCAACCATCTGCTGGTCTCACCCGACGGATCACGCTTCATCTTCCTCCACCGCCGCACCGTCGACTCCCATCCCGAATACGGCAACACGCGCATGTTCACCGCGAAGCCTGACGGTACGGACCTCTACGTGGTGGATCCCTACGGCTACACCTCTCACTTCATCTGGCGCGACCCGAAGCACATCATGGCTTGGGCCCGGCATCCCTCTCACGGTGACAAGTTCTACCTGTATGAAGACAAGTCGGAGCGCGTTGAGGTGATGGGCCCCGAAGTCATGACCGAAAACGGGCATAATACCTATCTGCCGGGCCAGCGCTGGGTGCTGAACGACACCTATCCCGACCGCAACCGCCTCCAGCATCCCTATCTTTTCGATACCACCACCGGCCGGAAGACGCCGCTTGGCCATTTCCTATCGCCGAAGGAGTATGCCGGAGAGTGGCGATGCGACAATCATCCCCGCTTCAGCCCGAATGGCCGTCTGGTCACCATCGACTCACCGCATCAGGGAGGCCGTCAGATCTACCTCATCGATATCTCGGGCATCGTCGCCTGAGTGCGCGCATGCGGAATTACTTCAGCCATCAGGCTTTCAGTTTTCAACCAGCCAAACCGGCTTGCAAGCTGAGGGCTTGCGCGATCAGTGAGAGAATCTCCGAATGCATGTAACCAGCGCCGCTATCGCTGATTTTCCGTACGCGGCTCTTCCCAGTCGAGGTTGTCCAGATCATAGGTGAACCCGGAGACCGGGGCCGCGGGCAGCGTGGCTTTCTGGAGCAGGCTTTCCTCTGTGATCTCCTCCGCCTCGGCCTTTTGCTTCGCCTCCCGCTTCTCCTTCTGCAAAGCAATGATGGATCCTAATGGCGGAAAGAGAAACGGCAGGAATAGCTGGAACGCATTCCCCAACAACAGCCACATCGAAGGGTTGTCCGCCGGGGCTGTCACATCCGGGTGGCGCGTAACCATGTATGCGCAGAAGTGCCCCGCCGATACAGCCAGCACCACGAAGATACGCGAGGCCTGCAACCGGTAGCTGAGTAAGCCGCCCACTACGCCAAGCAGAGGCAGCGCCAGGAACCACGGCACCCCGAACACCTGGGCCATCCGCACCACAGCGCCGGCGGCTAGAGCTATTCCTAATCGTAGGGCGACGTCGATCACGCTGGCCTCAGTATGCCATGCGGTGATTCCACCCACGCTCAGGCAAATTGCTTAGAACACTCGGGGGCTTCCTACGAGGGTCCGTCCAAGTAGAATCCGCTGATCCGTCATCCCGTTTCGCCGGCGCTATGCTGAAACCAGGTGTCAGACCAACATCACGAAGACCGGGAACGCACCAGGCAACTGGCCGCCTGGTTCCTTGGACCCAAGGCCGAGAACGCCGATTGGGAAGAGAAAATGGTCCTTTACATCCTGCAGGACTACTTCCATTGGCGCCGGAATTACTTCCCCTCCGACGAAATCCTCATCCCCCAGAGCCTGCGCCGCGAATCGACAGCCTGGAACGATAGCCTCTTCCAGCAGATCACCGAAATGCTCGCCGGCTTCCGGCGGCACTTTCCGTTTTACAGCCCGCGCTACATCGCGCACATGATCGCCGATCAGACGCTGCCGAGCATTCTCGGCTACTTCGCGGGCATGCTTTACAACCCCAACAACGTCACCCCGGAAGCCGCTCCGGTGACCGTGCAGTGGGAACTCGACGTGGGCGCGGACATACTGCGCATGCTCGGCTACCATCCTCCGCCGCGCAGCGTCGGCCCTTCCGGCGCGAAAACAGAGTTTGGATGGGCGCACGTCACCTCGGGCGGCACCGTCGCGAATCTCGAAGCCCTCTGGCTCGCTCGCAATATCCGCTATTTTCCGCTGGCTGTGCGAGACATCGTAAAGCGCGAGGGCATTCCACTCACGCTGCGACTGCCGGACGGCGGGGCAGAGGAGAGGCATGCGATAGACTCGCTCGAGGAATCCGCCTGTCTGGGCATCAAGCCTAATCAGGCCGTCTATCTTTACTCGCGTTTCATCGACGCCGTTCGTCATCATTACGGGCTCAACCGCTCGGAAGGCTGCAAACAGGCCGGTGAGCTCCTCGCCGGCAGCGCGTACAGCATCTCTCATCACGGCACGCGCGCCTGCTATGGCTCGCATCCGCCCGCCCTGTTCGTCGCCGGAACACGCCACTACAGCCTCAGCAAAATCGCCGACCTTCTGGGCATCGGGCGCGAGAACGTCATCCTGGTGGACGTGGACGCCATGTTCCGCGTCGACTGCCGCGATCTCGAGCGGAAGATCGCCGGCGCCCTCGACAACGGCATGTTTCCCCTCGGCGTCATCGCCGTGGCGGGCACTACCGAAGAGGGGGCCGTCGACCCCGTCCACCGCATCGTGGAACTCCGCGAGCAGTTCGAGCGCGAGCGGGGACTGAGCTTCTGGCTCCATGTCGATGCCGCGTGGGGAGGCTATCTCCGCTCCCTGTTCACCGGCGAGGACGCAGCGAAAACAGATGTCAATGAATTTGTTTCGCGCAACCTCACCATCTCCCGCGGCCGCTACGAAAAGACCCTCCACCTGCGCTGGGGCTACCTCGACGTGAAGTCCTCCTTCCTCGCTTTCCCGCAGGCCGAATCCATCACCGTGGATCCGCACAAACTCGGCTACGTCCCCTATCCCTGCGGCGTGGTGGCGTTCAGGAACGATCTTGTGCGTCAGTTCCTCTCCGAGGAAGTCCCCTACATCTCGGACGCCACGCACGAAGACGTTCAGGCGCACCATCACCACCCGCCCACCTCGCTGGGCCCCTACATCCTCGAGGGCTCGAAATCCGGCGCCGCCGTGGCTGCCTGCTGGCTCTCCCACCGCATGATTCCTCCGGACCGCTCCGGCTACGGCGAGATTCTCCGCGCCTCTCTTCTCACCGCGCGCGAACTGTACGAGCGTTTGGTGCACTGGGACGTAGCTTGCCGCGTCAACGGCGAATCCCCGGCATACCGCTTCGTCCCCTTAACCGCGATGCCGCCCGATACGAACATCGTCTGCTTTGTCGTCGTCGAGACTCATCCGCAACCCCTCGCCCGCACCAACGCGCTCAACCGCTGGATCTACGACCGCTTCACCATCGATGCCGAACACGGACGGGCCCAGTACAGCTATTCGCAGCCTTTTTTCCTTTCCCACACGCACTTTCGCCCATCCAGCTATCCGCTGGGACCGATGGCGGAACTCCTCGAGCGCGCCGGCATCCCCGCGGCCGAATACGAGCACGAAGGACTCTTTGTGCTGCGCGCCACGCTCATGAGCCCATATCATGTCCTCGCTGCCGAGACCGGGCACAAACAGTCCCTCCTTGCGGAGTTCATGGAAGTGCTGTCAAATAAAGTGGAAGAAGGAATTCGGTACCTCGAAGGGAGAACCACATGCTGCTGAGCCGCCGCCAACTCCTGGCTTCCAGCGTTGCCATTCCCGCATTCCCGGCCGCCTCAAACATCCGCTTCGCCGCCAGTGGTTTCATCTGGCAGAACGAAATTGAGGAAGGCATCCGCACCGCTGCCCGTTTCGGGTTCCAGGGCATGGAACCGTTCCGCCAGCACATTCTCAAGTACCTCGATCGTCCCCTTGACCTCAAGAAGCAGTTGGACGCCGCCGGTCTATCACTGGTCACCTGTTCGAACGGCGGCAACGCAATGATGGTCGACTTCATCGACCCCGCTCACACCGCCCAAACCATCGTGGATCACGTTCGCTTCGCGCGCGATTTCATCGCTCCCTTCGGCTGCCGTCACTTCAAAATCAATCTTGGCCGCCGCCCGTCTGCGCCTACCAGCGCCGCGCAATTGAAGACGATGGCGGACACCTTGAACCGTCTGGGGAGGGAAACCGCGAAGCTTGGCTTGAAACTTGCCCCTCACCCACACATTTGGTCCCCGCTCGAACGTGAACCCGAATTACGTACGGTGATGAAATTAACAGATCCCGACTTCGTGTTTCTCGTTACCGACACTGCCCACCTGACCCTCGGCGGAATGGACCCCGTTCAAATCATGACGGACTACTACCCGCGCATCGCCGCCGTTCACTTCAAGGACACCGAAGCGAAGTACCGCGGCTACCGTGGCCCCACCCCGACGCAGGAAGAACACCGTAAAGTTAACCTCTACAAGAATCTCGGCGCAGGCGGCGTCGATTTTCCAACCATCTTCCAACTGCTGCGAAAGCGCGGTTACCAGGGCTGGATCACGCTTGACCTCGACCCGCCGCGCCCAGGCGAGGGCGCCATCGAGGAGAACCTCGAGATCAACAGGAAGTACCTGCGCGAACGCCTCGCCGTCCGGATCTAGCTGAAGCATGGCGCGTGCGCGAGAAGCGCAGCGTGCCGGCTTCGCTACCGTCCTCCCGTCCCTTTGACCTCAACCGGTGAGGTGGTCTCAGCGAGTACAATAGCGGATGCGGTGCGGACCACCGCGGTTGCACTGACGCACTGGTCCGAAATGCCGTCACCGATGTCCGTGAATCTGCAATGAGCTGCTTATGAACGCCGATCCCATTCAATCGCTGCTGGTGCGCTGGCCCCAAGGTGAGCCGGCGCACGCGGAACTGTTACATGACGCCGGTATCGAGTTTGTGGTGGAAGACTCTCCGCCGCCGGCATTTGCGGAAGCCCTGGGGAAGGCCGGTATCGGCGTGATTTCTCCATCCTCCCTCGGCCCCGTGGTGAAAGATGGTTTATGGCCGGGCATCAGCCGTGGGCCGAACGTGGATGGCCGCGGGGACGAGACCGCCAGCGCCAGCCGGGAGCCATGGGTGAACGCCAACGGGTACCTGGTGCAGGTGGAACGAGCGCTCAGCGGCAAGCCGCCGCTGCTTGGCTACCTGCCCAATGACAAGGCGGGGCTTTCACCGGAGCGCGTGGTGCCCTTCGATACGCTGACGATAGCGCTCGCCGAGGCGCGCGTGAACGGCGGCAACTACATTCTTGCGCTCGACCCACGCTACCGGACGGCTCTGCTGGGCGGGCAGGAGAGGGCGAAGAAAGCATGGCGCTCGCTCGGAACCACCGCTCGCTGGCTGAAGGAGAACTCGTCCTTGTTCGGGCGCCCACTCCTTCCTACCATCACAATGGTGGTGGACCGCTCCGAGGAGACACATGAATTCGCCAACCTCTTGTTCCGGCGCGGAGCCAGCCCGAGCGTAGTCCCCGTGGAGCGCATCCCGAAGCCCTCGCCGCAAATTCTGGTGGTGTCGGCCGCGGGCTTGAAACCGGCGCCGGAAGCGGTTCTCGACCATGCCCGCGCGGGAGCAACCGTGATTATTGACTCGGCGCCGTCGCCCGGCTGGAAGAAAGTGAAGCCCGAGCGCGACCGCGATTTCTACAGCCTCGGCAAAGGGCAAGTGCTGGTCTACCATGAACCCGTCGCCGATCCGAGCGAGTATGCTCTCGATGTGATCGATGTGGCCACCTATAAACGGCGGCCGGTGAGGATATGGAATGCTCTCTCGGCCATCGCTATCGCCACCACCGGCGCCGGGCGCGGCCAGGCACTGGTACACGTGGTGAACTACGGCTCCGCTACCGACCAGGAAGTGCAGGCGCGCGTGCAGGGCCGCTTCACCAAAGCCATCTTGCTGCGGCCGGAAAGCCAACCCCGCGATCTGAAGGTTTTCCACCGCGGCACAACCACTGAAGTCTTCCTGCCGTCTCTCGAGACGGTGGCAACCGTCCGATTCCTTGTGTAAGATGAGAACCATCATGGAACTGTCCCGACGTCATTTTCTCGGCGCTGCCGCTTTGACAGCGGCGGCGAGTCCGCTCGAACTGGCCGCGGCGCCCGCCGCACGGATGCCGAAGTCCTATTTCGGGGTTCATCCGTTTGTGGAGGAGAACCCGAAAGCGGTGTTCATCAAGCGGACCAAGGTTCCGCACAAGATGGACGAAGCAGCGAAATTGCGCGAAGGCATTGCTTTCGCCCGGGAGGTGTTCCAACCGCTCGACGGGCCGCCCGGTATTCCCGTTTCGCACCGGGTCATCCTTAAGCCGAACTTCACCAGCGTCCGCAACAAGCGGCCGAACGAAGAGAACTGGGGCACGGGTACGGATCCGCAATTCTATGAAGGCATCATCACGGGCCTCAAGGAACTGGGCATCCGCAAGATGTACTTCCTCGAGGCGAACAACTTCCACACCTGGAACTATCGCGGGCTAGCCGATATCAATGACCGCCACGGCATCGAGATGAACGAACCCGAGCGCCGCGTCCGCAATTTCGAGGACAGCTACGAAATGACGTGGACGAAGGTTCCTGACCCGGTGATCTATACCCGCATTCCGCACTACGCCCCGATTAACGAGCCCGATACATGGCTGCTCAATATCGCCAAGTGGAAATCCCACGGCATGTGCATGACGCTTTCCACCAAGAACGAGCAGGGCCTGGTGGTGAAGCCGTACGTGCGGTTCTGCTCGGGGTGGAGCATGGTGACGGGCGTGCCGGAATTCATGAAGCCGGACATTCACCCCGAAGTGGAACGCCGCGTCAACCGCTACTTCGAAAACCACCGCAAACTGGGCTACGCCCGCTATGACAGCCCCGCCAAGTTGAGTCCGATGCACCAGGAACTGTGGGCTCACAAAACCTGTGACCACACCCAGACGCTGAACACCGGACTTGCCATCATCGAGGGCATTTACGGCCGCGACGGCGACGGTTTCGGCATCGGCAACGACTACATGGCGAACCTCGTGATGTTCAGCAAGAACAAGCTGCGGCTGGACATGATCGGCATGTACCTGGGCGGTCACGAACCAGGTAACGTGAATCTCTTCCGCATCGCCAAGGAACGCGGCTTGCTCGATACGTTCAATCCCTGGGAAGTGCCGCTCTACGAATGGGTGGACGGACGGGCCGTGCGGCGGCAGTTGTCGGATTTTGCACGGACTCCCTTGAAGACGTACTATCTGCAGAAGGACGGCGAGCCGTTCCTGCACCTGGTGAATGATCCGATTGATTATTCGCGCGTGAAGGTGTAAGCACGCTGGTGCATGACGCGCGCGGCCGAAGTGGACGCGCTTTGCGGCGTCCGGCGCGTGCCAGACCGCCGCGCCGGTGGGATACGGGTTCCGCGGGGTTGCCGCTGCAATTGCTGCCGTACGGCGAGTTGCACGAGCGTACCGTCGAGGTGAAGGGCATGCTGACGGCGCTGATTCAAAAGCTGAACGCTGACTGAAAGCTCCCGCCCGAAAGATTTCAAGTATCTTGCCTATGCTTAGGCGCCCGGGCTTTCGGCTTGCTCTTGCCCATGAGATTGAGCGACACCGCGGCGCGGATGAGATCCTTCAACGCCTCCTCATCGATCCTGTCGCCTTCGTGGATGTCGATCGCGCGCCTGACATTCCCCTCGAGGCTCGAGTTGAACAGACCGGAAGGGTCCTTCAACGCGGCTCCCTTGGCAAACGTCATCTTGACGACTTTCTTGTACGTCTCTCCGGTGCAAACGATACCGCCGTGGGACCAGACGGGAGTCCCCCTCCACTTCCACTCCTCGACGATCTCAGGGTCCGCGGCGTGAATGATTTCCCGCACTTTCGCGAGCGTCTCCCCGCGCCAGCCTCCGAGTTCCCTGATCTTCCCGTCGATGAGTGCGGAGGCAGATTCCACCCGGATGCGTCCTTTCTTTTGCAGCCCCTATCTTGAACTTATTCTAGCCGCGCTCCGGGTAATCTGCCACACTTCTATCCGGTGGCGGCAATTTCCGATCGCAGGTGCGCGGGCGGCTGTTTGAAGGTGAGGATCAGGCGGGCCACTCCGATGGGAAGCACTCCGGGCACTGCTGATCGACAAATCTGAGCCAATCGAGAAGACCGGCGGCGTCGGGCACGGGATCTCCGCGCTCCGTCCGGCAGACAAACATCACCTCGCCCCAGCGATCGGTGAGGAACACAGTGAGACGAGGTTCACCGCTGCCTCCGGAGGAGAACTGACGGCGGACCGCGCCGCCCGGGTCTGCCACAACGTCGAAGGGCCAGCGAAGCGCCTCCGGGGAGGCGTCAGGCAGTACTGCTATGACGTGTCCATCATGGCGCTTGATGTCCGCATCCGCCGCCGCCAAGGCCGCCGGAAGGCCATTGCCGTCTTCGCCCGTGAGGATCACCACCAGGTTCTTCAGCCCCTTGAAGTCTGATAGCCGCTTCCGGATGCCTCCGATGGTCACGAACTCCACGTCAGGCAGGCAGAATCCGCGCTCAAATCCATACTGCGGACCCTTTCCTCTGAGTTCCTTCGCCACATCCATTCCATCTCTCCGTTTCTTCAGGCCCGCCGTCAACTCGGCCTGCTCTCAATCATCTCGATGTTCAGCAGAGACTTCAGCCGCGTCCGGCTCTGCAGGAGGTCGGCTAGCGTGTGGTTGTCCAGGACGTCGAGGAACGCCTCCACCGCCTTGCCCAGAATCAGTTGCAGCCGGCATGCCGGCATGATCACACAGCCGGAGGGGTGTTCGGTGTCAAAACACTCGGTAATGGCAAAATCCGGCTCCATCTGCCGGATAACCTGCCCGAGGTTGATCTCTTCGGGAGTGCCGGCCAGTTTCATTCCGCCGCCGCGGCCGCGAACGGTTTCGATGTAGCCCAGTTTGCCCAAATTGTGAATGATCTTCATCAAGTGATTCGCCGACAGTCCATAGGTCTCCGAAAGTTCGCTGATGGTCGCGAGCCGCTCGCCGCGAAGGCCGAGGTACATCAGAACCCGCAGACTGTAGTCGGTGTAGGCGGTGAGCTTCATCGGGAAATCTTACCTTGACATTAAAAGATGTATTTCACATACTATTTATACAAGTTCCCCGCCTGTTTGGCAAGAGCCATTCAGACGAGACAGGGATGTGAAATGACCGGCGCAGCTAACGAAGAAATGTTCGCATGTGACTGGAGTATGCCGCCGCAGGACTCTCCACTGGCGCCGGCGCTTTCCCGGCTGTCCGCGGAGGCGCTCAGCAGTTCGCATTTCGGCGGCGCTCTCTACTCGAATTTCCTTGCTCAGGGCCTGAGCCATTTCTTTCCTGCCGCACGCCTCGAGGCGGACGGCCGCAGAGGTCTGGCCCGTGCCGATTTACAGTGCGACTGCAAGGCTGCGCGGATCAAGCGGGACCAGGTGTTGCTCGATTGGCTCGGCCAGGGCTACGCCCTGCGGCGCGCAAGACGTCCTTTCACGGAGAGTGAAAGAAGACTGATCCACGCGATTGGACGCGTACTGACGGCGCGCTACCAGGCGCTTTTCAACCCCGGTATCGCCGCGGAGAATTTCCATCTGTTCCACGGCTTGCCCGAAGACAGGTACGTCTCAGCGTTTCTGGATCCGGCGCCTTACGAAAACCTTGAAACCCTGGCCGGACAGCAGGACCGCGTCGCCGATGCGATTGAAGTGCTGCGATCCAGCGCCCTCACGACCCACGAAAATCGCCGTGTCTCGACGGGAGCGCTGCTGCTTGGAAGAAGGTCGCCCACGCTGCATCCGGCCAATGACGGGCTCCGGTATTCGTCCGCGCTGACCTCGATCCGTTCTTTCCCCCGGCTTTGCGACGGCATTCATACCGTGGCCCTGGTAAACGCCAAAGGACGCTGGATTGATATTGTCGGCCTGGAAGAGTGGCCGGGATCCGCCGGAAAGGGTTCTCTTCCCCTGCCCAGCCCCTCTGCCTACAGGGCGCATTGCCGCGCAACGCTCGGCAATGACAATCTTTGTCTGACTTTGACGCCGAACGGTGAGATCAAAGCCTTCGCTGGAGGCGTTCAGGTCTTCTCGTTTCTGAACGGGTGCTGGCGCCTTACGGATTTCGAGTGGAAATACCGGCGTTGGGCGGAAGCTGTTGGAAACGCGGATCTGGCGAAACTGGTCCTCCAGGTGGCGCTTGATTTGGCGGACTCCCGGCGCGGGGGCCTCTTTGCCATCCTCGATGACGCGGCCTCCGCCGGCAGGCTCGTCTCGCCGGCAGACCTGCTCGTACACGAGGAACGCGAAGCGCCGGAAGTGCAGGGCGCCGACTCGAAGCGAAGCCTGTATTACCTGCTTGACGGCAAGCGAACTGCGAACCTCAGTCCTGCCGTCTTGAGACCGTTAGCCGCGATTGACGGCGGGGTTGTTTTCGACAGGGAGGGCAGGCTGTTGGCCTTCGGAGCGATTTTGCGGCACAACGAAAACGAGGCGGCGTCCGGCCGCGCCACGCAAGGCGGCGGGAGAACCGTTGCCGCCTCGGCGGCTTCGCACTACGGCAGTGCATTAAAGATCAGCGAAGACGGGGTCATCAGCTTTTTCGAGAAGGGCAACTGGGTCTGGGACGTCTAACCGGCGCGGTCCCACATGACGAGGAAGCGCCTTTTCCCGATAACTGCCGGAGTCCCGTGCCCTGTGTCATAGCGTCCGCAGGAAGGCAATAAGATCCGTGATCTCCTGCTCTGACAGGCCAAGCTTCAGGTGACGATCGTAGTGATCGACGACGTCGCGCAACGTTCCGAAACGGCCATCATGATAAAACCCCCCCTCCTGACGCGTCGAGAGTCCCCCGAGCGGTGTTGTCCTGTAGCGCCCGTCGGGTGACCGTTGAGCCTGGAATGCATCGATCCCAATCTCTTCCGGAGTGTGCATATTCCAGCCGGGTTCCGTGTAGAGCGGCGGAACATGGCAGCTCGAGCAGCGTGCTTTGCCATTGAACAACTCCTCCCCCCTCCGTGCGCCAAAATCGAAGGGGGACCTTTCGCCGCCAGGTGCGGGAATGGCCAGTTGGTACAACTGTAACGCGGCAAGCTTTCCGGTGATGAGATCCTTCTCCGCCCGGCGGTTCCCAAATCCTGCTTTTGCGGCGATGGGAAAGCGGGAACTATCGTTCAGGCGGGGGTCCCAGAACGTTCCGCTACCGCCCATCTCCAGATTCGCCACCAGGGCATTCCAGTGGGAAACGCCGCCCCATCCGGTGTAGGTGTGCTGACTGACACCCGCCAAACCGTACGCCGCGGGGATCAGAACCGCGCCCGGCTTTCCGTCGGGACGAAAGGCCTTGCCGTCCAGAATCAGGGAGGCATCGAACTTGCCGGGTCCCCAACTCAGAACCACTCGCCTTACCGCAGCTTCATCCACGCCGAGCAAATCCGCCAGCGGCTTCACGGTGGGGGCGGACGCGATGATCGCGCCCACGTTGAGCTGTCGCGCCGGCCATCCGTCCAGTCTTTTGCCGATGTTGCCCGCCGGTATTGCGGCGGTCTCAAAGGACTTGTCGACCGTCGAGTGGCAGAGGGCACATTGGATACCGACTGAGCGCAACTTGCCTTCCGTGTCGAAGAGTCCCTTCACGCCGACGACCGCGTCCAACTTCAGTAACGCGAGGGTGACTGCCGGGTCATCCAGGTTGATGGCGCCGGCTTTCACGCTTGCGACCAGATCCGGCGGGAGGGCATCGGCATCCACCTTAAGGCCCAAAGACAGCGCCGCGCGGGGACCGACGCCGGGTCCTATGCCCCCGTTCGCGGCCCCGGCAATGGCTTCATGCAGGCGCAGGGCGCCGCCCCAAAATGCTTCGCTGCCGAAAGTATCGAACCGGAAGATTTCCCGTCCCTCCCGGACCAATAGGGCGGCGTGATCGCGGATGTTGGCGTCATTTCCCTTCAGCTTTTCATTGCGATCCTCGCCCCCGGCCGGGAGCAGAGTGCCCCCGGCTACAACCGCCGCGGCCATAGCCGCGATCAGAAATTGTCGTTTCCTATCCATCGCTTGACCTCCTATGCGCCCGCACCGGCAGAGTGCGCGGCAACTTCCATACGCTCCGAAACCGGTTCGCGCAGTTCCGTGATCCGCGCAAGCGTCCATGCGCCGACGGACATTGCGATGTCGCGCACCGCCGTGTCCAGAAAGCCGGCCGTCAAGAGATTGAATGCAACCGCCAGCAGCCATGCGGACGCGAGATAAGCTCCCAGCCTGGTCCGGCGGGTCAGGATGAGAATGCCCACAGCCATTTCGATGATGCCCACGGCATGCATCAGCGCGGCGGCGCCTCCAGGCACAAGCGAGGCAGCCCACGGAGAGACATACCTCTCCCAGTTCGCTAATAGATTGAGAAACTTATCGCAGCCGGCGGCCAAAGCGACCACCCCGTATGTCAGCCGGAGCGGCCACCAGATTCGATCGATCGCTGAATTCGTCATGAGTTGAAGACCTCCGCCCCAACGGAGTCCGGCGCCGCCCTGAAGTGACAGAATTATTTCCCGATTATTTCCGGGAACCTTTTGATCCCGCGCGACTCAATTGAAGTATGAGCGTGGATTCAAGGAATGTGCTGGCGGAGGCTACGTCCGCGTTATCCGACGAGGACATCGTAGCCCGAGTGCTGAGCGGCGAAGTCCCGCTTTTCGAACTGCTTGTCCGGCGCCACAACCAGCGTCTCTATCGCGCTACGAAGGCGATTCTAAAGGACGAGGAAGAGGCCGAAGACGCGATGCAGGAAGCCTACGTCCGTGCATTCGTAAGGCTCGACCAGTTCGCCGGTGAGGCCAGGTTCTCGACCTGGCTCACGAAAATCGCCGTCCATGAAGCGCTCGGGCGCCTCCGGCGCCGCAAGCGCCAGGAGGAGTTTCCGGACACGATGAAAAGCCATGACAACCCCGAGCGGACCGTCCATGACTTGCGGGTTCGCGCGGCAATCGAACATGCTGTGGAAAAGCTTCCGCCAATCTACCGCGCCGTGTTCGTCCTTCGGGATGTGGAAGAACTCTCCGGCGCCGAGACGGCCGAGTGTCTGGGCATCACAGAGGAGACAGTCAAGACCCGCCTGCATCGCGCTCGTATGCTCCTGCGGCGGCGGCTGGAACGGGTCATTGGTAGCGAGTTGGGCCGCTCGTTCTCCTACGGTGCGCGGAGATGCGATGCCATGACCGCGGCCGTCATGGCGCGGATTCAGGTTCTATCCGCCGGCCGAAGCGAATAGCCATCGCGCAACTCTCGCCTCTTCCGGTACCGGGCGTGAGCCGCGCCTCTCGAAGTCCTTCGACCGCAGCGGCATGTTCGCAAAGAAGGATCTCCCCGCTGTTCCGGAAATTCGCTTGACACTAAAAGATACATTTGTTATACATCTTTTAGAGGCGTACATGATCGCCCGCTCCGCAAGCTAGCAGATAGTCCAATTTGCGCAGCGCGCGGTCTTGAGGAATCGAAGCCGCGGTTGATCTTTGGTTGAGGGATCTCACGCCAGGCAGCGTGCAAAGACCGGCGGTAGGAGGCAAAGGTGCAGCTCACAAGCACACACGACACGCCGCAAGTTGGCGCGCCGCGGAATATATCGACGGAGAAAATGCCCGGCCACTGGCTGCTCGCGCGCCTCGGCAAGCGAGTGCTGCGGCCAGGCGGGCTGGAATTGACAACGCGCCTGCTGGATCAACTCAGCGTGGGCCAGCGCGACGATGTCCTGGAACTCGCTCCAGGTCTTGGTGTGACCGCGAGATTAACGCTCCAGCGGCAACCCCAGAGCTATACGGCTGTGGAACAGGACGAAGGAGCCGCCGGCAGACTCGCCGGATCCCTCGGCGGCGCGCCGGTACGTTGTCTGTGTGGAAACGCGGAACGCACGGGGCTGGCATCAGAGGCATTCTCAGTCGTGTATGGGGAAGCCATGCTCACGATGCAGACCACGCAGGTCAAGATGAGGATTCTCACCGAGGCGTGCCGGCTTCTACGGCGCGGCGGCAGGTACGGCATTCACGAACTTTGCATTGTGCCCGACGACGCCGGCGGCGAGATGCGCCGCGAAATGCAGCGGGCTCTGTCCTTGAACATCCACGTCGGCGTCCAGCCGCTTGTCGCCGCGGAATGGCGGAACCTGCTCGAGTGCGCCGGATTCCGTGTCGTGTGGGAAGGACGGGCGCCAATGCGCCTGCTCGAGGCGCGGCGAGTGGTGCGGGACGAGGGGTTCTTCGGCGCTCTCCGTTTCGCGTTCAACGTGCTGCGCAAGCCGGATGCGCGGCAGCGTGTCATCAGGATGCGCCGTCTCTTCCGGAAATACCGCCGGCACCTGGAGGCTATCGCCTTCGTGTGTGTGAAGGAGTGATACGCCGCCAGCATATTCGCGCCGGTCCCTGTTGGATCTGGGAATGATGGACACCGAGGGCCGGCACAGAGATAAGGAGAAATCATGGCTTACGTTATTGCAGAACCTTGCATCGGAGTGAAAGACACGGCATGTGTCGACGCCTGCCCGGTGGATTGCATTCATCCGCGCAAGGACGAGGCGGACTTCGAATCGGCGACTCAGCTCTATATCGATCCGCAGGAATGCATCGATTGCGGCGCGTGCGTTCCGGTCTGTCCGGTTTCCGCCATCTTCTCCATTGATAATCTCCCTGAGAAGTGGGCTGCCTACGCTGAGATCAACGCGGAGCATTACCGGAAGTGTGGACGGTAAGAACACGGACTTGCCCTGTGCGCATCATCCAACTCGTCATAGATGAGAACATAAGATCATGAAGAAGGTACAGATGGTCAGGTTGCCGGTGATTGCAGCGTTGCTGCTCGGTGGATTCTTTGCAACCCAACGTGCCGTCGCTCATTGCGATGGAATGGACGGGCCCGTCGTGAAAGCGGCTCGAGGAGCCCTGGAGGCGGGCGATGTTCGTCTTGTCCTTGCCTGGGTTCAAAAAGAGGACGAAGCCGCGGTCACGCAGGCATTCACTCAAACACAAGCGGTCCGTAAGCTGAATTCCCAAGCCCGGGAACTCGCGGACCATTACTTCTATGAGACGGTAGTCCGCATCCATCGGGCCGGGGAGGGAGAACCGTATACCGGTCTGAAGCCGGCCGGTCGTGATCCGGGATTGGCGATTGTATCCGCGGATAAGGCCATCGAGAGCGGTTCCGTCGACGATCTGGTGAAGCTGCTGTCCGAAGCTGCCGCAAAGGGCGCACGGGACCGGTTCCAGCAGGTCCGGGCACGGAAGGGTTTCGCCAGCGGCGACACGGACGCGGGGCGCGAATATGTCAAGGCGTACGTCGAGTTCATCCACTACGCCGAAGGGCTTCATGATGCGATTCAGCGCGGCGGCGATCCACATCTGGAACGCTCCCATGATACGGGCAAGCACGCGGCGCACTAGCCGGCGATCAGATGGGAGCCTTCGCGTTCCGCAATCGTCTCAACGGCGCGGACGATTCGTGCGTGGAGATTCAGCAAGGGCTCTCGCACACAGGCCGGGAGGTCTCCCGCCAGCCGCGCCTCGATGCCGCGCACGAATATCGCGGTGTGGCGGCTGTTACCTGAGACAACGACCGGCAGTGGAACCAGCAGCGCGGCGCCCTTATGAAAAATAACGGCCTCCAGCAGCAGCGCTGGATCATCCACATAAAGTACGACGCAGGGCGCCAGGCCCGCTCCGAGTTCCTGCTTGATACGCGTTGCGACGTCCAGTTCCGCCGGAACGCGCAGGCCCTGTTGGGACAGCGCCAGCCGCACCAGGCGAAGCGTGGCCAGATGCGGTTCGACCACACCGAACGTCACCAGCGATGATTCCCCGGTCATCTCGTGTTCTTGCCTCACTCAACCGGAAGCAATCCTGAAGCCATATGTGTTCCGGGAGATCCACGCGCTCCGCGCGGTACGAGGCGGTGAAGGGGTGGACCTAAGCAGCCAGATGTGTGCGTTTTCGGGCACCGTTGGAGGACTTCGGACGCGAATTCCTCAACTTCTTCCCACGGCCGCGTGGCACGCCAATTGCTCTCATCTATCATCGAAGCACAATTGTGTGCGATTTCACCTGGAGGGCTGACATGAGGGACCGAATCTACATCACCGAGGCTGATTTCGAAAAACTGAGACTTCTCGTCGAAGGCCGCCGCTCCGGAAGAGGCCCCGACCCTGAGAATCTCGATACCCTGGAGCAGGAACTGGACCGAGCCGACGTGGTCGAGGCGGAAGCGATCCCACGCGACGTCGTGACTATGAACTCGGAAGTGCGTCTGAAGGATCTGGATTCCGGCGACATCAAGGTCTACAGGCTTGTATTTCCATCGCAGGCCAGGGTGGATACCACCATCTCCATCCTGGCGCCCATCGGAATCGCCTTGCTCGGCTACCGCGTCGGCGACACCATCGAATGGCGCGTGCCCAAGGGCATCAGACGCCTCAAGGTTCTCGACGTTCTCTACCAGCCGGAAGCCGCGGGAGTCTCCGGCGATTAGAGGCTTCCTGCCGGCCGCCCGCGGCGCGAAAACCCCAGCCCCGCCACATCAGGGAAGAGGCACTGCCTTGTAATCCGTTTCGCCGGCCGCGCGCCCGCTGGCCTTCACCCCGGTATGGCGAACACTCTCCGCCGGCTCGATTCGCATCGACTCGGGCACTTGCCGTGAATGATCCTCCGCCATGCGCAAGGAGAGCAGGCCGGCGGCCAGGCTGATGAGAATTGCAGCCGTCAGCAGAGCCAATAGCCCGCGGCGGAGGGTTCGATCCACGCAACTGGGCGTGTGCCGTGTACCGCAGGCCGTTGGGCACCCCGGCCTCAGGCATCGGAGCATGGCGCGCCTCCGCTGTCCAGGTCTTCGAATCGCTTCATCCACTGGTGCCACGCGCTGGCGACCGTCCAGATTACCTCCGCTTCGCGCAACGGCCGTATAACCGCATCGAAGCCACCCAAAGCCAGCGCCTCGCCCAGCAGGGTCTTTTCGCTGCCAATCAACACGAACATCGGCGCGTCCGGAATTGCTTTCAGCGCTCCGAGTGCGTCCTGCCAGGCGGCGTCCGGCAGAGCCTCGTCGCAAACAACCACAGCGGCTCGGTGATCCGCGAGATACGCGCGCGCGTCTTCGAGATTCGCCGAGCGCCGGACGGTCCATCCGTACTTTGCGAACAGCCCAGCCAGATAGATAGCCAGTGTCGGATTGGCGCCGATGCTGAGGACATCCGTCACTGCCTGTTTCCGCTCTTGGCGCGATTCGCGGTTTTCCGCGTCAACTTCCATTGGCGATGGCAACTGCGCGCAGGCAGCAGTCACGGACAAAGACTCTCTCGATAGATTGCGGCTCATGGAAATCCTCCCTTGGGTTGTCACCAAAGAGGAGCAATCCGATGGCCATACTGCAATCCGCGGTAGAGCGCCTGGCGCCTGGAGTCAGGTGTGCCGCTGTTCTACGGCTGGTTGGCTGACGCACGCGCAGGTCTGCCTGCCCGCAGAACACCAAGCATCTTCGAGCGCTGAATTGTTCTCCCAATGCGATAGCTCAACCGTTTGACGGCCCGGTTGACCGTCGGCAGCAACTCATCACCTGTCTCGAGAATCAAGACCGGCATGCCTCCCCTCAACTCCGCCGTTATCTGGCAGAGCTTGTCAACCCCGCCGCGAGGTCCGTTCACGTCAGCAAGGTGCACGCTGATCAGCCCCAGATGTGAGCGATAGCGATCCACCGCGAACCCAACGCTGCGTTCCACCTGCTGCTGAAGTTCGTCGTTCCACTGAATGTCCCGCGGCCGCACGGAAATCTTCATTCGCTGCTCCTCATTTGCGTTTTATCCTCCGTGGGTGGAGCAATTCCCTGGCCACTGGGCGCGCCGCTCCTGTGCGCGTACCCATTATGTAAGAGCCGCTGATTCGCGAATCGATTGAAGTGGCTGCTGCCTGAAAACGCACATAGTAAGCCCATTTCAGGCACACTGCCGCCGGCGCCTGGAGCGCTTGACAGGGCAGGGGCTGGTTGTCCACAATGTGAATATAAAATCACAATGAGCGAGAAGCTGAATACGGAGATCCGTCAGGATCAGTTTGCCCAGGCCGCTCTGGGGCTGGTCGCCGCTCACGGCTTGAAGGGCCTCAGCGTAGCTCGCGTTGCGCACCGGGTGGGTTTGGTCCCTTCGGCCGTCTACCGCCACTTCCGCAGTAAAGATCAATTGCTCGATGCCGTGCTCGATCTCATCCGCAAGCGCCTGGCGCAGAACGTCCAGAAGGTCTCCGAAATCAAGGATTCGCTCGAATGCCTGCGGCGGTTGCTGATGCTGCATGCCCAACTGATCCGGGAAAACCAGGGCGTTCCGCGCATCATTTTTTCCGAAGAACTCTACAGCGGCAACCCGCGGAGAAAAACGGCGGTCTACGAGATCATCCAGGGGTATCTGAAACGGGTAGCGGAGATCATCAAGCGCGGCCAGAACGACGGGCAGATCCGGCGCGATCTCGACGCCTCGACCCTCTCCATCATGTTTCTCGGCCTCGTACAGCCGGCCGCCATTCTCTGGCAGTTGAGCGACGGCGGTATCGACGTGACAAAGCACGCCGAACGGGCCTGGCACATCTTCGCCGGATCGATCCGCGCCAGGTAGAGGCCGCGCGCCCAGGCAGGGCAACCCTCACCTGTGAGTCTGGATTCACAATGTACGGAGCCCGTCCGGGCACGGCCAACCCTTGTCTTCGCCTCTCCCGAGAAAGCCAGGCATTCCCTGTATTTTCAACATGCCTGTTCTCTCCGAACACCTGTGACTTCAGTCACCGAAATGATTTGTCACCCTTTGTCATAATGTGAATCAGGAATCACTAGAGAGCAAAATGCGTACCGCCAAGTGGAACTCACTACCCGGCCTCAATTGGCGGATGAAAAATTTTTTGACAAGAATGTGAATTCGAATTCACATGCGAGCGAGGTAACAAGATGAAACACAAGAAGAAACTGCTCTTCCTCATTCCGCTGGCCGCCGCCGGCATCCTCAGCTACCGGATCATCCAGAGCAGGTCAGCAAATGGCGCCGGCGCCATCCGTGTCTCCGGCAACATCGAGATCACCGATGTGGACGTGAGTTTCAAGGTTCCCGGACGCGTGGAAGCGCGGCCGGTTTCCGAAGGCGAGATCGTTCGCGCCGGCAGCCTTGTCGCGAAGCTCGATAGCACCGAACTGATGCAGGATGTGGCGCTGCGCAAAGCGGAAGTGCAGGCAGCCGGGGCCGCGCTCGCCGCCCTCCAGGCCGGATCCCGCCCGGAGGAGATCGCGGAGGCTGACGCCGTGGTGCGTAAGGCCCAGTCCTGGGTGGATGAACTCGCTAACGGTTCACGTTCCGAAGACATCGCAGCGCAGCGCGCCAGGGTGGCGCGTGCGAAGGCCGAAGCCGAGCGTCTGGAATCAGATTACCGGCGGCAGAAGATGCTCCACGAACGCGACGTCATCTCGGCCCGTGAGTACGAAACGGCCCAGACGGCGCTCGAAGTGGGGAAGGAGCGGCTGCGGGAAGACCAGGAGCGCCTGAAGCTGCTGCTGGAAGGCCCGCGCAAGGAGCAGATCGAGCAGGCCCGTGCCTCGCTCCACCAGGCGCAAGAGCGCTATGCCCTCATTAAGAAAGGCCCTCGCGCCGAAGACATTGCCCAGGCGCGCGCCCGTCTCGAGCAGGCCCGCCAGGCGCTGGCGATTGCCGGGACGCGTTTGAGCTACGCAACGGTCGTCGCCCCGCTCGCCGGCGTTGTGCTTTCCGAGAATGTCGAGCCGGGAATGTACGTGGCTCCGGGGACGCCCGTCGTCACGGTGGGGGATCTCGAGAATGTCTGGCTGCGGGCTTATATCAATGAGGCTGACCTTGGCCGGGTCAAGGTAGGCCAGCAGGTTCGCCTGACCACCGACACCTATCCGGGCAAGCACTACGAGGGACGCGTCTCCTTTATCGCTTCGCAGGCGGAGTTCACTCCCAAGAACGTCCAGACCGGGAAGGAGCGGGTCAAACTCGTTTACCGCGTCAAAGTTGATATCCGGAACCCGAACATGGAACTGAAACCGGGCATGCCCGCCGACGCCGAGATCGAGGTGGCGGCGCGCACGGACGGCCAGGTGGAGACAAGCGATGCACGCTATCAAAACTGAATCCCTGACCAGGACGTTTGGGAACTTCTCGGCGGTGGACCGCCTGACCCTAACAGTCGAGGAAGGCGAGATCTTCGCCCTAGTGGGACCGGACGGCGCCGGCAAGACCACCACCATGCGTCTGCTGACCTCGATCATGGAGCCGGCATCAGGCGAAGCCTGGGTGGCCGGCCATCACGTGGTGAAAGAAGCCGAGGCAGTGAAGGAGGAGATCGGCTACATGAGCCAGCGCTTCGGCCTGTACCCCGACCTCACCGTGATGGAAAACATCGAGTTCTACGCCGACATATACGGCGTGCCGAAGAAACTGCGCCCCGAGCGCATCGAGCGCCTGCTCGCCTTCAGCAACATGACGCCGTTCAAGAATCGCCAGGCCGGCCGGCTGTCGGGCGGCATGAAGCAGAAACTGGGTCTGGCGTGCGCCCTGATCCACACGCCCAAGGTTCTCTTCCTTGATGAGCCGACCAACGGTGTGGACCCGGTTTCGAGGCGGGACTTCTGGCGCATCCTCTATCAACTGCTGCGCGATAAGGTCACGATCTTTGTCTCGACGGCGTACCTGGACGAGGCCGAGCGCTCGAGCCGCATCGGGCTGATCCACAAGGGCAGACTGCTCGCCGCAGGCACTCCCGGCGAGGTGAAAAAGCTCATGCGGGGATCGATTCTGGAAATCCGTTCGACCGAGCCGCGGAAGGCTGTGGCGTTGTTGCAGACTCGATCCGCGGGAGCGGCCAGCCTTTTCGGGGACCGGATTCACCTCGTGACCCGTGAGCCCGAGCGGGACGCCGAGGAGGCCGAACGCGCGCTCACGGCCGCGGGGCTGGCGGTCCAGGGCATCCGCACAATCGAGCCGGCGCTCGAGGACGTCTTCGTGTCGGTTCTCGCCGGCGAGCGCAAGGAGGCGGCATGAACACGGACGGTATGGCTGTGGTAGTGAACAATCTGGAGAAGCGCTTCGGCAGCTTCCTGGCAGTGGACCGCGTCAGTTTTGAAGTGCCGAAAGGCCAGATCTTCGGCTTTCTCGGCCCGAACGGCGCCGGCAAATCCACCACCATCCGAATGCTCACGGGAATTCTCGCCCCCACCGGCGGCAGCGGCACGGTGGCGGGCTTCGATGTGCGCACGCAGGCGGAGAAGATCAAGGCCAACATCGGCTACATGAGCCAGAAGTTCTCGTTGTACGAAGACCTCACCGTCGAAGAGAACATCGATTTTTACGCGGGCATCTACCGCATTCCCCGGGAAAAACGCAAGGAACGCAAAGAGTGGGTGATCGAGATGGCGGGCCTCAAGGAGCACCGCCGCTCGCGCACGGCCATCCTCTCGGGCGGCTGGAAGCAGCGGTTGTCGCTGGGGTGCGCCATCCTGCACGAGCCGCCCATCATCTTCCTCGATGAGCCCACGGCGGGTGTCGATCCGGTGAGCCGCCGCCAGTTCTGGGATTTGATCTACTCGCTCTCGAGCCGCGGCGTGACCATCTTCGTCACCACGCACTACATGGACGAAGCCGAGTACTGCGACCGCATCGCGCTCATCTACCGCGGCGAACTGATCGCCATCGGCAGTCCTGAAGAGTTGAAGACGAAGTACATGCGGGATGACGTGCTGGAAGTGGCAAGCGACCGCCCTCAGGACGCCATGATCGAACTCGATGGGCTTTCGGGCGTCAAGGAAGTGGCGCTGTTCGGAAAAGGCCTGCACGTGGTGGGCGAGACCGGCGCGGCCGAACGCCTCGCGGGCGCTATCCGCGTCCATCTCGAAGGCCGTGGCTTCTCCGTCTCGCGCCTCGAGCAGATCGTGCCCTCGCTCGAGGATGTCTTCGTCTCCCTGATCGAAGCGCGTGACCGCGCAGGCAAGGCGCAGAGCGAGGTTAGGGTATGAAGACGCTGCGAGTCTGGGCCGTCGCCCGCAAGGAGTTCACCCACATCCTGCGCGACCCGCGCAGCCTGGGCATGGCCATCGCAATCCCCATGCTGTTGCTGGTGCTGTTTGGCTATGCGCTGACGCTCGATGTGGATAACGTGCCGCTGGTTGTCTGGGATCAGAGCGAATCTCAATCGAGCCGCGAACTGATCAGCCATTTCGAGGGCTCGCGCTACTTTTCGCTCAAGGGCTATGTCCGCAACTACCCGGAAGTCGAGCGGGCCATCGACTCCGGCCAGGCGCTGATGGCCTTGATCATCCCGAACGATTTCGCGCGCCGAATCGAATCCGGCCGCCCGGCCGCGGTGCAGTCCATCGTGGACGGCAGCGATTCGAACACGGCCACCATCGCCATGGGCTATGCCGACGTGGTGGCGTTCACCTACGCGCAGAATGCCTCTCTGAAGACCATGCAGCGCACTGCCGGACGCACGGTTCAGCCTCCCCTCGACTTGCGGCCGCGCGTCTGGTTCAACGCCGATATGGAGTCGAAGAACTACATCATCCCCGGCCTGATCGCCGTCATCATGATGGTGATCGCCGCGCTGCTCACCTCGTTGACGGTGGCGCGGGAGTGGGAGACCGGCACCATGGAGCAACTCATCTCCACGCCGGTGAAAGCCACTGAGCTGATCCTGGGCAAGCTGCTCCCGTATTTCTCCGTCGGCATGCTCGACGTGCTGCTGGCGGTGCTCATGGGCGAGTATCTGTTCAAGGTTCCGCTGCGAGGCAATGCGGCGCTGCTGTTCGCAATGGCTTCCGTTTTCCTGGCCGGCGCGCTGTCGCTCGGGATGGTGATCAGCATCGTGACCCGGAGCCAGTTGCTGGCCAGCCAACTCGCCATGGTGGTGACCTTCCTGCCGTCGTTCCTGCTTTCCGGCTTCATGTACGCCATCGGCAACATGCCCCGGCCGATTCAGGTGATGACGCACGTGATCCCGGCGCGCTATTTCGTCGCGCTGCTGAAAGGCATTTACCTCAAGGGCGTGGGGCTGGAAGTGCTGGCGGTCGAAGCCGGGCTGCTGGCGCTGTTCGGAGTCGTGATGGTGGCGCTTGCCAATGTGAAGTTCAAGAAGAGGTTGGTCTAACCATGCGAGAGCGAATCAAGCACATGCTCATCAAGGAGTTCATCCAGATCTTCCGGGATCCGCGGATGAAGGGCGTCATCTTCATGATGCCGGTGATCCAGTTGTTCGTCTTCGGCTACGCCGTCACCACGGACGTGAAGAATATCCCGACGCTGGTCTACGACCTGGACAACAGCGTCGCCAGCCGGGAACTGGTCAGCCGTTTTCTCAAGTCGGGCTATTTCGACGTTGTCGAATATACGGAGCAGGACAGCACGGTCCGCCGCCTGATGGACCGCGGCAAGGTGGGAGCCGTGCTTCGCATCAACAAAGGTTTCGAGAGCGACTTGCGCGCGGGAAAGACGGCCCAACTGCAACTCATCGTCGACGGCACGGATTCGAACACCGCGGGCATCGTGCTGAATTACAGCTCGAAGATCGCCGGGCAGTTTTCCAATAAAGTGCTTGTGGAACGGTTGACCCGCGCCACCGGGCTGTCCGCCGGCGCGAGCCGCGTGGAACTCGAAACGCGTGCCTGGTTCAACGAAAACCTCGAGAGCCGGAACTTCTACGTCCCAGGCGTCATCGCGATCATCGTCATGCTCATCACCCTGATGCTCACCAGCATGGCCGTGGTGCGGGAAAAGGAGATCGGCACCATGGAGCAGATCATGGTGACGCCGATCACGTCAGCCGAATTCATACTCGGCAAGACGGTGCCCTTCGCCCTGATCGGATTTGCCGACGTCATTCTCATCACGGTGCTGGGCGTGTTCTGGTTCGACGTGCCCATCCGCGGCAGCTTGCTGCTGCTGTTCGTCGCCACGGCGCTCTATCTGTTGACCACCTTGGCTATCGGCCTGTTCATCTCGACCGTCAGCCAGACGCAGCAGCAGGCCATGATGAGCACCTTCTTCTTCTACTTCCCGGCGGTGCTGTTATCCGGCTTCATGTTCCCCATTGCCAACATGCCGGTTGTCGTGCAGTGGCTCACTTATCTCAATCCCCTGCGGTACTTCCTGGTGATTATCCGGGGCGTGTTCCTCAAGGGCGTGGGGCCGGATGTGCTCTGGCCGCAGATTCTTGCGCTGGCGGTGATGGGGCGCGTGGCGTTGTGGCTGGCCGCAAGACGGTTCAAAAAGACGCTTGCCTGATGGCGCGAGGAGACTTCTAATGCGTAACATTGCTTTTCGAATTCCGGTTTGGACCTGGCCGCTCTTGATTGCGGCCGGCGCGGCTCAGGCGGCGGACAACGTGCTCAGCCTTGAAGATGCCGTCAAGAGTGCGCTCGAGCAGAACCCATTGACCCGGGTGGCCGGAGAGAGCGTAGCGGGCGCCAAGGAAGCCGTGGGAGAAGCGCGGGCGTCCTACTATCCTGACCTGGCCCTCAGAGCGAGCTTTAACCGCTGGGAGCGGCATGCCTTCCTGCCGAGCGGGCTTGCGCGACCCGGTATTCCCAGCACCATTGGACCCACCAACGACTGGTACACCGGCGTCGCCACGCGCTACACGCTCTTCGATTTCGGCCAGCGGCGCGCCGAGGCGCGTGCCGCCCGGGCCCGGCAGGGCATAGCCCAGGAGGACGCCGGCCGTGTTCGGGAGGACATCGCCTTGTCGGTGCATCAGGCCTACTTCGGGCTCGTGGCATCACTCGAAATGGAAGGCGTCGCGCGTAAGGCGCTGGCGCGGGCCGAAGACCACCTCCGAGTGGCCAGGGCGCGCAAGGAGGCGGGGGCAGTTCCGCAGGCGGATGTGATGCGGGCCCAGGTCGAGGTGGCCGGTGCGCAACTCGCCTTGGAACACGCCCAGGGCATGGTCCGTGTCGCCGCGGGCAGCCTCAACACCGCGATGGGCGTTCCTGTCGAGGCCAGTGTCGAGGTCGATCGCAGTCCGCGCGAGATCATTCCGCCGGCAAACATCAATCTGGCCGAGGCTCTGGAGCGCGCCGTGAGCGCCCGGCCCGAACTGCGCGGCGCTCGGCAGCGGATCGAAGCCTCGCGCCGCACCGTGGATGTGGCTCGAAGCGCTTACGGCCCCAAAGTGAAGGGTGAGGCGAGTTTGGGATGGCGCGATACAACGTACTTTCCACAGGATAAGGACTGGCTGGTGGGCGTCTCCGTCGAATTGCCCATCTTCACCGGCCTCTCTCGAAAGCACCGGCTGGCGCGGGCCAAATCCGAACTCTCCCGGGAGGAGGCCGATGCCCGGCGGTTGATGCAGGCAGTCCGGCAGGAAGTCTGGTCGGCCCACTCGAAGCTGCGCGAGACCTACGAGGCCACCGTTTCGACGGAAGTCCAGTTACGGGACGCGCAGGAGAGCCTCCGGTTGGCCTCGGAACGTTATCAGGCAGGCGCGGGCGCCATCACGGACCTCCTGGATTCCGAAGCGGCGCTGGCCCGCGCGGAGGCAGTCCGCGTGGCCGCGCTCTGGGATTACCAGGCCGCACGTTCCGCCCTTCAGCGTTCCGTGGGCGAACTGGCAACGAAAACCCAGCCATGACGGAACCCGGCATCCGCGGCGCGTGCCGTATCTTTCGCGTCGTTACCGGAAGCAGGCCCACCATTCCATTTCTGCTACGGTGTTCTCAATAAGTCTTAGACCGAAGTTCTTGGCGGTGAGAGGGGGAGATCATTTGTTTTCATATGGTTGATGCGTTTTGTTTATCTTTATGTAGTCATGTATTGATAAGATTTAGTGCCATGTTTAGCTGCGTATGCTGTAT
>JADLBD010000017.1 GCA_020847975.1 Bryobacterales bacterium | reverse complement strand
CGCTTGCCGAGGGTGCGGATCCAATCCTGCGGGTAGCCGTAGAGGACGACGTTGCCCACATCGAAGTAGGCGCGCACCCAAGGGCTTTGAAAATCGTCGACGTAGCGGGCAAACTCGAGGGGGCTGAGGAGGAACTTGTTCCAAACCTCTTCGACGGCGATGATTACCTTCAACTTTTCAGCCATGGGGATCATGCGGCGGATCCGTTCCTGGGAGCGCTGCCAGGCTTCGCCGTAGCGCGTCTTCGGATTGACGACGGCGGGAACGAGGAGGACGGTGTCGGCTCCCCAATCATGTGCGTTGCGCAGGCTGGTCTCCATGCCGGCGACGCATTTGCGGACTACCTCCGGATCGTCGCTCGAAAGCGGATAGCGCCAATGATCGCTGTTCATGACCGAGTGAATGCGTACTCCGGTAGTCTCGGAAGCTTTGCGCATTTCCGCGGCGGCGGCAGGATCGGGGGTGGTGGGCAGTTCGATTTCAGCGAATCCGCAGTCTTTGGCGAGCTGAAACCGGTCCCGGATACTCAGTTGGGAAGGCAGCATGCCGAGCAGAACAGCCTTCCGGATGGGGAGCCGCTGCGCAGCCGTGGAGGGCAACGGGAGGAGAGAGGCAGCGGCGAGAAAAGCACGACGGTTCATAAAAAATACCTTCGTGCGTCATTGTAACGCGGCCTTACTTGACGGCGACGGTGGCGGTGACGGGCGAGGCTTGTCCGCCGATGACGACGACGACGAGATGGTCCTTGCCGGCCTTGAGGGAACTGGGTACGGAGACATTGAGTTGAGCGAGTCCGCCGAGCGCGCCGGGCACGGCAGTGGCCGAGGCGACGGTGGCGGCATCGCCGCCGATGGTAACCGAGGGGACGCCCGTAAGCGTGGGCAGGGGCGTCAGCGGCGTCAACTGGCCCTCCGGATTGGGAACGGGCGTGATGGCTCCGCCACCGGTGATGAAGAGGACGAGGACGCCGCCTTTGGCGACCGGGTTGGAGGCTGAATTAAGCGAGTAGGTGGTGGTGTTGGGGTCGTAGTTCAAGGCGGCGGCCTGACCGCGGCCGGAACTGTCGACGGTGAAGATGCCGGGATCGGCGGCGACACCGTCATAGAGGAAGTCGGCGGAGATGAGGGCATTGTAGGTGACACGCATCTTCAAACCAGTGCCGATGGGAATGCTGAACGGGACCTGGCAATTGACTTGATTCGCTTGAGTGAAGATGAGCGGCGCGGGCACCCAGAGCGAATTCACTTCAAACTCGACTATCGTGGGCGGGGTTCCAAGGCTGGTGGGGAAGGCGTTGCTTGTGGGAGTAGCGACGATGGGGGCGGAAGGGCCGAGGGCAGAGCCGAAGATGGAGATGATCTCCCCGGGCGCCAGTTGCGGCGTGGGGCTGAGGCCGGCGAAACTGGCCGCGTTGACGATGCCCTGGATACTGGGGCCTGGGGGAGTGACGGTGAAAGCGGAGGCATTGGAGGCAGGCCTGGGCGAATTGAGCACGGTAATGGACAGCGCGCCCTGGGTGGTCAGCATGGCCTTGGGGAGCACGGCGAGCATTGCGCCCGAACTGATCCAGGTGGCGGTGAGGTCTGTGGCTCCGGCCTTCACCGTCGAGGCTTTGAACAAATGCGACCCGCGGATGGTGATGGTGGTGTCGTTGGAGCCGATGGGCGCCGATGATGGCCAGACGGAGCTGATGACGGCGGTTCCCGGGTCGACGGTAAGGGTGACGGGAATGGCAACAGTCTTGTTGGAAGCCGTGAGCGAGGTGAGCGTGATGCGGCTTGTGTAGGTGGCCGGGACAAGACCAGTGGTGTCCACGGAGACAGTGAGGGTAAGTGGGCTACCCGAGAGGACGACGCCCACGGTGGGTGTAACGCTTAACCATGTCGCGCTGGCCACGGCAGCGGTGAAGGAAAGGGGCTCTCCGCTGGTGGAGACGGAGATGGTCTGGGTGGCGGGCGGGGAGAGGGAGTCGGTCTGCCATCCGAAAGCGAGGGAAGCCGGAGCGGCGGTCATGGTGGGCGGCGGGTTTTTCACGATGAGTGTGATGGAGGCGGTAACGGGGCCGGCCGAACCGGTGGCGTCCACTTGGAGGGTGGTGGAGTAAGTGCCGGCGTTCAGAGAAGTGGGGTTGACGCGAAGACTGATGGACGTTCCGGTTTTTCCCGTGGTGGGGGTGACGATGAGCCAAGGCGCAGCGGGCGAGAGGGAGGCAGTGAAATCGAGAGCGGCGCCGGAGCCACTGCGCTTGACCTGAATGGTTTGAGCGGCGGGGAGGGTGGCGGCGCCGATCTGGTAGGTGAAGCTGAGGGTGGAAGGAGTGAGGGAGAGAGTGGGGAGGGCTTGAGGAAAAGCGGGGAGAGCAGCGAGGAGGAAGAGGGTGAAGCGAGACATACAGGGGAGAGATCGGCGGGAGGAGGAGGGCGCACTATTGCGCCACAGAGTAGGCGCACCGGATTCCCCTGTAAAACAAACGTCTGTCTACTTGCGGGCAGTAAGAATCCGGGAGGGGTAAAACGTCTGGCGGACAACGCAATCGTGGAGAATCCGCAGGTCCTGCTCTTCGAGAAAGTCCGTCATTTTCTCTTCAATCTGGCGTCCCCAGAAGGCGGGGACGAGGCTTCCGGCGAGGTCGTAGAGGCGGTTGAACCCTTCCGTATTCTGGCCGATGAGAACGAGGGTGACGGTAGCGTGAGGGCGCAGGACGCGGCGAATTTCGGACAGTGTGCGGGTGATGTCTTCCTGGCTGAGGAGTTCGAGCAGATAGCAGGAGATGACGGCATCGAAGGTTTCGTCGCGGAAGGGGAGATAGCGGGCATCGACGGCCTGGCAGCGGGCGAAGGAGTCGGGGAACCGTTTGCTGGCGCGATGCTGGGTTCGGGCGGCCATATTGGGGGAGAGGTCAAGCCCGAGCGTTGCGCCTTTTGGATTGGCCTTAACAAGGCGGTGAAACATTTCGCCGCTCCCGGTAGCCACTTCGAGGACGCGCATTCCGTCGCGAACGCCGGATTGTTCGAGGGCGCAGCGGTGGGCCTTGGAGTGAAAGAACATCGTCGAGAAGTGGTAGAAAGAAGCCAGGCGGTCATAGACGCGGCGCGTGTGGGCGGCGATGGTAACGGGAAGCCTGTCCTCGATGGACGAGGCGATGGTTTGCTGCTTCAGCAGGCTCTGCATGAGCGCGTTCACCTAGGATACCGCCCGGAGGGCCGTGGTGAGTTGAGGGATCTCGATTTCGGTTCGAGTGCCCTCGCCCTGACGGCTGATGATGGAGAGGCGAAAATCGTGGCCATACAAAACCTTGAGCCTTTCGTTGACGTTGCTGACACCAATGCCTTGCTCAAACAGATTAGCGAGTTTCTCCTCAGGAATGCCAACCCCGTCATCTTCGACTGAGAGCAGGAGGCGCCTGCCGAGGGACTGGCTGCTGATGCGGATCACCCCGCCATCCACTTTACTGCTAAGGCCGTGTTTGATGCTATTCTCCACCAGGGGTTGAAGGAGCATGCTGGGGACGAGTTTATCGAGGGTGAGCGGATCGACATCCTCTTGCACGCGAAGTTTATCGCCGAAGCGGACGATCTCGATGGCGAGATAATCCTCGATGAAGGATAGTTCCTCGCGGAGAGGGGAAAGATTTTCCTGTTTGCGGAGCAGGCGGCGGAGGATGTTGGAGAGCTTGTGGATCATCTTCCGGGCCTGTTCGGGGTTGATGCGAATGAGGGTGGAGACGGAATTGAGAGTATTGAAGAGGAAGTGAGGGTTGATCTGTCGGGTGAGGGCGGCGAGGCGGGCTTCGACGAGGAGCGCCTGCTGGGCCTCGAGCTTGCGTTCGTTGCGGGTATTGTTCCAGACCTTGAGGGGGAGGGTGACGGCGAACAGCGTGGTGCCATAGGTGGCGAGCACGAGGAGAGGATGAGGCTGAGTCCAGTTGGGATAGAGGGCGAAGAGGAACTGGGCGCCGAACAGCGTGGGCAGATTGAGACGGAGGAACTCGGCGAAGAGAACAGTGCCGAGAAAGGCGAGGTGAAAGAGCGGGCGGTGGTAATCCCTGCGGCGGAGGAAAGAGCGAATGATGCCGATGTCGAAGAGGGGAGAGAAGCGCCAGATTTCCTCCTTGTCGGGCGCGAGGTCGCGCAGGAGGCCGCCAAAGACACCGATGCCGGCAAAGAGCGGCATGGTGAGCACTTCGCCACGAAGCATTGCGGGGAGGGAGATGAGGATGCCGCCGGTGAGTCCGGTGACGTAGCCGCCGATGAGGCCGCACAAGAGGCTGCCTTCGAGGCCGAGGTCGACGGCCTGATAGCTGTTGCGGCTGACGACGCGCGTGGCGACGCTGGTGCCGAAGACGGCCGAGAAGGCAAGAGCGAGCAGGAGGCGCTGGCGGAGGGTACGCTCCTCCTGGAGGAGCATGCGCTGGACGGCGGCGACACGAGTGAGGATGCTGGCCAAGGAAGCCGAAACCGCCAATTTCACAAACAGGATAACCAGGTACTGTTCCGGCATGGCCGCCCGTTCGCCCATTATAATGAAAGACAGCAACCCGCTATAGATTGTCGCAGTTCCTTACATGAGCGCAACATCCCGGCAAGAGATTGGCAGAATCAGGCTGGCAAAGATGGCCGAAGCAGATTTCCCGTCGCGTTTCGGACGGTTCCGGATCCACGGTTTCGAAGGAGCGTTCGAGGACCGGGTGGAGGAAGCGGCGGTTCTGGTGATGGGGGACGTGACGCAAGGCGGGCCTCCACTGGTGCGGATTCACTCACAGTGCCTCACGGGCGACGTGTTCCACAGCCTGCGCTGCGATTGCCGGTCGCAACTGGAGTTGGCGCTGGAGATGATCGCGGAAGAGGGACGAGGGATTCTGCTTTACGAGATGCAGGAAGGGCGGGGCATCGGGCTGATGAACAAGCTGCGCGCTTATGCCTTGCAGGATGAGGGCGCGGACACGGTGGAAGCCAACGAAGCGCTGGGCTTTGACGCGGACCTGCGCAACTACGAGTTACCCGGCGCGATACTGCGGCACCTGGGGCTCGCAAAGGTTCGCCTGCTGTCGAACAATCCGGAGAAGATCGAGGCGCTCGAGAAGGCGGGGGTCGAGGTGATCGAGCGCGTGCCGTGCATTGTGGCTCCGCAGACGAGCACGGCGGATTACCTGCGGACGAAGAAGGAGAAGCTGGGGCATCTGTTGGAAGGTTTTTGACACCGGGGATATCCCTTCGGGATAGGAGGCAGGAGGCAGGAGGCGGGAGGCAGGAGGCGGGAGGCTGGAGGCAGGGGGCGGGAGGCAGGAGACAGGAGGCAGGAGGCGGGAGGCAGGAGGCGGGAGGCAGGAGGCAGGAGACAGGGGGCTGGAGGCAGGGGGCAGGAGGCAGGAGACAGGGGGCAGGGGGCAGGTCTGCCTCCGGCTGTGCCGGAACTTCCGCTACGGTTCAGGAATCCTGGAATCGAACCTTTGTCAGGCTTTCCCCGGCGCCGGAATCCGTCAGCTTGAATGACGAGTTAACTCCGACGGTTGCTGGCGAGAGATCTGAAGGTGATCAGGTGAAACGGATGCTGACCGGCGCGGCTGATCGCATCCTTGGCTCTGATTAGAAACTGATACCGAATTCGAAGGTCAGATTGGCCCAATGGTCCGAGGTATGGAGCGCGGCCACGTTGCCGACCGCCTGGCCGTTGGTCGAAGCGCTGATGTATTGAAACGTAGTTCCGAGGCGGAAGGTTTTGTTGCTGTCGAGGAAGTAGCTGACATTGGCGAGGCCATAGCCGCCCCATCCGCCGCGCGAGGTGCAGTTGTAACAGCTCACCTGGTAGTAAGGGTTTGAGGGGGCGGTTTCGGAGTAGTGAAGGTAGACGCCTCCACCGCCGGCGGAAACCTCGATGCGCTGGAAAGGCGTGGGGATGATCACCCGTCCGCCAAGGGGGAACATGTACTCATGGTCGCCGCCTTGCACGGTGCCGAGGTCGGTGAGGACGGGATTCTGGTTGTTGGCGGCTCCCCAGGCGAGTTGCAGGCCGGCGTCCGCCTGGAGGAACTGGTTGAAGCGGTAGCCATAACGAAGGGCAAACATGGGGGCGGTTCCGAGGTAGTTGCGGGAGGAGCCGCTGGGGATGGCGGGACCGAGTCCCGCGCTGAAGTTGTGGTGGTGCACGTCTTCCGATTGGCCGAACATTGGAATGGAGGCGGAGAGCAGGGCAACCAGGGCCACACAGGTTGTACGCATAGTGACCTCAGAATAGCGGGGTAAGGAGGAATGCAAAATCCCGCCCGCACGTGAGAAACGGCGCGGTTGAGACGCTGATTGGGGCTCGGCAGCAAGGGGAGTTTGCTATGGGCGGCGCTTGAGCGTAGGGCGCTCATCGGGGTCAGCGTCTTTGTCCTTGGAGTCGCCGTTGATGTCGCCGGCGCCGGGCGCGCGGCGGAGTTTTGGTTTATTGTCATCCTTCGTATCGATTTTGCGGCGGTTGAGGAGCATGGCGAGGCGGGCTTTGGCATTGTCGAACTCGGAGGTAGTGACGACATACTCCGGGCGGGAGGGGAGATTCTCCTGGATATTCTTCTGCGCCGCGGCGATGCGGTCTTCCGTCAGAGGATGAGTGGAAAACACCTTGGACATCGTTCCCGGTTTCGCTTTTTCCATCGACTCGAGTTTTTCGAAGAAGTCGACAAAAGCGGTGGGATCGTAACCGGTTTTATACAGGTACTGCAAGCCAAGCATGTCGGCTTCGGCTTCGGCTCCGCGGGAAAACTTGAGGAAACCGAGAGGGATGGCGGCGCTGGCGATACCCTGGATCGCGTAGCCGGTCCAGCCGCCCATGAAGATCAGGGGGAGGCTGGCGTAGTTGATGATCTCGCCCTTGGTGGCCTGGCGGGTTCCGTGGCGGGCGGCGACGTGAGCGATTTCGTGGGCCATCACGCCGGCCAGTTCCGCCTCGGACTCAGCTTTGAGGATGAGCCCGCTGTTGACGAAGAAGAAGCCGCCGGGCAAGGCGAAGGCGTTGACTTCGTCCGAGTCGAGGACCTTGATGGTAAAGGGGACCTTGGCGTCGGAGTTGCGCACGAGGTTCTGCCCGACGCGATTGACGTACTCGGCGACGATGGGATCGTTGATGATTTTGGCTTCGTGCTCGACCTCTTGGGCCATCTGTTTGCCGAGGGCGATTTCCTTTTCGATGGAATAGAAGTTGACACCCTTTCCGACGTCGCGATTCCCGATTTCATCCGGATCCTTCTTTTTGTCCTTGGATTTTGCCGGGAGGGTGGGCAGGGTGGTGAAGCAAAAAAAGACGGTGGCCAGTGCAACGACTCCGGTTCTCATGACAACACTCCTGATGGAGTGTAAGCCGGGATGAAGGAATAAAGGATCCCGTTGTGACTGTATATGCCGGCCTGAGGGCGTGGTAGCGCGGAATAAGCGGGAATCGATTGCCGGGTGAAACTTCAGGCGATGTCCGGCAGCAGAATCCGCGCCGGGGCTCCGAGCCGGCCCGTGATCGCTTCAGCGGCAAGATAGCCGCTGCGGACGGCTCCTTCCATGGTTGCGGGCCATCCGGACCTGGTCCAATCGCCGGCAAGGAAGAAGTTGGGGTAAGCGGTGGCGTTAGTGGGGCGTTTGGGTTCGAGGCCTGTGGCGGCGGAGAAAGTGGCTTTCATCTCTTTCACCACATGCGCCTTGACGAGACGGGCATCGCGGACGGCGGGCAGAAATTCGGCGAGTTCGCGCACGGCAAGGTCGATCACTTCCTTGCGGGCCATTTCTGTGAGCGCACGGGAGGCGCTCACCACGAGCATGAGGTAGCGGCCCTGCTCTTTGTTGAAGAACCATTGGATGGTGCGGTCGAGGAGAGAGCCGTGCGGAAGGCTGGTCACGGAGCGGTCAAACCAGAGATGGATACCGGTGATGGGCGAGTGGGAGAAGGCATTCCATTCCAAGGGGAGATCGGGGGCGAGTGAAGCGAGACGGTCGAAGGGGAGGGCCGAAAGATAGGCGTCAGCGGTGTGGACCTTGCCGCCAACTGTCACGCCGGCGACCTGGCCGTTCCCGAAAGCAATACGTTCGACGGGGGCGCGCTCATGGAGGTGGACGTTGGGCAGGCGCTGCCAGGCTTCGTCTCCGTAGAGATGTCCCAGCGGGACGCGCGGGATGCCCATTTCGTAGGTATTGGCTCCGGCCAGGAATCCGAGCCAGAAGACCTGGAAGCCATGGAGTGCGGCCATGCGGTCCAACTCCTCGTTGACGGCGCTGACAAGCACCTGACGCCAGAAGCGCTCGATGGCGCGGGGCGTCTGGCGTTTTTCGTGAAGCCAGTCGAGCATGGAGATGTTGTCGAGGTCGCGGCGCGTCTTGCGTTCCGAGCGGATGGCGAGCAGCGCTTTCCCGATGGCGATCTTGTCGGCGAGGGAGAGGAATCGGAGTTTGAGGAATGATCCGGTGAAGTGAAGCGGCGCGGGCAGCCGGCCTGCCTCGAGAGTGGACACACGGCCGCCGGGCTCGATGAAGTAAAAGTCACGGTGGAACTGAATGGAATCTTCGACGCCGAGGCGGCGGTAGAAATCGAGCAGGTTGACGCAGCAGCGCAGGAGGATGTGCTGGCAATTATCGATGTGTTCTCCGGATTCGCTGGTTGGAAGCGGGTAGGATGCGGCGCGGCCTCCGAGGAACGGGCGGCTTTCGAAGAGATCCACGTCATAGCCTGCTCCGCCGAGCGCGGCGGCCGCGGCGAGACCGGACAATCCTCCCCCGATGATCAGAATCCGGGGCATAGAGAGAGGGACGATGAGCCGCCTAGCCGGCGATGGGGAGCTTCGAGCGCTTCCCGCCGTCGAAGTCGTCGGAAAGCTTCCAGGCAATCCAGAGGACGATGGTGAGGAAGAGCATGTCGAGGGGATCCATACCGATACAATCCAGTATCCGCTGAATCGAGGTAGCCCACAACCTTAATTAGTTCCAGTACCCTGTCCATAGTCCTAAGGTAAACGCTGGAATAAGTCCCGCAATGGGGAACGCGAGGAGGGTCAGCAGGAGCCGTTTGGGCCAGGGCCAGGCGGCGGGCCAGAAACACACAACAAGTTGGGGAACGATGATGGAGAGCAACACGAGATGCTGGCCTGTCTGGCTCAAGGCGCACCAGGGACAGTGGCGGCCCGCGGTGTGGATATTGCAGTGATCGGCGGCGCCGGACCAGAGCCACGTGCAGCCGCACTGGTAGACGAGCCCGCAGTAGTTGATGAACAGGACGAAGGATACGGCGGCCGCCGCTATTGCGATCAGAATCTTTTGCCGGATACGCACGGCGTCAGACTCGGGCGCGGCCATAGAGCTTGACCACGTTCTCCATCAGATGGAGGCCGCAATTGCCTTCGAGAGTGAGCATGGATTCGGGGTGGAACTGAACAGCTTCGATGGGCAATTCGCGATGGCGAACGCCCATGATGACACCGTCCTCGGATTCGGCGGTGACTTCGAGGCAGGAAGGCAGTTTGTGCCGGAGGGCGTAGAGCGAGTGATAGCGGCCCACACGGAAAGTTTCGGGCAGGCCTTCGAACACGCCTTTGTGGGTGTGAGTGACCATGGAAGGCTTGCCGTGCATGGGGTAATCGAGCACGCCGAGTTCGCCGCCGAAGGCTTCGACGATGCCCTGTAAGCCGAGGCAGACGCCGAACATGGGGACGCCGAGGCGCGCGCCGAAGCGAACGAGATCGGGAACGCCGAAATCGGAGGGACGGCCGGGTCCGGGGGAAATCAGGATAAGGCTCGGGGCAAACTGGTGAATCATCTCGAGCGGGAAGCCGGAGCGGTAGGTGACGACTTCGGCTCCGGTCTGACGGGCGTAGTTGGCGAGGGTGTGGATGAAGCAATCTTCGTTGTCGACGAGGAGCATCTTCACACCTTTGCCCTCAGTGGAAGGGATGTAAACCGCGGGGGCAGACACAGGAGCGGCAGGCGGTTCGAGGGCACGGAAAAAGCCGGTGGCCTTGAGGCGTGTTTCGCGTTCCTCGTTCGCGGGGACGGAGTCGTAGAGGATGGTGGCTCCGACGGGATATTCGGCGATGCCGTCGCGGAGGTGGGTGGTACGGATGAGGATGCCGGTATTGATGTCGCCGTTCATGGAGATCATGCCGACGGCTCCGCCATACCAGCCGCGGGCGTTCTTTTCGATATTCTCGACGGCTTGGGCGGCGGCCCGCTTGGGGGCTCCGATGACGGTAACGGCCCACATGTGAGTGAGGAAGGCATCGAGGGAATCGAATTCGGGGGCGAGAGTGCCTTCGACATGATCCACGGTGTGGAACAGGCCGGCGTAGGATTCGATGAGGCGGCGCCCGATCACCTTCACCGAGCCGGGTTCGCAGACGCGCGACTTGTCGTTGCGGTCCACGTCGGTACACATGGTGAGTTCGGATTCTTCCTTGGCGGAATCGAGCAGGGCGCGGATGGCATCGGCGTCGGCCATGGGGTCTCCGGTGCGGCGGGCGGTGCCGGAGATGGGGCAGGTTTCGACGCGCGCGCCCTCGACGCGGACGAACATTTCCGGGGATGCGCCCACCAGTTGTTCGCCGCCGAACTGGATGCAGAACTCGTAGGGGCTTGGGCTGAGCCGCTGGATGCGCTCGAAGAGCTTCGAGGGGCTGCCGGAGTAGTTGGTGCGGAAGGTCTGGCGGAGGACCACTTCGTAGAAGTCGCCCTGTTTCATGCCGGCGCGCACTTTCTCGACATTGGCCATGTACTCTTCGGGGGTATGGTCGGAGGAGATGGGGCTTGGCTCGCGGGGAGTAGGCGGAGGGATAGACTCGCCGTCACGGGCCAGACCGAGGGTGGAGATACTGTCGCGGTCGAATTCGTAGGAATAGCGCTCGATGACTTCCTTCTTACGGTCCATGAAGTAGATGTCGTCGCAGAGGAAGAGGTGAAGGATTTTCGTATCGTGGCGGGGCAGTGTCAGTTGAATGGGATCGAACTGAAGCAGGAGGTCGTAGCCGAAAACGCCGGCGAGCGCGAGGCGGCTATCGTCGGGATGGCCGAACTCTTCCATCAGGGCGCGGATGATGGAGAAGGGCGAAGGCTGGCGGCTGCGCTGTTCTTCGGGGAAGAGGCCTTCGAGGGGTTTGAGGCGGCCGTGAAGCGCGCCGCCGGCTGCGTGGAACGATTCCCAATGCGGATGGCTGGCAAGGACGGGCAGCAGCATTTCGCAGATCATCTGGCCGCGCAGGTTGAGGGGGCGGAATTCCATGTCGCGGCCTGCGCCGGTGATCTCGAGGGGAGGGCAAACCGAGGCGATATCCCAACGCGAGTAGCGCCCCGGGTATTCGTAACCGGAAGAGAAGTAGAAGCCGCGGCGGGAGTCCAATTCGCGCATCAGTTTCTCGAGGCCGCGTTTGTAGGGGACCTTCGAGACAGTTCGCGTGACCTGGATGCCGCTGCGGGTCGAATAACGGAGTTGTCGCATAAGCACCTCGGGAAAGTGGTTCTAATCAGGATACCAGGGTTTGTCCATGTTCAGTTGTGAACATCGAGCTGAAATGGCCATAGCGTTCCGGCCATGCGCAGCTTTTTCTTGCCGGAAGTGAGATCGACATAGAGTTTGCCGTCGTTTTCCGTAGCGCCCTGACCGGTGAACAGTTCGTCTCCACTGGAGGCTTCGAGCGCGCTGAGCTTCAGCAGGGGCACGCCGCGCGGAACAGAAAGCTCATAGGCGCCCCCGATGGAGGCGAAGTCGCCCTGCCCGGAGAAGGTTAATTCGCGGCCGGTGAATCTGCCGGTGGAGGTGATGTTACGCAGCAGCGCAAGACCGGTGCCGCTGGTCTGCACCTTGCCATCGGCGTCAATGACGCCACCCTTCCAGGGGAGGTTTCGAAACTCGGCTGTGATGCGATACTCGGGTTCAGCGCGGGAAAGGCGGAGGTGAATGCTGCCGGCGGCGGAGGATTCCTCATGGGTCCAGGCGGCTTTGTTCAATTCCACCTGGGGGCCGTCCCAAAGAAGCAGCCCGCGTAGACTGCCGAGCGAGGCATCGCCGGAGAGGAGTGAATCGACAACGACTTCGGCTCCGAGATGGCGGTCGCGCAGCCATTGAGGCATGGCGGCGCGGAAGCTGAGCGAGCGAAGGAAGCCGCCGCGTTTCAGGGTTGGAAGGAACAGAGCTTCCAGGTCGGATGCATCCACCTCCTCGATATGGACCTTGAAGTGATTCGGCCGTGGACCGGAGATTTCCTGGCGGTAGACAGCCTGAAAGGCGACCTCTCCCGCACTTCCGGTAATAGAGTCGAGGAGAAGGCGGTTGCGGAGGATGGCGCCGGTTGCGGCTTCGATATCGACGGGCGAGGCCAATCCGGGGATTTCGAGGCGGGCATTGCGGAGGGCGAACTGTCCGGTCCAATGTGCCGGATCGTCGCCGGTTTTTTCAAACTGAAGGGTTCCGCGCCAATCGCCCTTTTCGAGTTGGTCGAGGAGGGGGATGCCGGTGCCGAGCAACTGTTTGTAATTGGCCAGAAGGTCCTTGACGGGCATCAGGGTGTTGCCTGTGCGCCAGGTAAACGATTGGGCAGTGGGGCTGTAACGGCCCTCCACCTGGGCGGATTTTCCAGCGCCGAGATCGAGAGTGGCGGGAAGGAGGCGGAACTGCTCGCCATCGACGGCAAAGCGGGCTTCGCGCAGTTGGAAACCGATGCCGCCGCTCTTGACGGAGGCTTCGGGCAATTCGAGGAGGCCCTGCAAGCCACGGGCGGGCGAATAGCTGAGCACTCCGCTGATCTTGCCATCGAGAGCTACCCTGCTGGGCAGGGAAACATTCATGAACTGAAACACGTCGGTGAGGGCGCTGACGGGGAGTTTGTCGAAGCGGAGCAATGCGCCCCACGAGGCGTTGTCCTGGAGCGAGTGGCCGCGCACGCGCAGCCGGAATGGGGTATCGGGCGATTCGGAAATGGTTTCGAGGTCGAGTTCGCCGGCCGGGAAGTCGAGCTTGCCGTGATAGCGCAGAGCGGAGCTTCCTGCGCCGGAGCGGAAGAGATCCCAACGCTGGATGTCCTCGAGGCGGATGCTGCCTTCGATTTTGAGATCGGAGAGCGGACCGGTGATGCGGGCGCGGGAAGCAAGGAAGCCGCGCATGCCCGCGCCGCGGCCCTCGAGGAGAGTAACAATTTCGGAGAGCGCGCTGCGCTCGAGTTCGAGATCGAGATCGGCCTGGCCCGGCTGCGATTCCGACCAGCGGTAGACGCCGCTGCCGAGCAGAGTGCCGATGCTCTGGGCGGGCCGGTCCGTACGCGCCGGGTCCATGGAGAACCGGAGGCGGACTGCGGTTTCACTATCGGCAGTGATGTCGAGGTCGGCATTGGAGAAGTAAAGGACAGACTTGGTGTCACCGAACTTGAGATTGATGCGGCCGCTGCGGACCTGGATATCGGGAAAGCGGAAATGGGGGCCGGGAGTGGTGCTGGTGAGGAGGGGGCGAATATTCCAGGAGCCGGTAGTCTGCTTCACGAGATTGACATTGGGCTCATCGAGGAGAATACCGGATACCTCCCACCGTCCACGGAGCATGGCGAACAGGCTGACGGTAGCATCGAGGGAAGCGACATAGGCGAACGGCTCGATGCCGATGGCCGGGTCTTCGTGGATGACGACGTTCGAAATGGAGAATCCGGGGCCGGGCCAGAGATTGAAATGGACCCCGCCGTTGATTTCGACTCTGCGGTGGAGCGCCTGTTCGAGCGCAGTGTGAATGCGGCCGCGGAAGCGGTCGGCGCGAAGAAACGGGATGCCGGCCGCGGCAAAGACGAGCAACAGCACGGCGGCAGTGAGGAGGCGGCGCTTCATAGGACGGGGGCCTGGCTCACGAGCCGATCATAAGCTTGCGGATCGTCAATGTCGACGAGAACGCCCGCGTCATCGGTGTCGAGGTAGATGGTTTGGTCCAGGTGGCGGTGGACCACTTCGCGCGCCTGTGAGGCGGCAGGGAGGGAGAGAAATTCACGGGCGAGGGAGGCGCGGCAGGCGACCGGATGGCCGCGGCGGCCCTGATAGCGGGGGATGGCGAGCAGCGAATCCGGATGGGCGGCGAGGGCTTCGAGAAGAGAGCGCACGGTGGACTCGGTGACGGAGGGGCAATCGACCGGCGTGAAGAGAAACGCGTCCGCTGAGGGCGGGAGGAGGGCGAGACCACACTGGAGGGAACTGAGCTGGCCGCGGGCGGGGTCAGGATTGACGGCGATGGCAGCCGGGCGCTGGATGAGGGGGCGAATGGCGGCGGCATGATGCCCGAGGACGACTACCACTTCGGTACACGAGGATTGAAAGACCCTGGTGAGGCGGTCCACGAAAGTCTCGCCGCCGATGGAGAGCAGGGCTTTCGGACGGCCCATGCGGCGCGAGGCGCCGGCGGCCAGAATCACAGCTGTGCAGTTCACTTCAACCGGATCCGGTACGCTTCGTTGACAAAGATGGATTTGGTGACCTTGCGCCAATCGGAATCGGGATTGCGGCGCACGGCGATCATTTCGGCAACCACGGAGACGGCGATCTCTTCGGGAGTGATGGCTCCGATGTCGAAGCCCATGGGAGCATGAATCTTTTCGAAAGCGGAGCGGGGGACGCCCTCTTTTTCCAGTTCCTTGACGACGTTGATGGTTTTGCGGCGGCTTCCGATCATGGCGATGTAGCGCGCCCGAGTGGAGACGGCCCAGCGGAGCACGCGCATGTCGTCGCGGTGGCCGCGGGTGACGATGATGATGTAGGAGCTTTCGTTGACCTCGAGTTTGGGGAAAGCGTCTTCGTACTCTTCGGCGAAGATGGAGTCGGCTTCGG
>JADLBD010000016.1 GCA_020847975.1 Bryobacterales bacterium | reverse complement strand
GCTGGAACCACGATGAACACAGGCTAGGACGACATTGTGGGCGTCCGTGGGTCAATTCGGAGATGGTGCCACCAAATGATTTCGTGACGCCCAAACATATCTATTTATTATTGCGGCATCCCTAAGTATGACCAGTGGAGAAATCAAGCTGCGGCAACTGGTTCGCGCGATCGACCCTCATGCCCGCGTCCTCGAAACGGGGAACATGCGTGGAGCTGCCTGGAACGCGCAGTAGTCGTTCCAGTTCGGGTCGATCCTGTAGAATGTGGATACTGTGATCCGACCCCTCTTTCTGGTAGCGCTGGTATCCCTGTGCGCGTGGGCTCAGGATTTGCCCCGTCAGATGTCCGAAATTGTGGCGTCCAATTGCCTGGGCTGTCATGGAGCGGCGGTCAAGATGTCGGACCTCGACCTGCGCACGCGCGAGTCGATGTTGAAGGGCGGAAAGAGCGGAGCGGTGCTCGTGCCGGGCGATCCGATGAAGAGCAAGATCTACCGGCATGTCGCCGGCATCGATCAGCCTCAGATGCCTCCGGGGAAGAAACTTCAAGACTGGCAGATCACCGTAATTTCCCGCTGGATTGGCACGGGGGCTCCGCTGGACAAGCCGATCGAAGCTCCGGCGGACACAGCGAAGAAGGCGATGGCGGCGATGGAAGAGAGGCCGATCAGTGAAGAGGAGCGGCAGTTCTGGTCGTTCCGCCCCATTGCGCGGCCGGAGACGCCCGTGGTTGCCGACGCGGGCTGGGTTCGCACTCCCATCGATGCGTTCGTGCTGAAGACCCTCGCGAATCACAAGCTGAAGCCGTCGCCCACGGCGAGCAAGCGCGCGCTGGTACGCCGCGCATACCTCGATGTCTGGGGATTGCCGCCTACCCCGGCGCAAGTGGACGCCTTCCTGAATGACAAACGCCCGGATGCGTGGGAGAAGCTGGTGGATCAACTGCTCGCCTCTCCGCATTACGGCGAGCGGTGGGGCAGCCACTGGCTGGACCTGGCGCGCTATGCGGATTCCGGCGGATTCGAATATGACCGCGACCGTCCTGATGCGTGGCGTTATCGCGACTGGGTGATCCAGTCGATTGCGAATGATCTGCCCTACGATCAGTTCGTGCGGCTGCAACTGGCGGGAGATGAGATCGCCCCTGATGACCGGGACGCGCTGATCGCCACGGGCTTCCTGCGCCACGGGCTCGATCACAACGTGAAGAGTGAAATGACGCGCATGGATGAACTCGATGACCTGGTGGTGACCACCTCGAACAGCTTCCTCGGCGTTACGGTGGGTTGCGCGCGGTGCCACAACCACAAGTTCGATCCCATCCCGCAGAAGGATTACTACCGCATCCAGGCTGTGTTCTTTTCCACGAAGGACAATGACGTTCCGCTGGTGGACGAAGGCACCGTGCGGCGCTTTAAGGCGGACAACAAGCGGATCGACGACATCGAGAAGCCGTTGAAGGATGCGGCCGAAGCGCTGAAGAAGCCGTATCGCGACAGGAAGATCGCCGAGGAGCGCGCCAAGCTGCCGGATTATGTGCGGGAGGCTCTGCGGACGCCGCCCGAAAAGCGCACCGAAGGCCAGAAGCTGAATGTCATCCAGGTAGAAAAGACGCGCAACTTTACGGAAGCGGACGTTGTGGCTTCGATGAGCGCGGAGGATCGCGCGCGGCTCGAGGATCTGGAGCGGCAGATCAAAGCGATGGAGAAGACGCGGCCGAATCGCCTGCCCTCGGCGATGGCGATCGGCGAAGGTGGGCCGAAGCCCGACCCCTCCTACTTCCTGTATCGAGGCAGCCCCGATTCCAAAGGTTCGCTGATGCAGCCGGGCGTGCTGAGCGTGGCGACACGGCACGAGCCTGAATTTTCGCCGCCGCCCCCTGGAGCCAGGTCCAGCTACCGCCGCAAGGCATTCGCCGAGTGGCTCACCTCGCAGCAGAACCCGCTGTTTGCGCGCGTGATGGTGAATCGGATCTGGCAGCATCACTTTGGTGAAGGCATTGTCCGCACGCCGAGTAATTTCGGGAAGACGGGCGAGCGCCCGACGGATCCCGAACTGCTCGACTGGCTGGCGAGCGAGTTCATCCGCAAGGATTACAGCATGAAGGCGATGCACAAGCTGATGCTGATGTCCGCCGCCTATCAGATGTCGAGTGACGACAATGCCGCCGGTGTGGCCGCCGATCCCGAGAACCGCTTCCTGTGGCGGATGCCGCGGCAGCGCCTGGAAGGCGAGATCATTCGCGACAACATGCTGGCGGTGTCCGGAACGCTCGATGCCAAGACCGGAGGGCCGGGCGTGTTTCCCTTCATCGACCCTTCCTTGTTCCAGGGCAGTTCCGGGCGCACGTGGGCGGGAAAGCCCGACAATGACCCCAGCACGTGGCGGCGCAGTATCTACATCCATTCGAAGCGCAGCATTCCACTACCGATGCTCGATGTGTTCGACAAACCGGACGGCATCACTTCGTGTCCGAGGCGGAACCGCTCCACCATCGCGCCGCAGGCGCTGATCCTGATGAACAACAGCTTCGTGCGCTTCGAGGCGGAGCAGTTCGCCAGGCGTCTGGAGCGTGAAGCCGGCGCTGATCCGGGCAAGCAGGTGGATCTCGCTTTTGCATTGGCTTTCCAGCGGCGCCCTGATGCCGCGGAGAAGGCAACAGCGGTGAAGTTTCTTGATGGCGGCAAGGAATCCCTTCAGGATTTCTGCCAGGCCATCTTCAACAGCAACGAATTCGTGTACGCGCCATGAAATTTCTATCCCGACGTGAACTGCTCCAACGCGCCGGCGGCGGCATCGCCAGCCTGGCGTTCGCGGACCTGTTGAACACCGAGCAGGCCCGCGCGGCTGGGGCCGACGCGGCCAATCCGCTCGCTCCACGTGCGCCGCATTTCCCCGCGAAGGCCAAAGCCGTGATTTCGATCTTCTGTTACGGCGGCGTCTCCCACGTGGACAGCTTCGACCCCAAGCCCGAACTCTACAAACGGCGCGGCGAGGTGATGTCCGGCAAAGGGGAAGTGGTGGTATCGCAGGGCAACCCCGGCGGGATCATGCCGTCGCCGTGGGGCTTCAAGAAGTACGGCGAGTGCGGGCGGGACGTTTCGGACCTGTTTCCGAAGACGGGGGAAATGGTGGATGACATCGCGTTTATCCGGTCGATGTACGCCATCAGCAACGATCATGCTCCGGCGCTGTTTCAGATGAACACCGGGAGCATCCTGCCCGGCCATCCGAGCATGGGGAGTTGGATCACTTACGGGCTGGGGACAGAGAATCAGAATCTACCGGCGTTTGTGGTGTTCACTGATCCGCGCGGCGGGCCGATCGGCGGCGCACCCAATTGGATGAACGGCTTCATGCCGGCGGCGTATCAGGGCACGCAGTTCCGCTCGACGGGGGATCCGATTGTGGACCTCGAGCCGGGTGAAGACATGACGCCGGAGAGGCAGCGGAGATGGCTGCATCTGCTGGGTGAGTTGAACGCCGAGCACGCCCGCAAGAATCCGGACGATTCCGAACTCTCGGCGCGCATCGCAACCTATGAGCTGGCGTTCCGCATGCAGACCAGCGCGCTCGAAGCCGTGGATGTGAAGAAGGAGAGCGCGGCCACAAAGAAGCTCTATGGCCTGGATAACAGGATCACCGAATATTTCGGACGCCAGTGTCTGATGGCGCGGCGGCTGGTGGAGCGCGGCGTGCGCATGGTGCAGATCTATTCAGGCGGCGGCAATTTCCAGTCGAGTTGGGATGCGCATTGGGACATCGTCGAGAACCACGGCATGCACGCCGCGGAAACGGATGGCCCCGTCGCCGGCATGTTGCGGGATCTGAAATCGCGCGGGATGCTCGATTCGACTTTGATCCTGTGGCATGGCGAGTTTGGCCGCATGCCCATTTCGCAGCGCATGAACGGGCGCGACCATAATCCGCATGTGTTCACGGTGTGGCTGGCGGGAGGCGGCGCGAAGGGCGGCAGCGCGGTGGGCAGTTCCGACGAGTTCGGGTATAAGGTGGCTGAAGGCGGAAAGTCGATCAATGATCTGCACGCCACCGTGCTTCACCTGTTAGGCCTGAATCACGAGAAGCTGACGTACTTCTACAACGGGCGCAACATGCGGCTTACGGACGTTTCGGGGAGCGTGATCCGCGAAATACTATCCTGACGGCGAGCGCCAGCACAGCGGCCAGCACCGCGGCGAAAATCACGAGGTGCCAGACGTGCGCTTTGAGCCAGCCCATGGTGTGCTCGCCGAGTTGCGATCCCAGATAGGCGAGTCCGAAATAGCGTGGAATACGCGCGGCCAGCACCACCAGGAGGTAATGCAGCGGCTTCACACCCAATGCGCCGGCCGAGAGCACGAACACCTTCAGGGGCATGGGAATGGGCAGCAGGGCGGGGATGAAGACGGTAATCAGGCCGTAGGTTTGAAACCATTCACGAAAGCGATGGGCGCGCGGGCCGGCGGTGACGCGGTCAAGGTATGCCTGTCCGCCTCCGCGGCCGATGTAGAAGAGCACCATGCTGCCGATGGCCGAGCCGAGCACAGCCATCGCGGCATCCAGATAGGCGGAGGCGGGGTTCACAGCCGCTGTCGCCACCACCAGGGCGTCCACCGCCGCCGGCAGGGGAATGCCCGCGGAATCGAAAACTGCGAGAGCAAAGAGACCGAAGGGTCCCCAGGAAGTCAGAACCGCGACTATTTTCCTCAAACCGTCTGTCCGCCGATCAAATGCATCATGCCGTCCTCATCCAACACGGGGATGCCCAACTCTTGCGCTTTTGCGAGTTTCGAGCCGGCATCTTCGCCGGCTACTACGTAACTGGTCTTCTTGCTCACACTACCGGTCACCTTGCCGCCGGCGGCTTCGATTTTCGCCTTGGCTTCCTCGCGGCTCAGGGTGGGCAGCGTGCCGGTGAGCACGAAGGTTTTGCCTGTCAGGACGCCTTGGGGGGCATGGTTGCGAACCTCCTGTGTGAACTGGAGGCCCGCGGCGCGCAACCGTTCCACGAGGTCCTGATTGTGCCGCTCGCGGAAAAAACGCCGGATGCTTTCGGCCACTTTCGGACCGACTTCCTCCGCGGTCTGTAGCAGGTCCGCGTCCGCCGCCGCGATTTTATCGAGATCGCCGAAAGTGTCCGCGAGAATCTGCGCGGTCCGCTCTCCGATGAAGGGAATGCCGAGTCCGTTGAGAAGCCGGGCCAGCGGCTGCCGGCGCGAGCGTTCCACGTTCTGAAGGATCTTCGCCGCGGATTTCCCGCCCATCCGTTCGAGTTCCAGCAACTGCTCGAGGGTGAGGTTGTAGATGTCCGCGACGCTCCTGACCAAGCCGCGGTCCACCAACTGGTCCACCAGCGCTTCTCCCATTCCGTCGATGTCCATAACGCCGCGCGAGGCGAAGAAGCGCACGGTTTCCTTGAGCCGCGCCGGGCAATTGCTGTTGATGCAGCGGCTGGCAGCCTCCCCTTCGGCGCGCACCACGTCACCGCCGCAGACCGGGCACTGCTTCGGCATGCGGAAGGCGCGCCGCTCGCTGCCGTGCTTCAAGACGCGAACCACTTTCGGAATGACGTCGCCGGAACGCTCCACGACCACGGTGTCGCCGATGTGCAGGTTCAGCCGCTCGATTTCATCTTCGTTGTGCAGCGTCGCGCGCGAGACTGTTACTCCGCTCACGAACACCGGCCGCAGATGCGCCACGGGAGTGAGCGCGCCGGTGCGTCCCACCTGCACTTCGATGTTCTCCACCACCGTCTCGGCCTGCTGCGCGGGGAACTTGTAGGCAATCGCCCAGCGCGGGGCTTTCGCCGTCCAACCGAGCGAATCCTGCTGCGCGACGGAATCGACCTTCGCCACGACGCCGTCGATTTCGTAGGGGAATTCATCGCGCATGGCTTCCCACTGCCGGCAGACATCGTATAGCTCGTCGACATCCGCGCACTGCTTGCGGTTCGGGTTCACCTTAAAGCCGAGGTGTTTCAAGGCTTCGAGTGATTGCCAATGGCTCGGATAATAGGGCTTGCCGTCCACGAGGAAGAAATAGGTGAAGTAATCGAGCTTGCGGGAAGCGGTGATCCACGGTTCCAGCACGCGCAGGCTGCCGGCCGCGGAGTTGCGCGGGTTGGCGTATCTCGGCAGGCCTTCTTTCTCCCGCTCCTCGTTGAGCCTGTCGAAGTAGCGCCGCGGCATCACCACTTCGCCGCGAACCTCGAAACGCGGTACCGGGGGCTTCACGCTCAGGGGCAAAGCACGAATAGTGCGCGCGTTCCCGGTGACATCCTCGCCCTCGACGCCGTCGCCGCGCGTGATTGCCAGACGGAGGAGGCCGTCCTCGTAGTGCGCGGCCATGGAAAGCCCGTCCATTTTCAGCTCCGCCACATAGCGGAATTCCGCGCCCGCGAGCAGGTCACGGACGCGGCGGTCGAAATCGCGCAATTCGCCTTCGTTCAGCGCATTGTCGAGACTGAGCATCGGCGCGCTGTGGCGCACTTTGACGAAACCCTCGCGCGGTTTTCCGCCGACGCGCTGCGTTGGGGAATCCGGCGTCAGCAGTTCGGGATGGGCCTTTTCGAGCGTCTGAAGCTCGCGCATCAATGCGTCGTATTCGGCGTCGGAGATTTCGGGCTGGTCGAGCACGTAGTACAGGTGTTCGTGGCGCCGGATATCGGCCCGCAATGATTCGATGCGTTCGGCAACAGGATCCTTCATGAACGGTTATTATGGCAGGTAGCAAAGGATCGATTGAACTATCCCTGTCTACCGGAACGCTTTCCTTATCTACATTCCTAATGCCGGCAGATTGCGGCGGAATCCTCAACTGCTTACGGAAGCTGTGTCAATTCTGAAGGAACAGGGACACGCAATCACACTGAAGCCCACCAGCGGACCGGGCGACGCGACCCAGATCGCGGCGCGGTGCGTGCGCGAAGATGCCGGTCTGATCCTGGCGGCGGGCGGCGACGGGACCATTAATGAAGTGGCCAACGGGATGATCGGGTCCCAAGTGCCGCTGGGCGTCCTGCCCGCCGGGACGGCGAACGTGCTCGCCATGGAGACTCATCTGGGCCGGTGTCCAGCGCGCGCCGCGCGTGACTTTCCTACTCTCGAACCGGTCCGGATCGCCGTTGGGCTGCTGCGCGCGATTGACGGCGCGCCGCTGCGCTACTTTCTGCTCATGGCTGGGGCCGGGTTGGACGCGCATATTGTGGCCCATCTGAATCCGCGCGTGAAGAAAGTGTTCGGGAAGGGCGCCTACTGGCTGGCCGGCTGGCAATCGGCATTCCGCCGGCTGGAGGAACTCGATGTGGAATGCGACGGGCGGAGCGCGCGGTGCAGTTTCGCGCTGGCCAGCCGGGTTCGCAACTATGGAGGCGATCTCGAGATCGCGCGCGGCGCGAGCCTGCTTCACGAACATTTCGAACTGGTTCTGTTTGAAGGCTCCAATCCCCTGCGTTTCGTCAAGTACTTCACGGGCGTGCTGCTGGGCAATGCCGCCCGCATGCGCGGGGTCAACGTGCTCCGGGCGCGAAGCCTTACGCTGCGTCCGGCGAACCGGAAGACCGTTCATATTCAAATCGACGGGGAAGACGCCGGGACGCTGCCGGTGCGAGTGGAAGCTGCGCCCGATGCGCTAACCTTGCTGCTTCCGGCCGATTTTCTGGAACGCGAACGGCAACGATGGACAACCTCACGCACACCCTGACCGGACTGATGCTGTCGCGGGCGGGATTCAACCGCTGGCGCCCGCGGGCCACCGCCATATTGCTGATCTCGGCCAATATTCCGGACATTGATGTCGTCTATTCGTACGGCGGAGCGCTTGACTACCTCGATCATCACCGCGGCATCACGCACGCTTTCGTCTCCGTCCCGATTCTGGCCGCGCTGACGGCGGTGATCGTGCGCCTGGCGGGACGCAAGCCGCTGCCCTGGATGCGCGCCTTCACCGCGGGTTGCGCCGGTGTTCTGTCTCACCTTCTGCTCGACTACACGAACACCTATGGGGTGCGGCTGCTGCTGCCTTTTTCGAGCGAATGGCTGGGGCTCGACATCACGAATGTCGTTGATCTGTGGATCTGGGGACTGCTGATCCTTTGCGTGGCGGGTCCGCTGCTGTCGCGCCTGGTGAGCAGCGAGATCGGCGCGAAGCCGGGCACGGGGCGTGGGGCGGCGATCTTCGCGCTGCTCGCGTTGAGCGTCTATGAAGGCGGGCGCTATCTCATCCATCAACGCGCCGTCAACCTGCTCGACAGCTACAACTATTCCGGCGCCGCGCCGCGCCGTGTGGGGGCCTTCCCGGATTTCGTCAATCCCTTTTCCTGGAACACCGTCGTGGAGACTTCGAACGCGGTGCTGATCCAACGCATCAACCTGCTGCTGCCCTATGATCCGACGGGCGGCGAGGCGTTCTACTATCCGCATTCCACACAAGCCCTGGAGGCGGCGCGGCGCACGGATGTCTTCCGGCGCTACCTGCGATTTGCGCAGTTCCCGTTCTGGCAGGTTTCCCCCGTGGCCCATCCGGAGGGCGGCGTTCGCGTGGAGGCCATGGACCTGCGGTTCGGCACACCCACGGCTCCGCGCTTCGTCGCGACCGCTATTCTCGATTCCGCGCTTCGCGTTGTGCAAGCGGGCTACGGGTTCGGGCCGATCCAGCCGCGGTGAGCTCTTTCCAAGCGCGCTCAAGGCGCGACGCCGCACGGTCAGCGCTCAGAAGGCCAGCTTGAGCGCCATCTGCATGATCCGCGCCGGCGCCGTGCCGCTGATCTGGCCTGCCACGGCGTTTCCAATGCTCGCGTTCGGCACGCTGAAATTCGCCCGGTTGAAGGCGTTGAACAACTCCCAGCGATAGGTGAGCCTGAAGCGCTCGCTGATGGGGAAGACGCGGTGAATGCCCGCGTCCAGATTGAAGAATCCGGGGCCGGTGAGAATGCCGCGTCCGGCGTTGCCGAAGTTGAACTGGGCCGGGATAGCGAAGGCTGTGAGATCAAACCAGCGGTCAATGCTGCGCTGGCCGGAGGGCAGGTTGCCATCGCCGATGCGGTTCGGGCGGTCGCCGCCGCCGCCGGCGGAGTTCGAGACCGCGGCAGCGAGTCCGGGGGTGAAATGTTCTCCGGTCTGCACGGTCCAGATGCCATTGAGATTCCAGTTCCCGATGATCCAGGACACAGGCCCCTGGCTGACGTACGTGCGGCCCTTGCCGAAGGGAAGTTCGTAGATGTGATTCAACACCACGATGTGACGGCGATCTTCCGGCATGGAACCCCATTCGCACGCATAGCAGCGCGCATCCTGAGGGGGGCCATTGCCGCCTCCGTTGATGTTGGAGGCGTTCGACAGGAAGTGCGACCACGTGTAGGCCAGCGACATGGTGAGTCCGTGTGTGCCGCGGTGCTCCACCCGCGTCTGCAAGCCGTGGTATTTCGACGCTCCATAATTGGTGCGGTAGGTGATGTTGGTCACATTCGGGTTGAGCGAATAGAACGGACGCCGTGGAGGTTGCGCTCCGGGACCCGGTACGGACTGGTTGATGTTCACGTTCGAAATGAGGCCAACGGTCCGCGTGCCCACGTAGGAGACGTCCAGCAGCAGATTCTGGGTGATCTCCCGTTGAATTCCCGCGCTCCACTGCATGACGCGCGTGGATTTCAAGCCGTAATCCCAGGCGTTCGGGCTGCCGCTCGACAATTGCGCGATGTTGTTCGGATCCGGCGGGACCGGCGCGGGCAGGCCATCGGAAATACGGATAGGCGGCTTCCCGTTCTGATCAGTGGATACGACTTGCGCGAAAAAGTTCGGCAGGTTCTTATACAATTGCCCGCCGCCTTGTCCGGCTTCCACGTAGGAGAATCCCACACCGCTGCGCAGCACGGTTTTGCGGTCTGAAGTGAGCATGTAGGTGAGGCCCATGCGTGGAGCGACATTGTTCGTATCGAGATTGCGGAGCGTCCGGCTTGCTCCGTTCTTTCCCGCCAATTCGAGCAGGCCGGTATTCAGGTTGAAGTTTGACCAGCGGTCATTCACCTCGTAAGGCGGCGCCAGCAACTCATACCGGATTCCGAAGTTCCAGGTAAGCCGGTTGTTGACGCGCCAGGAATCGTCCACGAAGGTGGCGAACGTATAGTTGCGCATGCCGAAGGTGCCCGCGAGGATGTTGCGGGTGATGCTGTCCGGAACGCCGAGCGCAAAATCGGCCAGCGATGTGGCCGCGCCGCTCGCGCCGATCTGGCGGGTGAACTGGCCGTTAAACGTATAGGTGCCGCGGGTGGGAAACGCCGAAAACCCGTTGAATCGATTGCGCACGAACATGCCGCCGAACTTCAATGTGTGCGAATTCCTCACCACGGTGAGGATGTCTTCGTACTGGAAGGAGATGGTCTGGCTGTTTTCCGGATAGGTGTTGCTGTCGCCGATGTTCTGGAAGCCGCTCACCTGGAATGACGGCAGCCCGCCCGACTTGTCGTTGATGTTGATGCCGCGAATTCCCAGAGCTTCCGCTGTGTTATACGCATTGCCGAGGGGAAGGATGTACTGGTTCCAGCGAACCGCGCCCACACGCGCCTCGTTCACGATGTTCGGGCTGACCACCTTCGTGTAGTTCAGCGTCATGGACCAGTTTTTCAGCGGCACCGTGATGCCCGAATTCGTTCCATCCGCGGTGAGATACGGGCTGATCGGCACGCCGGCATTTGGCGGAGAAGGCAGGGAACCGGGGGACAGCAAGTCCGTGTTGTCGTAGCTGTACTTGAAGAAGATCCGGTCGCTGGTTCCGATATTCTGGTCCACGCGCGCATCGAACTGATCGGTGCGCTGCTGGTTCGACGGGTTGAAAACGAAGTTCCGCGTTGCCGCGCTGCTGGTGGGGGCGGGAAGCAATCCGTAGAGTTTCACCGCGGCGGGGTCGAGCCGCGATGCGGGGATGCGGTTTCCCGCAAACGGCGCGCGCTGATTGTTGGTGACGTCGTAGGGATCGTAGATGGTTGCGGCCATGGGGCTGAAGTCGCCGGTGGTGAGCATTTGCCGCTGCGCCAGCGTGGGGATGGAGGAAATGATGGTGGTTGGCTGGCGCACGCGAATTCCCTGATAATCGGCAAAAAAGAACGTCTTGTCCTTGCGGATGGGCCCGCCAACCGTCCCGCCGAATTCGTTGCGCCGGAAGGCCGGTTTCTTCGCGCCCAGACGGTTGTTGAAGAACGTGTTCGAGTCGAACTTGTCGTTGCGCAGAAACTCGTAAAGGCTGCCGTGGTATTGATTCGTTCCCGACTTGGTCTGCACCACCGTGATAGCCCCCGCGGCCGAGCCGTACTCCGCCGAGTAGTTCGACGTCATCATGCGCACTTCCTGAATCGAGTCGACGGTGGGCACCATGATGAGCGTGCTCAACCAGAGACTGCGATTCACCATGCCGTCGATGAGGTATGTGTTGTTCTGCGCGCTGGAGCCGTTTACGGTGATGTTGACATCGCCACGCATGGCGTAAGGTGATGTCGTGAGGTTGGTGCTCGAACCGGTGGTGGCTCCGGGACTCAGCTTGAGGAGCGCCGTGAAGGTACGGCCGTTGAGCGGCATTTCGATGATCTGCTGGTTGCTCACCAGCGAAGACACGGCGGCTGTTTGCGATTGCAGCAGGGGAGCGGTTTCCTTCACCTCCACCGTTTCGGTGACATTGCCTACGCTCAACTGAAGATCCACGCGCAACTGGTCGGCGGCGGTCAATTGAATGCCGCTGCGCACCAGTTTCTGGAAACCGGGATGCTCCACGGTGATGGTGTAGGCTCCGGTCGGCACCGAGTAGGCGACAAACTGGCCGCTGTCGTTCGTGGTGACAACGCGCGTGAAGTTGGTTCCGTCATTCACCAGGGTCACGTTGGCGGCGGCGATGACGGCCCCCGCCGGATCAGAAATGGTGCCGACGATGGAACCGCTCTGCGCTTGCGCGAACAGATGCGCGGCGCACGAGGACAAGAGGAGCAAGACGAGTCGCAAGCTAACCATGGTGGACCAGTATATCGTCTTACTGGCCGGCTTCCAGCAGCGCCAGCGAGGCATAGGCCGTTGCCGCGTCCGTCATGAAGAGCAGAGGCATGGAACCCGCTTCGTAGCGTTTGTTCATCGACTCCGCGCGCCAGCAGCCATGGTGACGGTCCTGGTGGATTCGCAGCCACTCGAGGGCCCTTTTCAGCCGCGCATCCGATGCCGCGACGCCGGCTTTTTGCAGCGTGAATGCGGCGACACCGGTTGCGTAGGTGTTGCTGCCGGCTGACGGAGGCGCCCCCGCGTGCGTGCTCCAGGGACCGAGTGCGTCGAGCGTCCATCCTCCATCCGGCTGCTGCTTCCGCCACATCTCGCTGATGATCTCTTTGCGCACGGGCTCCGGCAGCGCCTCCGGCAGCTTCGCTCCCGCCCACAGCAGGAGAAGTCTGTTGTGCAGCGGCTGTCCCTCACGCTCACGCCGCAGATAGGCGGCCAATTCCGATTCATGCCGCCGAATTTCCGGCTGGTTGCGGTACTCGATAGAAGCGCTTCCCGCCGCCACCGCGGCCAGGGAGGCGCCATAGAACGTGGATTCCGGCATCTCCCACGGATCATGATCGAGGCTGAACCATTCCCATGCTCCGCGCGACTTCCCTTCGCGAAGTTGTAACGACCACATGCGATCCAGCGCCTTTGTCTCGCCGGGTCCGAGCAGCAGCGCGGCGACAATCGCCTCCACCCCCTGCGCTTGCACGCTTTTTCCTTTCACTCCCTGATCGAGCCGCGTTTTCAACCCAGCCAGCAATCCGGTTTCGTAAGGGCTGGCCGTCTCATGGAGCGCACGCCGCAAAGCGGGCCGGACCAGCAGGTAGGTTAATCCCGTATGGCAGGATAGGCATGGTCCACCCACTGCCGTTGCCGGCTTCCAGGCAAACCAGTCCTTTTGCCGTTGATCCAGGTAGTTGGCTGCAAGTTGTTTGTTCCAGTCGCCGGAAAACGCGGGCGCGGCCAGCAGCAAGATAGTGGCGAAACGCATCCACAGCATCACCATTCACATTACGCCGCGCGGACGAAATCCGCCACCTGCTGAAACGAATCAAAGGCGCGAGAGCACACGCCGGAGAGCGAGAAGAACGGGTGGATCATCCCTTCATAGCGAGTGCACGTCACGTCCACCCCGGCCTTTTCCAGACGTCCGGCAAAGGCTTCCCCTTCATCCCGCAGCGGATCACATTCCGCGGTCAGAACGAGGGCGGGCGGCAATCCCTCGAGATTGGAAGCGAGCAGCGGAGAGGCATACGGATGGAGCCCGTCCTCCGGCCCTCGCAGGTAGTGGTTGCGGAACCACTCCATGGAAGCGCGCGTCAGTTGATACCCGTCGGCGAACTCTTCGTAGGACGGGGTGTCGAAGGAAGCGAGATTCGTTACCGGATACACCATCGCCTGCCCGGCAACGGCAGGACCGCGTTCGTCGCGGCTCTTGAGCGCCACCGCCGCCGCGAGATTGCCGCCCGCGCTGTCGCCTCCCACGGAGATTCGCCTGGGATCGATGTCCAGGCTCCCGGCGTTTGCGGCCGCCCACTCCAGCGCCGCGTAACAATCGTCGACGGCGGCGGGGAAGCGATGCTCGGGCGCCAGACGGTAGTCCACCGAAACCACGACAGCCCCCGCCCTCCTCGCGATGGCGCGGCAGGCGACGTCGTGTGTTTCGAGATCGCAGAGTACCCAGCCGCCGCCGTGAAAAAACACCAGGCCGGGGCGCCGCGCCCCGGATTCGGGTGTATAAACGCGGACCGGAATCTCCGCATCCGGCCCGGGAATGCGGATGTCCTCCACGCGCGCCACCGGTTCCGGAGCGGCGCACACGGATTTCATCATCTCCAACGCCGCGGCACGGCCTTCCTCCGGCGTGAGTGTGCACATCGGGGGGTTCCCCAATGCCTGGACGCCTTCGAGCCATGCCCGCAGTGTGGGGTCTAACTTGTCGCTTAACATCGACGCCATTGTAACAGCGGGTTGTACCCGGTCCGATCCGGCTTCACAATTGGGGGATGGAATTGGACCACGTGTTCGTCTGCGCGCCGCGCGGAGCGCGCGACACGGCTCTGTTGACCGCTGCCGGATTGTCACTTGGCGCGCAACGTGTCCATTCCGGCCAGGGCACGGCGAATGCGGTGTTCTTCTTTGACAACGCATATTTCGAATTGCTGTGGCTGCACGACGAAGCCGAAGCGGAATTGCCCTTTGTGCGTCCGCTCAGGTTGAAGGAACGCTGCCTGTGGAGGACGACCGGCGCCTGCCCGTTCGGCGTGGCATTGCGCGGAGGCTTACCGGAGGGTTTGCGGACGTGGAACTACGCGGCTCCTTACGTGGCTGGAGGCATTCCGATCGTCACGCCGCGAGATGCCGAGTCGCAACCATTGGTTTTCGCGATGACGCAGCCCGCACTGCCGGCGATGTATCCGGAGGCGCGGACGCGGCGTACCCTGCGGCGGATCCACATCCAACTGCCTTGGGAGGCATGCGAGGAATTGCGCATGGTGACGGAGGCGGGCCTCGTGTCCGCTACGAAGGGCGAATCCTTTCACATGGAACTCGAGTTTGAAGACGAGAACGAGCGGGATCTCCGGCCAGACTTGCCACTAAGCTTTCGCTGAGAGCGCGCCCATCCGTTCGGCAACGCGGCGGCGGAATTCCTGCACGTCCACCTGTTCGAACATCGGGCAGAGGTTGCAGGTGTGGGAGAGATTCCCGGTCAGCAGGCCCTCGCGGATTTCCACGAATGGCTGCGAGTTGAGCGCGGCGGTGAGGTCCCCTCCGTCGAACGGCCGGATTCGCTTGTACATGCAGCAAGGGGCGACATCGTTAGTGGCCCAGACGAAGGCTTCGGTCCACGGCATGAAGCAGTTCTTTGTCTTTTTGCCCGGCACCGGGGGGCTCGGCGGCGGCACGGGGACCTCCTGGCGGGAGCCGTCGCTGTTCACAATCTGCACGAAGGTCCGCGATTTCCTGAAAACCGGTTTCCCTTCGCCGCCGCAGTCGAGTTCCACTTCCGTGCGCATCACCTTGCGGCTCCCGTGCAGGGCTTCTTCCACGGAGGGAAGCACCGCAAACCACTTCCCCGCGTCTTTCGCGAGCCACCGGGCGCGCTCGACAGCGCGCCGCGCGCGTGCGAGATCCTCATCGCTCATGGTTCCCACCGGGTGGATGGAGATCGCGCCCGGCAGATCGTCGTACTGGAAGAATTCGGAAATCTGAAAATGATCGATGCCGAGGGAGATGCCTTTCGCCACCCACTGGTCCACCAAGCCGATGATCCGGTCGCTGGCGACGGCATTCCAGATCATATAGGGCGGCTTGCGCCCCTCCTGCTCACACCGGGCGCGGATACGGAGGATGTTGGTTTCGAAGATCTCGAACGAACCTCCCTTGCGGATGGCCTCATAGAGTTCGGGGTCGACCGAATCGATGCTGGTGGTGATTTCACCGCACAGGGAAAGCGCCCCGATGGCATGATCGGTCATCGGCTTGGCGAGGTTGCTGATGATGGAAACCTGGAACCCGCCCTCCAGCAGTTTCTTCAGATACTGGTCCCAGTCGCGCACGATAGTGGTCTCTCCGCCCCCCGATATTTGCACTGTGCGCACGCCCAGAGCTTTCATCTCTTCCACCAGAACATCGAAGGAAGACAGATCGAGGTCGTTCTTGCGGTGCCAGGGGCGGGTCACGGCGCAGTAGGTGCACTTGAGATTGCAGCGCGTGGTGAATTCCAGCGTGACCTTCTCGATGGAATGGATATAGAGAAGATCGTGATGCGAGGACGTCATGCCTACGGGAAGGGTAGCGTAGACGGGGACCGGATGCCAACACTCCGATGAGGTTTGGAATTTTCAACTGGCGTGGGGAGGGCGGAATGGATTAAAATGTATTAACCTTCGGTAATTGTAAGTACTACGGCACATGAGTCGAATCTCTCTAGCGTCCGCGCTGCTCCTCGCGCTCGCCATCTGCGCGAGAGCGGAGAGTGCCGTCAGTACGCCCGAAGTCTGTCCAGCCTTCCGAAGCGAGCTCAGTTCCCCGGAAATGGAGCCCCTGTCCATCGAGGGTGGGTACACATTAGGTCATTCGCTGACAAATTATGCCCGGAAGGTCTGGATGGAGATCGTATCCGTGCGGCCCGAATGCACGCTGACCGATCCCCCTCCCACGAAAGAATACCTGACTGAGAATACTCCCATCACCCGGTTCCCGCACAAGGAATCCGGCCGCGGTCCGCCACGCGATTTGCGTTTTCTGTAATCCCCCCCTGTCCAAGTAGCTCTGGATTAAGCGCGCCACGGGCCTCGCCGGCCCTTGGTTTCTCCCGTTTTCGATTTTTGATTCATGCTCATGCGACTTCTTTTTCTATTTGTGTTTTCCGCCGGCGCTCCTTTCTCCGCGGCATTCGCCGCGGACGATCCTCTGACGTTGGAGCGAGCGCTCGAACTTGCAGGTCAGTACAGCCCGCAGTTGCGCTTCGCCACGGCCGTAAGTGAAGGAGCGGAAGCGGCAATCGCCACCGCCCGCGCATATCCAAACCCGGAGTTCACCACGCTGGCGGGGCCGCAGTACCGCCGTTTGCCCAGCGCCGAACCCGGACTGCTTCAACATTACAGCGTTTCCCAGCCGCTCGAGTTGCCTTCGCTGCGCAAGTCGCGGATCAGCGCCGCTGAACAAGGGCGAACAAGCAGCGAATACGGCCAGTTGGAGGCGCGCCTTGGAGTGCGCACAGCCGTGAGGCAAGCTTTCTACCTGGTGTTGCGGAGGAGGTCGGAGATTGAACTGGCGCGCGAGAACTTGCGGTTGGTGGAGGATCTGCGGCGGCGCATCCAGGTGCAAGTGAACGTGGGCGAGGCGGCGCGGCTGGAGTTGACCAGGGCGGATGCCGAAGTCGCCACCGCGCAGACATTCGTCAACAGCGCGCAGTTGCGTTTTCTCAACGCCGTGGCGTCGCTGCGCACGGCCGTGAGCGCGCCGCTGCCTCCGAATGTCGACCCGCGCGGAGCGCTGCAGATCTCCGTACACCTCCCGCCGCTCGATGTCTTGCAGAAGGAAATGATGGCGCGGCATCCGGGACTGTCGCTGGCGCGCTCGGAAATCGAACGGGCACAGCGGCGGCTGAACACCGAGTTTGCGCTGCGCAAGCCGCAGCCATCACTTTACGCCGAATGGGAGCGGCAGCCGGACCTGGGCTTCTACCGCTTTGGAGTGTCGCTGCCGATTCCAGTCTGGAACAAGCGGGAGGGCCCCATCAGCGAGGCGGTGGCGGCATTGAACCAAGCCCGGGCGTACGCCGAATTGCGGCGCATCGAGTTGACAGCCGCTCTCGAGCGGGCGTACGGGCTGTATGAGGTAGCCAGCCAGCAGGTGGCCTCGTATGAAAAAGGCGTCTTGAAAGAGGCTGAAGCCGCGCTGCAGGCGGCCGAGGCGGCGTTCAAATTCGGCGAGCGGGGCATCATCGAGGTTCTCGACGCGCAGCGCGTGCTGCGCACCGTGCGGTCCGACTTTGTCACAGCTCAATATGACTTACAGGCGGCGCTCATCGACGTGGAGGGATTGCGCGCCGCGGACTTGGGGAAACAGCCATGAATCATCCATACATCTTTCGCGGCGCAATGGTTGCGCTGTTGAGTTTCCTTCTCGCCGGATGCCAACAGGGCAGTTCCGGGGAAGTGGCCGCCGCGTCCAATCCCGCGGCGCGCAATCTGATGGAAATCACCATCAGTGACGACCTGCTGCAACAGATCAAGATTGGGGAGCCGCAGTGGTCCGAGGTGGCGGGAACGCTGCGGGTAGCCGGACGCGTGGAGGCGGATGAAAACCGCATCGCGCGAGTGAGCGCGCCGGTGACGGGGCGCATCACCGAATTGAACGTGGTCGAAGGGCAGAACGTTCACAAAGGGCAGGTGCTGGCCGTCATCCACAGCACGCAGCTTGCCGACGAACAGTCGTCCTATCTGAAGGCGCGGTCGCAGAAGCGGCTCGCCGAGCGCGCCGTCGGACGCGCGAAATTGCTGATCGAGGCAGGCGTGATCGGCGAGGCGGAACTTCAGCGCCGGGAAGCTGAAGTGGCCCAAGCCGCCGTGGATCTCTCCACCTCCCGCGACCAGTTGCGCGTGCTTGGGATGTCGGAAGAGGCGCTGTCGAAACTCGAAACGGCGCCGTCGATCAGTTCGTTCTCGCAGGTGCTGGCCAGCATCGAAGGCACCGTCCTCGAGCGCAAAGCGACCATTGGGCAGGTGATGCAGGCGGCGGAGATCGTGTGCGTGCTGGCGGACCTGTCGAATGTCTGGCTGGTGGCGGATGTGCCGGAACAGGCAGCCGGCACGGTGGATATCGGCAAGACGGTGGAGGCGGAGATTCCGGCTTTGCCGGGAGTGACGGTTCGCGGGAAGCTCACTTTCGTCAGCGCCACCGTGAATCCGGAAACGCGCACTGTCCGCATCCGCATGGACCTCAAGAATCCGCACCGGCGGTTCAAGCCGGCCATGCTGGCGACGGTGATGCTCTCCGACAACACGGAGCGCAAACAGGTGGTGCCGGAGACGGCCGTAGTGCGCGAAGGCAATCAGGACCACGTGTTCATTCAAACCGGAGAGCGCAGTTTCCTGCTGCGGCAGGTGACCTTGGGCGCGGAGTTTGGCAAGCAGTGCGTGCTGGCGGATGGGGTCCGTCCCGGCGAGAAGATCGTGCTGGACGGCGCATTCCATCTCAACAACGAACGCAAACGGCTGGCGACGCAAGGGAGTTGAAGGATGCTCGATTTTGTAGTCCAATCGGCGCTCCGGCAGCGCCTCGTGCTGGTGGTTGTCTCGACGGCGCTTTTCTTCTTCGGCATCCATGCGGCGCGGAAGCTGTCCGTGGATGCGTTCCCCGATGTCACCACGGTCCAGGTGCAGATTGCCACCGAGGCTCCGGGGCGGTCTCCGGAAGAAGTGGAGCGATTCATTACCGTGCCTGTGGAAATCGCCATGACGGGATTGCCGAGCTTGACCGAAATGCGCTCGCTCAACAAGCCGGGGCTCTCGATTGTGACGCTGGTGTTTGAAGACAGCACCAACGTCTATTTCGCGCGGCAGTTAGTCAGTGAACGGCTTTCCGAGGCGCGCGAGAAGTTTCCCGAAGGCATCACGCCGACGCTCGGTCCAGTGTCGTCCGCTTTGGGCGAAGTCTATCAGTACACCATCGAGCGGCCCGACGACGGCGAACGCGTATTGAGCAAAGAAGAGCTGGTAGAGCGCCGGATCGTGCAGGATTGGGTGGCGCGTCCGCTGCTGCGCTCCATTCCGGGAGTGGCGGAGATCAACTCCACGGGCGGCTACGTCAAGCAATACCAGATTCTGGTGGACCCCTTCCGGTTACGCTATTACGGCGTCACCATTCAGGATGTCCATCATGCGCTGGCAAGGAACAACGCGAACTCGGGCGGGGGCATCCTGCCGCGCAGCGCGGAGCAGTATCTGATTCGCGGCGTCGGCCTCATCCGCAGCCTCGATGACATTCGCACCATCGTGCTCAAGGAGGTCGGTTCGACGCCCGTTTTCATCCGCGACGTGGCCGAGGTGAAGTTCGGCGAAGAGGTCCGTCACGGCGCGATGGTCAAGGGCGGGTACACGGAGGCGGTGGGCGGCATCGTGATGATGATCGCGGGAGGAAACGCCAAGGAGGTGGTGAGCCGCGTCAAGGCCCGCGCGGCCGAGATCAACTCACGCGGGATGCTGCCGGAGGGCTTGCGGATTGTGCCTTACTATGACCGCTCCGAACTGGTGGACGCCGCGCTGCACACGGTGATCAAGGTGCTGATAGAAGGCATCGTGCTGGTGGTGGTGATTCTGTTTCTGTTCCTCGGCGACCTGCGCAGCAGCCTTGTCGTAATTGCGACGCTGGTGCTGACTCCGCTGCTGACGTTCATCGTGATGAATCACGCCGGCCTATCGGCAAACCTGATGTCGCTCGGCGGCCTCGCCATCGCCATCGGCCTGATTGTCGACGGGTCCGTCGTGGTGGTGGAGAACGTGTTCGCCAAGCTCAGCCATCAGCGCACCGGCAGCAAGCTCCAGATGGTGTTCGAGGCCGTGAAGGAGGTCGGCACGCCGGTCATTTTCGGGATCAGCGTGATCATCCTGGTGTTCCTCCCGCTGATGACGCTCGAAGGGATGGAGGGGAAGATGTTCTCCCCGCTTGCCTACACCATCGCCATCGCACTCGCGATTTCGCTGCTGCTGAGCCTGACGCTATCTCCAGTGCTTTCGTTCTATTTGCTGAAGGGGGGCGGCGAACACGACACGCTGCTGGTGCGGATGCTGAAGAAACCCTACGTTTACGTCCTCCACGCGGCGCTGCATAACGAAAAGAAGACCATCGTCATGGCCCTTGCGTTGTTCGTAGCGGCAATGGCTCTATTTCCTTTCCTCGGGACCTCGTTCATACCGGAGATGAAAGAAGGGTCCATCTCTCCCAACATCGACCGCGTGCCGAATATCTCGCTCGATGAATCCATCAAGGTGGAGATGGAGGCGCTGCGCATGGTGCGGACCGTCGCCGGAGTGAAGAAAGTGGTCTCGCGCCTGGGGCGCGGAGAATCGCCGGCGGACGCGGCGGGTCCGAACGAAGCCGACGTCATCGCGTCTCTGAAGCCTCGCGAGGAATGGCCGAAAGGGTGGACGCAGGATAGCATCGCCGACGAAATCCGCAACCGGCTTCTGAAGATTCCGGGAGTGAATCTGGTAATGGCCCAGCCCATCTCGGACCGGGTGGATGAACTGGTGACCGGAGTGCGCGCGGACGTCGCCGTGAAGTTGTTCGGCGATGATCTGAACGTCCTTGTGGAGAAGGCCAACGAGATCGGAAAGGTGGCGAACGCCATTCGCGGCGTGCGCGATACCAGGATCGACCGCGTCGGCGGGCAGCAGTATTTGAACATCACCATTGACCGGCAGGCAATCGCCCGCTACGGGCTGAACGCCTCCGACGTGCACGACGTAATCGAAACGGCCATCGGCGGCAAAGCTGCCACGGAGATCTACGAAGGCGAGAGGCGTTTTCAGGCCGTGGTCCGGTTTCCCGTATCGCTGCGGAACAGCGTGGAAGAGATCAAGCGGATTGTCCTCGAGACGCCCGCCAACGGCAAGGTAATGCTCGAAAGCCTGGCCGATATCCGCGTGGTGGAAGGCCCGGCGCAGATCAACCGCGACATGGCGAAACGCCGCATTGTCGTCGGCGTCAACGTGCAAAACCGCGATCTGGGCGGCTTTGTGGAGGAGTTGCGCAGAGAGGTGGCGCGACGTGTCCCGCTTCCCGCCGGCTACTACATCGAATGGGGCGGGCAGTTCCAGAACATGGATCGGGCGTTGCGGCACTTGAAGATCATCGTGCCCATCACGATCGGCGCGATTTTCTTCCTGCTGTTTCTGTTGTTCGGCTCCCTCCGCTTCGCCGCGCTGATCATCACGGTGCTGCCGTTCGCTTCCATCGGCGGTGTGGTGGCGCTGTATCTTACAGGAGAGTATCTCTCCGTTCCGGCGTCGGTTGGCTTTATCGCGCTGTGGGGAATTGCGGTATTGAATGGCGTGGTTCTCGTATCCTGTATTCGAAAACTGCGGGAGGGGGGCCTCGAGCAAAAACGCGCCGTGGTGGAAGGCGCGCTGATGCGATTCCGTCCGGTGATGATGACCGCCACGGTAGCGGCTCTGGGACTGGCGCCGTTCCTGTTCGCCACCGGCCCCGGGTCGGAGGTGCAGCGTCCGCTGGCGATTGTCGTCATCGGCGGCCTGTTCACTTCGACGCAACTGACGCTTATCGTGGTGCCTACCATCTACCGGCTGTTCGAGGGTAAGGGACCGGTGGAGAGCGCCGGCGACGAGGCCGAAGAGTTTGCTTCCGCCGCGCACTGAAGCAGGCTCTCCGCGAATGCGGGACGCGTGGTACATTCCAAGGGAAACCATCTCCATGCGAATTTCCGGCGGAGTCATTTGGGCAGCGGCGCTGTTGGCGATGGCTGTGTGCGCGGATGCGGAGACCGGAGCGCGGAAGCCGGTACGCAAGGCATCGTCCCCGCTCAGCGTGCAACGCCGCATCGACGCGCTGCTGGCGGCGAAGCCCGCGCGGAACGCGCAGTGGGGGATTCATGTAGTGAGCCTGAAGACCGGGCGCGTGGTGTACGAACGGAACGCCGGCGAGCATTTCGCGCCGGCCTCGAACATGAAGCTGTTCACCACCGCGCTTGCCTTGTCGCGCCTGGGCAAGGATTACCGTTTCGTGACCACCGCGCGCGCGGACCACAATCCGGACGCCGCGGGGCGCATCGAGGGGGATCTCCGTCTGGTAGGCGGGGCCGACCCCACGTTCTCAGGAAGAGCATATCCTTACCGCAAGGACGACAACGCGCCGAATCCGCTCGAGCCGGTCGAGTTGCTTTGCAACGCGATTGTCGACCGCGGAGTCCGCGTGATCAGCGGCGACATCGTGGGCGATGACAGGCTGTTTCCCTATGACCCCTACCCGGAGGGTTGGACCGTCGATGACAGCATCTGGGAATACGGCGCTCCGGTGAGCGCGCTGGTGTTCAACGACAACGCGTTCACGCTCGTGGTGCGGCCGGCCAATGAGGTGGGCGGACCCGCTCAGGTGATGCTGAGCCCGCCGGCGCTCCCTCTTGTCATCGACAATCAGGTAACCACGGTGGGGAACGGCGATGTTTCGGACGTGCAGGTGAACCGGCTGGCCGGCTCACGCGAGGTGCGCGTAACCGGAAAATTGCGGTTGCAGAGCAAAGGAGTGCGGCAATTGCTGGCGGTGGACGATCCGGCGCTCTATGCGGCGTATGTCCTGTACGACGAACTGACGCGGCGCGGGGTGCGGATTGACGGGGTTCCCGTGGCGCGTCATCGCTGGTCCGTGGAGGAGCCGTTTGATCCGAATGAAGGCGTGGAACTGGCGCGGCGGGAGTCGCCTCCGCTCGCGGACGTCGCGCAGATGGTGGACAAGGTGAGCCAGAACCTGCATGCCGAGATTCTGCTGCGCGAAGTGGCTCGAGTGCGGCGAAAGGAGGCCACGCGGGAGGCCGGGTTAAAGGAGATGAAGCAGTTTCTCACAGAGATCGGAGTACCGCCGGATTCCTATCACTTCGAGGACGGCTCCGGGTTGTCGCGGCGGACGCTTGTGGCTCCTGCGGCGATCACGCGGCTGCTCGTCTACATGGATGGCCGCGAGCAGGATGGATGGGACCGGATGTTGCCGGTCGGGGGAGAGGACGGCACCCTCGAATCGCGCTTTGAAAAGGCGCGCTTCGCCTCGGCCATTCACGCCAAGACCGGAACGCTATCCACCGCAAGCGCGCTTTCGGGATATGTCACCACCGGCCGCAAAGCGCGGCTCGCCTTTTCCATCATTGCCAATGGCTACACCCTGCCTTCCTCCGAAGTGCGCCGGGTGATTGATAGAATTGGATTAGCGTTGATTGATTGGGAAGGGAACTGATTGGGAAGGGAACTGATTGATATGCCCATCTTTGAATATGCATGCGACGAATGCGGGACGAAGTTTGAGAAGCTGGTGCGGCGCAGCGAAGACGCCGTCGAGTGTCCCAAGTGCGCTTCCAACCACCTGACACAGCAGCTCTCCACGTTTTCCGCCCACGCGAACAGTTCGCCGGCGCGGAGCGAAATGCCTCAATGTCCCGGCGGGATGTGCGGAACTCCGGATTTCTGCGGCCGGAACTGACGCCGGTACCCATCGATGGACGAACGGGATTTTTTTGTCGAGTCGAGGACCACAAAGACCATTGACCTGGTCTGCACCTTCTGCCGCGGCAAGGATTCTTACGAACTGCCATGGGTGGTTCGCAAGAAGAGAGGTTCGGTTCCGCGCGGAGCCGATGAGCGGGACCGGGCGAAGTTCGCCAAGATGCAGAGCTACATGGTGCTGGCGCAGGACAAGGTGTCCTGCAAGCGCTGCCGCAAGCCTTTCGACGTTTCGGGAACCAAGACCATTGCTTTCTTGACCGACTAGCGCGGCGGGAGCGGAATGCGGTTCCACTTCCACCGGCTGCGATTCGAAATGGCGGCGCGGGATCGCATGTATCTGCCTCCGGGCAAGGCTGGAAACGTGCTGCGCGGCTCCCTGGGCCTGATGCTACAGGCCGTCGATAGCGAGGCTTATGAGCGATTATTCGCTCCCCGCGCCGCCGGCGGCCCCAGCGGCCTGGCCGATGCTCCGCGTCCTTTTGTGTTTCGCGTCGCGGCGCTCGAAGCGGGGCTGCGGCTCGAGCCTGGAGACCGTTTCGTTTTCGCAATGAACCTGTTTGAAGAGGCCGGGGAATCCGGGCCGGCCTTTGCCGCGGCGTTCGACCGCCTGGGGCGGGAGGGCCTCGGTCCCGGCCGCGGTAAAGCCTTGCTCGTGAACTGGGAGCAGCAGGCTTTGTTTGTGGATCTCTCCGAGAGGGCTCAGAGTGTGGGCCGCATCCAAGTGCGCTTCGTCACACCCACGGAGATCAAAGCAGACGGCGGGTTGCTGCGGGAGCCGCTCTTCGGCGTTCTCATGGCACGCATCCGGGACCGCATCAGCACGCTGCGCGGGCTCTACGGAGCCGGTCCGCTCGAGATGGATTTCCGCGAGTTCGGAGAGCGCGCCGCTTGTGTCCGCCTCTCGTCTTGCGATGTCCGGCATGTGGAAGCCGAGCGCCAAAGCACCCGTACCGGCCTGCGCCATCCTCTGGGCGGTTTTGTGGGAACTGCCGCTTACGAGGGGGATTTGGCGGAATTCCTTCCCTACCTCCAGGCTGCATCGCACACCGGCGTCGGGCGGCAAACCGTTTGGGGGAAAGGGGAAATCGCGATTGAGTGACGGCGGTCACGGTTTGGCGCGACGGTTGCTCCTAGAGTGAGAGCATGGGCACGCAGAAAAAAATGCTGATTCGCCGGACCTCCCCGGACGTGTCCCAGATCGTCCGAAGGACTGTACAGGGCCTCTTCTTCCTGCTGAATCTCTGGATCGGGACGCAGTTTTTCTTCTTCGTGCGCGGGATGGAGAGCGGGAACGGAGGGTGGGGCCGGCCGGCGGGCGTGGAGGGGTGGCTGCCCATCGCAGGAATGATGAACACGAAGTACTTCCTGCTCACCGGCGAAGTTCCGGGCGTACATCCGGCGGCCATGTTTCTGTTCGTCGCATTCGTCGGCATGAGCCTGCTGCTGCGAAAAGCGTTCTGCGGCTGGCTTTGTCCGGTGGGGGCCGTTTCCGAGCAGTTGTGGAAACTGGGCCGCGATACGTTCCGCGGTAATTTTGCTCTGCCCAAATGGATCGACATACCCCTTCGAGGGGTGAAATACCTGCTGCTTGGATTCTTCGCATACGCGGTGGCGGGCATGGACGCATCGGACCTGCGGGCGTTCCTATATTCGCCCTATGGGGTGATCGCCGACGTGAAGATGCTCGATTTCTTCCGCAACCTGAGCGTCACCGCCGCGATTGTGCTGATCGTGCTGGTGGTGGCGTCGGTTTTTGTGCGCAACTTCTGGTGCCGCTATCTCTGCCCGTACGGGGCGCTGATGGGCCTTGTCTCGCTGCTGAGCCCTCTGCGCATCCGGCGCAATGAGGAGCGCTGTATCGACTGCGCCAAGTGCGCCAAGGCCTGCCCGGCGAACCTGCCCGTGGACACGCTGGTGCAGATCCGGTCGGCGGAATGCATCGGATGTCTGGAATGTGTCGCGGTGTGTCCGGCGGAAGGCGCGCTCGCAATGAACGCGCCACGGCGCCGCGAGGTGGCGCCATGGGTGATGGCGGCGGCGATCGCGGTTCTGTTTTTCGGCATCGTCGGATTCGCCAAGATCAGCGGGCACTGGGAGGGGACGGTGCCGGAGATGGTCTACCGCCGGCTGATTCCTTCTCTGGCGGAGATGGGGCATCCTTAAGCGCAAGCGCTAACTACTTTCCGGCGCAAAATTCCTGACGTAAGCTGTTTGTTTCCATAGGAACCCGACTGGCACACGTGCTTGGTCGAACAGAATCGCGCGCCAATGCCTTGCGGCCCTCGGGAGACTGAACTCATGCCTGGCTTTTAAAATAAGTAATAGTTTAGCTCCACACACCCAAAACAAATTCTTCAAAAAATGTCTTGACGTTGTGCCGGCGGTGTATCATCATTACTGATGACACGTAAACAGGCCGCCGCCTCGCGTGACAAACTCCTGGCTCGACTCACCAATCTTGGGGGCGTGCTGCGTGGTTCTTTGCTCAAGCGGACCGTCCATCATTCCCGCGGCTGCCCGAAATGCGCGCGCGGCGAGGGCCATCCTCTCTGGGTTCTCACGGTAGGGTATCCGGGCGGAAAGACCCGGCAGTTAAGCCTACGGTCCGATCAGATCCCTGAGGTTCGCAAAGCTCTGGCTCACTACCGTCAGGTGAAAGATACGCTGGAGGCGATTAGCGAACTCAATCAACAGTTGCTGCGTCTGGACCGCGATGAGTCCAAAGCAAAGGTGTCCGAGCCGTGATCGCCACTCGCCGCCTGCAGCGGAGTTTCGGCGATGGACTCATCTCCGAAGCCGTCGACGATCTGTGGGAACCCTGGATGCGCTATGCCGATCAAGCGCTGGAAGACGAAGCGCTGCTGCTGATCATTCAGCAGGAACTGGCCAAGCGCTGCCAAAAGAGCAAGACGCGCGGGCGCCCTGGAACCACGGCCGAGGTCATCTTACGAATGATGCTGTTAAAGCATTTTCGTGACTGGAGCTTCGAAGATCTGACACGGGAAGTGCGCGCCAATCTGGTTTATCGCGAGTTCACTCGAATCGGCGCGGGCAAAGTACCGGACGACAAAACCATGGGACGGCTGGCACGTCAACTCGGCCCCGAGGTCGTCGAAAAGCTACATCAACGAGTAGTGAAGATCGCGCTGGAGAACAAACTCGCGTCCGGTCGTAAACTCCGCGTCGACACCACCGTCGTTGAAACCAATATTCACTATCCAACAGACAGCAGCCTGCTGGGCGACGGTGTGCGAGTGCTCACCCGCATCATGAAGAAAGTGAGCGCGGTGACCGGGCAGGCAGGAACGGCGTTGCGCGACCGATCCCGTTCCATCAAGCTCAAGGTTCTGGCGATTGCCCGCGCGAGCCGCAACAAGACAGAAAGCGGAAAACAAAAGCTGAAGCAGGCTTACACCGCCCTGATGGAAGCCACCGGCCGGGTGATCGCTCAGGCCAGGAAGTTCTCCCAAGAGATCACCGATGGCATAAAGCGAGGCAAACGAAAACTGCTCAGAAAAGCCAAGCGTCAGTTGGAGGAGATGATTCCTCGCGTCCAACAGGTCTTGCGGCAAACCCGTGAAAGAGTCCTGCGTGGAAACACTCGTGCGGAAGGCAAACTGGTCAGCGTCTTCGAGCCTGAAACGGAAGTCATTCGTAAAGGCAAGGCCAAGAAGCCCAATGAGTTCGGCAAACTGGTCAAGATTCAAGAGGCCGAAAACCAACTCATTACCCACTATGAGGTTTTAGAGAAGCGCCCCGCCGATTTAACCTTGCTGGTCCCCTCCTTGCAGCAACACATTCAGCAGTTTGGTCAGGCGCCGCACGCGCTCACGGCTGATCCCGCATTCTTCTCTGCCGCGAACGAAGCCGCGGCAGAGAAGATGGGTGTGAAGCGCGTCTCGATCCCCTCCAGCGGGAAGCCCGGAAAGCAGCGCAAAGAACAACAAAAGAAGCGGTGGTTTAAGAAACTGCAAAAGTGGCGCACCGGTTGCGAAGGTCGCATCAGCGTCCTCAAACGTCGCCACGGCCTACAACGATCCAGATACAAAGGGCTTTGCGGAATGAAGCGCTGGGTCGGTTTGGGCGTCATTGCTGACAATCTCATCCACCTCGGCGATCATCTCGTTGCCAAGAACAAAGTCTGACCGCCTCCATCCTCCACGTCTCGCCGACAACACCACTCCCGCAGCATCTCTCCTTACTTACTCCATTCGACCGGCACTCAAATGTGCCCGTACAATAACGCCCGATACCATTTTTTTCACGCGATCTGGGAATTTTGCGCCGGAAAGTAACTAACTATAACTAGCCAAGGGCTTCGCCCTTGATATCCCTGCGGGATATGGAAGTCAGGAGACAGGAGGCAGGAGACAGGAGAATGGCGGCGACATACGCGTTGAGTAGTTGGCTGACTTCTTCCAGCGTGGCAGCGAGCTGAGCGGTATCACCGTAGCTGAGGTCCTTGGCAAGGATCAGGAAATAGCGGCATTCCTCGACCGACCCCTCGGCGATGTTCATGAACCGGGCCTTGTCCGGCTTGC
>JADLBD010000015.1 GCA_020847975.1 Bryobacterales bacterium | reverse complement strand
GGAAGTACCGCTTGTCCAACCCGGCAACATAAAATACCGCCGCCGCCGTCATCATCAGCACCGCCGCCGTCCCCATGTCGGCCACAATCACGCTCCCCGCGAGCACGCTTAACGCCAGCGCCGCCGGACCCACCGTATGCTTCGTGTTGATCGCGTTCAGCCGCCTTGTCACGAACCACGCCAGAAAAATCACCAGCGCCGGCTTGGCGAACTCCGATGGCTGGATGCCTACCGTTCCGATGTTCAACCACCGGTGCGTCCGTCCGTCGCGGAAATAGGCCACCACCAGCAATCCCAGCACGCTCCCCAGCGGCGCAAACGCCCACGTCGGCCCGCCCAGGCTGTGATAATCCTTCCGCTTGAAGTACATCAGCGCCAGGAACGACACCACCGCCCACCCCACCTGCCGGTACAGGAAATGCTGCGAATCCCCGTACCGCACACCTGCCATCACGCTCGAGGCGCTGTACACCATCACCAGGCCGAAACACACCATCAGCACAATGGTGAGAAAAAGCACCCAATCCGTCTTGATCTGCTGGGCCATACTGCTCCGTATTGCGGGCTAGCGCTCCCGCCGGTTGGTTTCAACAATCTTAGCAACAAATGTTTTAAACATTCTGCCCCGGTGTTCGTAGTTCTCGAACTGGTCAAAGCTCGCGCATGCCGGGGCCAGCAGCACCGTATCCCCCGCCGTCGCCCTCTCCGCGGCGTACTCTACCGCCCTCTCGAGCGTTCCGCAACTCACCACCGGAGCCGCGTCCCCAATCTCCGCGGCGATCTTCTCCGCCGCCGCCCCAATCAACAACGCCGCCCGCGCCTTCTCCTTCAAAGGTCTGGCGAGAGGCCTGTAGTCGCTCCCCTTGTCCTTCCCCCCGAGAATGATCCACAACCCGCCGTCGAATGCCGCAATCGCCTTCAGCGTGGCATCCACATTGGTCGCCTTCGAATCGTTGTAGTAAGCCACTCCCCCCGTCTCGCGCACGAATTCGATGCGATGCTCGACGCCCGGAAAGCTCCGCACCGCCGCCCGGATCCCCTCGAGACGGGCGCCCCCAAGATGCGCCGCCGCGGCGGCGGCCATCACGTTTTCGATATTGTGCCGCCCCCGCAACGGGATCTCCGATGCCGGCATCAACAACTCTCTATCCCGATAGATGTGGCCCTTTTCCAGCCGCCATCCCGCCTCCGCGCGCCCCTCCACGCTGAACCATACCGGCGTCGATGCGATTCCCGCCACATATCCCTTCGCCGTGGCGTCATCCGCGTTCAACACCGCCCAGTCCCCTGCCTGCTGCGTCTCAAACAATCTCCGCTTCGCCGCCGCATACGCCGCGATTGTATGATGCCGGTCCAGATGGTCCGGAGTCACGTTTACGCACACCCCGATCGCTGCCCGGAACTTCTCGATCGTCTCCAACTGAAAGCTCGACAGTTCGAGCACATTCCACTGGTCCGCCCTCGACGATCCGATCATTCCCGCCGGAGCCAGCCCGATGTTCCCGCCTACCTGGCAGGCAATCCCGCACTCCTTCAGCAAGTGCCCAGTCAGCGCCGTAGTCGTCGTCTTCCCGTTCGATCCCGTAATGCCGATCACCGGGCCCCGCAAAAACCACGAAGCCAATTCCACCTCTCCAATGACCTTCGCTCCGCTCTTTCGCCCCGCCTCGATTTCCGGCAGGTCCACCGGCACGCCCGGCGACAGCACGATCAAATCGAATCCCCGGAATAATTCCACGCTCTGCGCGGAAAACTCGACGCCCAGCCTTTCCAACAGCGGACCGGCTCCCGGAATCTGTTCGATTGCCCGGGAGTCGGTCCCCTGAGTGTGCGCTCCCTTCTCGACCAGGAGTTCGATGGCGGCAAGCCCAGACTTGCCAAGGCCCGCCACCAGCACCTTCAAGCCTGCAAGATCCATCACTCCGCTACCTCAACTTCAACGTCGTCAGCGCGAACAGCGCCATCACCAGCCCCACAATCCAGAACCGCACAATCACCTTCGATTCGTGCCATCCGATCGCTTCGAAATGATGGTGCAGCGGAGCCATCTTGAAAATCCGTTTCTTCCGCAACTTGTAGCTGCCCACCTGCAGGATCACCGACAGGCATTCGATGACGAATACCCCGCCCACGAACAACAGCAGCACCTCCTGCTTGATCAGCACCGCGATCGTCCCCAATCCTCCCCCGAGCGACAGCGAACCCACGTCCCCCATGAACACTTCCGCCGGATGCGCGTTGTACCACAGGAACGCCAGCGACGCCCCCGTCATCGCCCCGCAGAACACCGTCAACTCGCTCGCCCCCGGCAGCCGCGACAGGTCCAGGTACGTGGCAAACTGCGCGTGCCCGCTCGTGTACGTCAGCACCGTCATCGCCCCCGACGCGATGATCATCAGCCCGATTGCCAGTCCGTCCAGCCCGTCCGCCAGGTTCACCCCGTTCGCCGCCCCCACCAGCACCGTCTCCAGAAACAGAAAATAAAAAATGAACGCCACCGGATAGGTCCACGGGCTCCCCAGCATCGAGTTGATCAGCAGATTCGGCCGGTAAGACTTCACAAACGGAATGTTCATCTCGGTGGAATACATCCCCTTGGCGTGCAGCACCAGCAGAAATATCCCCACCATCAGCGCCGCCAGCACCTGAAGCAGAAACTTGCCCCGCGCCGTCAGCCCCAGGTTCCGCATCCGCCTCATCTTCGTGTAGTCGTCGTAAAAGCCGATCGCCCCGAAACTCAGCAGCCCGAACAGCGCCACCCACACGTACGGATTCCGTAAATTGGTGAACAGCAGCGTCGGCACCACAATCGACACCACAATCAGCAGTCCGCCCATCGTCGGCGTTCCCGCCTTCTTCTGATGCGACTTCGGCCCGTCCTCCCGTATATGCTGCCCGATCTGAAAATCCCGCAGTTTCCGGATCAGCACCGGACCCAGCAGGATTCCCAGCGCCAGCGCCGTCAAACTCGCCAGAGCCGTGCGGAACGTCACGTATCCGAACAGCCGGAACACGCTGATATTGGGAAACAGCCTTTCAAAAAACAGCCAGTAAAGCATCGCTTACCCCAGCGCCCTTTCGAGCGCGAGTTCCACGCGTGTGCCGCGCGATCCCTTCCATAGGATGACATCTCCTTCGCGCGCCATCCCCTTCACGAATTCGCCCGCCTCCACCGGATCTTCAAAAAAGTACGCGGCGCCGGCGGAAAGGCCCGATGCCACCGCGGCCTCCACGGCATACCTGGCCGCGCCGCGTATCCCAACAAGCACATTCGTTCCGCTCCTCGCGGCATAACTCCCTATCTCCCGGTGCAGGCGCTCGGACCACGCCCCTAACTCCAGCATCTCTCCCAGCACCGCGATGCGCCGCCCCGCCGGCGTGTCCGCCAGCAGGTCCAGCATCGCCCGCGCCGCGTCCGGATTCGAGTTGTAGCAGTCGTTGATGTGCAAAATCCCGTTCTTCTCTACCCGCCTGCCGCGCATCGCTCCGGGCTCGATCGCCTTTACCACTTCTGTTACTTCCTCCGGACCGATCCCGTATACCGACGCCACCGCGATTCCCGCAAGCAGGTTCGAAATGCCGTGACGGCCCGCCAGCCGGCTTTCCAATTCGACGCCGCCAACGCGAAAACGCACCCCGTCGAGAGAATACCGCGCCGCTTCGGCCCGCACCTGCGCGCCCTCGGAAATTCCGTATGTCACCACGCGCCCCTTGCAGTGTTCCCCGAACCGGGCCACGCGCGCATCGTCCGCGTTCAACACCGCCACTCCGTCCTCCGGCAGCGCTTCGATCAACTCCCGCTTTGCCGCCGCCACGCCTTCCATGGAATCGAAGTTCTCCACATGCGCGTATCCCACATTGGTCACCACTCCCACTCGCGGCTTCGCTATCCGCGCCAGCGCCGCGATCTCCCCCCCGTGGTTCATCCCCATCTCCACCACCGCCGCCGCGCTCTCCGCGCTCAGCCGCAGCAGCGTCAACGGCACTCCGATGTGGTTATTCAAATTTCCCACAGTCTTTCCCACAACTATCCGCACACTGAGCATCGCCGCGATCACGTCCTTCGTGGTCGTTTTCCCGGCGCTGCCCGTCACGCCTATCACGTCCTTCCCCCACTGCTCGCGCGCCCATGAACCGAGCGCCTCCAATGCGTGCTGCGTATCCTCCACTGTCAGCAGTGTCCATCCTGCCCCAGCCTCCGGCGGCGCGTGATCCACCACCGCCGCCGCCGCCCCTTTCGCAAACACCTCGCCCAAATGGGCGTGCCCGTCGTGATGCGGGCCGCGCAACGCGAAAAACAGGTCTCCCCGCTCGAGCGTCCGCGAATCCACGCTCCACCCCGTGATCTCCTCGCTCGCCGCCGGAACCGCCGCGCCAAGCGCCCCGGCGATCGCTCTTATCGAAAACTTCATCCCTGCTTCCGGCGGTAGCCGAACTCTCGCAATACCTCCCGCGCCCTCTCGCGATCATCGAAGCCTATCGTTTGGTCCCGCAGAATCTGATACGTTTCGTGTCCCTTCCCCGCAAGCAGGATCAGGTCTCCGGGCCGCGCCTCTTCCACCGCGAGGCGGATGGCGCGAGCCCGGTCGGCTTCCACCAGGTGGGGCGTGTCATACCGGCGCAACCCTACCAGAGCGTCATTAATGATGTTCAGCGGATCCTCCGAGCGCGGATTGTCCGACGTCAATACCACGAAGTCGCTCAACTCGCCCGCCGCCATACCCATCAATGGACGCTTGGTCCGGTCCCGGTCCCCGCCGCAGCCGAATACCGTGATCACCCGCTTCGGCTTCAACGACCGCGCCACGCGGATGGCGTTCTTCAACGCATCCGGCGTGTGCGCATAATCCACCACAAAGAGGAACGGCTGGCCTTCGTCCACACGTTCGAAGCGCCCCGCCACTGCCTCGCATTCCGCAATTCCTGCTGCAATCATTTCCAGTTCCAATCCGTATGAAATTCCCGCCCCGCACGCGGCCAGGATGTTGTACACGTTCACCTCGCCCGCCAGCGAAGACCGCACCGCCGCCGCCGCTCCCCCATACCGCAGGGTAAACCGCAACCCGTCGAATCCAAGTTCCACATCTTCGGCCCGCACCGCCGCGCCGGAGCCCAATCCATAAGTGAGAACTTTCGTCCCCTCCCCGGGCCCCAGCCGCCGGCCGTATTCGTCATCCGCGTTGATCACCGCCCATTCCGGAGCAGCCGCCCCGTTGGCGAAAAACAGCATCCGCTTCGCTTCAAAGTAATCCTCCATCGAAGCGTGAAAGTCCAGGTGGTCCTGGCTCAGGTTCGTAAACACCACCGTGTGGAACTCCAGCGCGTACACCCGGCCCAACGCCAGGCCGTGCGAGGAAACCTCCATCGTCACGTGCGTCCCGCCTTTGCCCCGCAACTGCTCGAACAACCGGTAAAGATCAAGCGATTCAGGCGTCGTGTTCACCGCCTTGAGCTGCTCCCCGGCCACCCGGTTCCCGATCGTCCCGAACACCCCCGTCGCCTTGCCTGCATGCCGCAACACAGCGTCAATAAGGTAGGTAACCGTCGTCTTCCCGTTCGTCCCCGTGACTCCCGTCAGCTTCAGGTCCCGCTCCGGCGCTCCATAGAAATTCCGGCACGCTGTCGCCAGCGCCCGCCTCCCGTGCTCCACCTGAATCCACGGAATCGCCTCCCCGGCCAGCTCCGGCAGTTCGCTCACCACCGCCACTGCCCCGCCCTCCATTGCCTGCCGCGCGTACCGCCGCCCGTCGTCCCTTGCCCCGGGAAACGCAAAAAACAGATAATCCGGACCGATTTTCCTCGAATCGTACTCCAACCCTGACACCGGACGTTCCCGCACCTCCGCCGGGATTCCGGTGCGCATCGGCACACCCGCAAGCACAGCTCTCGTGTCCATATCAGCGCCTGAACTCCACCACTACGTGTTCACCCGGACGCAGCAGCGCCCCCGGCGGCGGATTTTGCGCCCGCGCCAGCCCCGACCCCCTCGCGTCCACCGCGATCCCCGCCGGAACCGTCTCGTTCAGCACGTCGCGCATGGTCTTCCCCAACAGGTTCGGAACTCTCGGCCCGTCCCCCGGAAACGAGGCCATCTGCAACTGCGCGGCCGCCACGGGAGCCGCCGCGGCATCCGCCTCGGCCCCTTCCGGAATCGGACTCAGCGGCGCGCTCGCCGCATCGTTGTCGTCCTCGCTCGCCGTCACCGCCGGCAATCCCTTGGCAATCTGCACATCGTCAATCCGGTCCTTCGGAACATCGAGAATCCGCAGCGCCACCGCTGCCACCTCCCGGAACACCGGGGCTGCCACCGTCCCGCCCCAGTCCGGTGAGCCGTTCATCGTCACCGCCACCACGATCCTCGGATCGCTCATCGGAGCCATCCCCATGAACGACGCGTTGTACTTGTGCGTGTACGTCTTTGCCTGAAAATCGTATACCTGCGCTGATCCCGTCTTTCCCGCCACGGTGTACCCCGGAATCTGCGCCCGCGTTCCCGTGCCTCCCGGCAGTACCACACCGTGCATCATGTCCCGCATCTTCGCGGCATTCAATGCGCTGATCACCCGCAGCGCCGGAGCCACCGGCTCAATTTCCACCGGATCCCCCGGCCGCTGCCGCCGCAGCACGATGCGCGGCTTCACCAGCAATCCGTTGTTGGCCACCGCCGAACAGGCCTGCGCCAGTTGCAGAGTCGTCACCGTTATCTCGTGGCCCATCGGTACTGATCCGATAGACGTCTTCCCCCACTTCCGCGGTTCAAACACCTGCCCCGGCGATTCCGCCGGCAGCGGAATCCCCACCCGCTTGCCGAACCCGAATCGGGTGATGTAGTCGTACAGGTTCTTCACCCCCACCTGCATCCCGATCTGGATCGCCCCGATATTCGACGAATGGGACAGCACTTCCCTCATCGGAATCACGCCCAAGCCCGCGTGCGAATCGTGAATCACCCGTCCGTACAGGTTCATCACCCCGCCCATGCAGTTGATCGGCGATTCCGGCCCCAACCGCGTCGTCTCGAGCGCCGCCGACAACGTCACCACCTTGAACACGGACCCCGGCTCGAACGGAGCCGCAATCGCCAGATTCAGCCGCGCCGCCATGTCATCCCTGTTCGACGGCGCTTCGTTGGGATCAAACGTCGGATAGCTGGTCATCGCCAAAATGTCGCCGTTGCGCGGATTCATCACCACCACGCTTCCCGTCTTGCAGCGGCACGTCCCCATCGCCTTCCGCAACTCTCGCTCCGCCACATACTGGATGCGTTCGTCAATCGTCAGCGTGATGTCCTTCCCCGGCTGCGGCTTCGATTCGACGATCGATTCATACCCCCGGTTCGTGACGTCTTTCATCATTCGAACCGTGCCGGGAATCCCCTCCAACTCCTCTTGAAGCCCCAGTTCGATGCCGCCGTTGCCGCGCTCCTCGCTGTCCACGCCGCCCAGAATATGCGCCGCCAGCATTCCCTTCGGGTAGGTGCGCACCGTCTCGTCGCGAAACTCCACTCCGCTCAACTTCAGCATCGCCACCCGCTCGGCTTCCTCGGTGCTGATGCGGTGCTTGATCCACATGAACCCCTTGCCGCTCGAGGCGTACGCCCGCAACCGCTCGAGCAGTTCCTTCTCATCCAGGTTCAGCACCCGCGCCAGCACCTCCGCCGTCAGCGGCAGGTCCGGCATGTGCTGCGGGTTCGCCACCACGCTCTTCAGCGTCGTGCTCATCGCCAGCGCTTCGTCATTCCTATCAAGAATGGAGCCGCGCGGCGCGTGCACCTCCATCACCTTTTCCTGCTGGTTTTGCGCCAGCCGGACGTATTCGTTGTGAGACAGGATTTGGAGATGAAACAACCGCAGAAGGATAAAAAAGCACCAGCCCAGCGCGAAACGCGCCAGCTTGCGCAGCCGCCTCGCGGCTGCTTCGTCGATCGGAGGCTCCGGATTACCCCCGAAATTTCGCTTGCCCGGTGGTCTCTGCATGGCTGCCTTCCTCGCCAGGACGGCCAGCCGGTGGGGGAATTCCGGCTGACTTTGGTCTTATTCGCGTGCGTCGGCCGGCGCTGCCGCCGGAGCGGCGCTGCCCGCCTCCGGCTCCGCAGCGGACGGCTTTACTTCCCGCCGCATCGCCATCACAGGCCCGCTCTGCTCGTCCAGGTGAATCACACGCCCCGGATCGGGATCCACAAATTCCTGCAGCTTGGCTAATTCCGCCAGCCGCTCCGGACTCAATAACTTCGCTTCGTCCAGTTCCAACTCGGCGTTCAATGCCTGCAGCCGGTTGTTTTCCTTCTTCAACTCTTCAATCTGGTAGCCCGCCATGTGACGATAAGCGCTCGGCAGCAGCAGCCCGATCAACAGCACCGCCGATGCGCTCGCCCCGCCGATCATCTTCCAGCAAACCTTCGGAGCCTGCGGATCCACTTCCCGAATCACCCGGCTGTTGTCGATCCTCTTGACATGAAAGCTCACGTCCTCATTCGGAAACGGACGCAGCCGGGTATCCGTCACCTTCGCCGGACGCACCTCCGTCCAGCGCGCTTCCAATTGTGCGCCGCCCTTCCCCAACAGGCGGTCATACAGAGTCGTCAGTGTTGCTGCCATGAGATATCCCTCTCTCCCGTCGCTGAATCATCTCCACCGCGCGTAGTTTCGCGCTCCGCGCGGCCGGATTTTCCAGCACTTCCTTCTCCGTCGGTTTCACGACGTGCTTCGTCAAGATTTGCGCCCGGCCTTCCCTGGCCAGCCGTTGAAACCCATGCTTGACCGCGCGGTCCTCCGTCGACATGAACGTGATCACCACCATCCGCCCGCCCGCGGCCACCAACCTCGGACCTGACTCCAGCAGCGCGTCCAACTCCTCCTGCTCCCGGTTCACCGCAATTCGCAATGCCATAAAGGTGAGGGTCGCGGGGTGCAGCCGCCCCGTCCTCGGCGCGGCCTCCTCGATCACACGCGCCAAATGCAGCGTGCTTCGAATCGGCCGCGCCCGGACGATTGCTCTGGCTATTCTCCGCGCCCTCCTTTCTTCGCCAAGTTGATAAATCAAATCGGCGAGTGCCTTCTCGGCTTCGAAATTGACGATCTCGGCTGCCGTCGGCCCTTCGGTGCGATTCATTCGCATGTCTAAAGGGCCGTCCGATTGCAGAGAAAATCCGCGCTCTCCTTCTGTCAGTTGATAGCGGCTCACTCCCAAGTCCGCTACCATTCCGTCTACTTGTCCTACACCACATGCCTCCAACGTCTTGTCCAACTGCGAAAACCTGCCCTGCCGGTACCGGATCTTTTCCGCCCACTGCCGCGTGTTCTCCCGCGCTATCTCCAGGGATTCCCCATCCCGGTCGTTGGCGATCACCAGTCCGCTCTCCAGCCGCTCCGCAATCAGCCTGGTATGTCCCCCGAGCCCGGCCGTCGCATCCAGATAAATCCCGTCCGGACGCACCGCCAAATGCTCCATCACTTCCTGACCCATCACAGGTATGTGGATTGCCATACATACCTATTTGAGCCCCAGTCCTTCCATGAACTGTAACTTCGCCTGCAAGTTCTCCTGCGCTCGGCGGCGCTTCTCCTCGAAGACCTGCTGGCTGTATATGTTGATCAGCCCCTCGTAGGCCTCCAGCCACACCGGCGCGTTCTCCAGCCCCAGCATCCGCCGCAGTTCCGTCGGCAATAGCAGCCGCCCCGCGGAATCCAGCTCGGCATCGGCGCCCAGTATGTTGGCCAGCAATAGAATATCTTTCCCCCAGTTCCGGTTCTCTCCTCCGCCGTTTTGCAGCAGATTCACGTTTTCGTTCCACACCGGAATGGTGTACACTTTGGCCGTGGTCTGGTCCAAACTCGTCACGAACACTTTCGTCGCCTGCAAGGCCGCCAGGTATCCGGCAAAGTTTGTCGGCAGCTTCAATCGCCCCTTCTCATCGACCTTGGCGGGATACAACCCCCGCGGCGGATCGACGGGCATCGGAGATGGAGGCGTTGGCGCCATTTCTTAACACATCCGGCCACTTTGGGCCACTTGAGGCGATTCTGACATATATCCCCCTCCTAAGGCAATACTTTTTTTCCGCCTTCCTTACCCCTTCCTCTTTTGTTCTCTTCTACATCCGGATCTATCTACAAGTAGTAGCTGCACTCACCATCCCCACATTCCCTTGCGCAGCCTCCCGGCCCCCACTACAATTCTTCCCCCTTCTCCCTTCACTGCTCCCCCAACCTCTTCCCATCCGCCTCCGTCAGGTGGGATGAAGTGGCGCTTTTATGCTCCCCCTTTTCGCCCTTCCGGAAAGGGATTTCTGCCAGAATGCAGATGGAGCCCTTCATGCGCCCCCGGCTTTCTCGACGCCATATTCTCCTAATTTTCGCTACAACCGCTTGCCGTCACCCGCCCGTCGAACCCGAACTCTTGCCCGACGCTGGACAACTCCCCGAATTTTCCCTCCTCACCGAAACCGGCGCCCCCTTCCTCCGCCGCCACCTCGCCGGCAAAGCCTGGATCATGGACTTCATCTTCACTCGCTGCACCCTCGTCTGCCCCCGCCTCACCGCCGAAATGCGCAAGATCCAGCAGCAAGTCGCCTCCCTTCCTGACGTCGGCCTGCTGTCCATCTCCATTGACCCCGAATACGACACCCCGCAACGGCTCCTCGCCTACGCCGCCCTCCACAAAGCCAACACCAGCCAGTGGCGCTTCCTCACCGGCGCCAAAGAAACCATCCGCGCCCTCCAGGTGAAAACCCAGCGCCACCTCGACCCCGATGAAATCACCGCCCACAGCAAGCAGTTCTACCTGCTCGATGGCGAAGGTTACATCCGCGGGATATACTCGATGACCGTACCGGGAAAACGGGAAGAGGTCCTCGAGGACCTCCGGAAACTGCTCCGTAACCCTGCCCGCCCGGAACCGGGAGAAGCATGACACGACGCACATTATTACTGGGAGTCGCGGCCGCCTTGCAAAAGGGCCGCATCGATGCCGCGATATCGAAAGTGCAGGCCGCCACCGCCAGTGGGGACGTCGCCGCCGCGGCGCTGCTCGTGAAGCAGGGGTCTACGGTCACAAACAAGGGCTTCGGCAAGGCTCGCGGTCTCAACGAGGTCTTCCTTCTCGCTTCCATCACCAAACCGATTACCGTCACGGCCGTCATGAAACTCGTCGAGCAGGGCAAGGTCTCCCTCTCCGACCCGGTCAACCGCCACATCCCCGAGTTCCGCGGCGGCGATCGCGGCCGCGTCACCGTCAAGATGCTGCTCACCCACTCCTCCGGCCTTCCCGACATGCTTCCCGATAACGAGCCCCTCCGCAAACGTCACGCCCCCCTCAAGGACTTCGTCGCCGAAACCTGCCGCACGCCGCTCCTCTTCCCTCCCGGCACCCAGGTGAAGTATCAGAGCATGGGCATCCTCCTCGCCGCCGAAATCGTCGAACGCAAGAGCAACATGCCCCTCCGCGACTACCTCAAGAAGGAGGTCTTCTCCCCGCTCGGAATGAATGCCACCTCCCTCGGAATGGGCGGCCGCGCCATCGCCGCCACCGCCCAGTGCCAGGTGCCCGAAAAATCCGATTGGGATTGGAACAGCCCCTACTGGCGTGACCTCGGAGCACCCTGGGGCGGCGCGCTCTCGACAACCTCCGACGTCGCCCGCTTCCTCGAGTTCTTCCTCCACCCGCGCGACGGCATCCTCAAAGCTTCCACCGCCCAAAGCATGATCCGGAATCAAACCGCCGGCCTCAACAAACCCTGGGGCCTCGGCTTCATGATCGAACCCGGCACATTCGGCAAGACCTGCTCTCCCCAGACCTTCGGCCACTACGGCTCCACCGGCACCGTCGCCTGGGCCGACCCCGTCAAGGACCTCATCTGCGTCCTGCTCACCACCAAACCCGCCGCCCAATCCCGCGCCGGCCTCCTCGGCCCCGTCTCTGACCTCGTCGCCGCCGCGGTGTAGGGCGCAGACCATCAAAACATCACGTGTGCTATGTTTTGATGCATGAGGACTACCCTCACCCTCGATGATGATGTCGCCGCCCAGTTGGAGGCCTTCCGCGCTAAAGAAGATCTCACACTGAAACAGGCCGTCAATTCCGCCTTGCGCCGTGGTTTGATGGAACTGAGTCGCCCAAGGGTGCGAAAGCCCTTTCGCACAAAGCCTATCGACATGGGGCGATGCCGGATTCCCAACTTGGATAACATTGCCGAGGTTTTGGCCGAGTTGGACAACGAAAGCAGCCGCCGGTGATCCTCGTGGATGCGAATATCCTGATCTACGCTACTGACCCCCGTTCAGATTGGCATGAGAAGGCTCGAACCTGGCTGGACACCCAGTTGAACGGCGGCATCAGGGTTGGACTGCCTTGGCAAAGCTTGCTTGCCTTCCTCCGAATTGTCACCAATCCGAGGGTTTTCGATCGCCCTCTGTCCCTAACGGCCGCTTGGCGCCATATAGAAGAATGGCTTGACTGGGAAAATGTCTGGATACCAGTCCCCGGCTCCGCCCACCGGTCGATTCTCTCTGAGTTGCTCGTCAATCTCGGCGGAGGCCCCAACCTGATCCCGGACGCCCATTTGGCGGCCTTGGCGATCGAACACGGACTCACGGTTTGCTCGAATGACGGCGATTTCGCGCGATTCCGCGCTCTGCGCTGGACCAATCCTCTGGTCTCATAACTCGTCCTCGGGATCCGCGGAACGCTTCACGTCCGGAAAGCGTTTGTCGATATTTATTGCTCTCTCGCACTGCCTTGACCGGCATCTTCAATGGTTACCAAAACCTGTTTGATGATCTTAGGCATTGTTAAGAAATAAACTTTCCAGAACAAGGCAGGATTTTGTAGTTCCACTCTCCATGGAAGACATCCCTTTGGAGATTGATGCTCCCTATCTCGTCGTCGGCTACTTTGACGCCCGCCGGGTATGTGCCGTCATCCACTTGGGCATGTACCT
>JADLBD010000014.1 GCA_020847975.1 Bryobacterales bacterium | reverse complement strand
TATGGCCAGGTATCCGCCACCGCCGCCGCCGATCGCGGCATCCTCGATCTTCTCGCCGTCGATTACGAGGGACGCCTTGCTGTCATCGAATTGAAAGCGAGCGAGTCGATTCACCTCCCTCTGCAGGCACTCGATTACTGGATCCGCGTCAACCGGCACCTTGCCCAGGGCGATTTTCCGAAACGCGGCTACTTTCCGGACATCGCTCTGAACCCTGCCCCTCCGCGGCTGTTGCTCGCCGCCCCGGCCACCCGCTTCCACCCGTCGAATGAAACGGTGCTGCGATACTTTCACCCGGAAATCGAGGTCGAATGCATCGGGCTCGCCCATGGATGGGGTGGCCCGGTCCGCGTTCTCTTCCGCCACTCTACAATGAAAACTTGACCCGTTCGCGCGCGCGCAACTACCTGGAATACACCGCCGCCCGATTTCTCCTTGCCCTCCTCGCCCACGCTCCCAAACGCGCCGCCTTCGTGATCGCGCGGGCGGCCGCCGGATTGCTTGATCTCGCCGTTCCCCGCCTGCGGCACACCGCGCTGCGCAATCTCGAATTCGCCTATCCCAGCCTCAGCGCGAAAGCGCGTCACGACATCATTGACGGCGTGTTCCGCTCCATTGCCCGCCTCCTGGTGGTCTTTTCAAGATTTCCCACTCTCAACATCAGCAACATTGGGGAATGGGTGCGCAATGAGGGCTTCGAGCATTTCACCGCCGCCCGCACAAAGGGGAAGGGCGTGCTTTTCTATACGGCGCACCTCGGCAACTGGGAACTGAGCGCGTTCGCCCATGCCATCATCGCCCTGCCCATGCATGTCATCGTCCGTCCGCTTGACAACCCCTTGCTCGACGCGCTCGCCGCCCGCTACCGGACCGCCTCCGGCAACTCCCTCATCGTGAAGAAAGACGCCCGCCCCATTCTCAGAGCTCTCGCCGCCAATGAAGCAGTGGGAATACTGGCTGACCAGAATGCGGGCCTCGAGGAGGGCGTCTTCGTCGAATTCTTCGGGCGCTACGCCTGCGCCCACACGGGCTTCGCCCGCATTGCCGCGCGCGCCGAAACGACGGTCATCCCCGGCTATGCCCTCTGGTCAGAAGACGAGCAGCGCTACATCCTGCGCTTCTACCCGCCCATCGAGATGACAGGCGATCCGCGCACCGATACCCAGCGCCTCCACAACCAATTGGAGTCCGTCATCCGCCAGTATCCGGACCAATGGCTGTGGATTCACCGCCGGTGGAAAACCCGTCCTCCCGGCGAGCCGCCCATCTACTGAAGCTTCCGAGGAACCCGCTCGCGCAACGGAGCCTCGCCGGCTGGTGGATTCGCGAGTTCCTTCAGGTGCCGGGGGGCCCGCGGGCCCTGTGCGAGATCCTAGGGAACCCGGATCAACATCACGCCATTTTGCTTGCGATCCGCGTCGTAGGTGACGGCTTCAATGGTATTTGCCTTGGGATTCGCGTGCTGGATGGCTGGGGCCGGCGGCGCTCCTCCGCCCCCACCCGCGCCGGGCACGGCGGGAGCGTTGCCAACGAATACCACACCCGGCGGATTATCCGGCATCAGCACATCCCCGGTCTCGAGGTGGTAGATCAGATATTGCGAGCCCGCATTCCCAGCCTGGATCCCGCGCGCGATCAACTTCCGGGTGGCGGGAAAAACCCCCAGCATCTGGACGCTCGCAATGCCGTCCGGCAGGAGCAGTTGCCGCGTCTCGACGTTTGCCAGATCGAAGATCAGAAATCCACCGTCCCCGTTGAGGCGCGAGCGTCCCGTCGCTACCGCCAGTTCCATCTCCGGCACCGTCACCAGATTGGCAAAGGAAACCACTCCCCGCGGCAGGTCGAACCGGTAACTGGTCATCGACGCCCCGTCGAGCGCAAACACGGTATCGCCGGCGGTATTGGCAGCCAGCAGAAAATCATTCATGTCGTAAACGCGCGCCGATGCATTGACCTGCCCACTGCCTGGAAGATCCACCGAAGTGAACTGCCGCGAGTCGAGGTCGAGTACGAGAAACGAAGACGCCGGACACACAGCCTGGAACGCGCGGCCGGCGGAACCCCCGCCGAGCAAAGCGATCCGCCGCGAGGTCTGCACTGTCAGAACTTCAGGATTTGGCGTGCAGGAGGCGATGAAGGTCTTCGCCGGGGCCGGGATCACGCTTACCGAATCCGCGCCGAACGCCATGAGCGAGTGCGCCGAATCATCCGGTTTCCGGGAAGCAACGTAGAGCGTGCGCGTATCGGGGTCATAGTAAATGGGAATTCGGAACCGTACCGGAATTGCGCCGCCCGCGCCACCAGGCAGACCGCCGGGGACCCCTCCGCCGGGGAATCCGCCTCCACCCGGCCCTCCGCCACCCGCGGCAGCTTCAGCCTGGGGCAGCACTAAGGGAATCCAGCCATCGGCAAAGTCACGCGATCCGGTCACTTCCCGCCCGGCATCGAGCAATGCCAGCCTGGCACGTTTCGGGTCCGCTTCATCATCGCCTACGACAATGGCAATCTGGCCCTGCCCGAAACTTACCGGAGCGCTCAGAATCTTGTTCAATCCGTCCCCCAAATCGACGGAGAGATTCGGGAGATTGAGTCCCGCGCCGCTTGCTCCACCGGCCCCGGCGCCGCCTGCAAATCCGCCGGACCCCACCTGCACGCCGCCTGTGGTCGCATCAATGGAGGCCAACCGCGGGGGAGTACCTGCCAGAATGGCTCCGAAACTGTCCGCGGCAGTGCCGAGCAACGCAACCGCGGGGGAAGGCAAATCCACATCCATCGGCCCGTCCGCAGAGGGCTGGAAAATCGCCACCCTGCTGCTGATTCCCTGCCCCGGAGTCCCATCGCCCTGCGGTGGACCAAGGAACGCGGCCAGCGGCGCACCGTTCTGCGCAGCCACCGCCGGTGTTCCGGCATTGCGGTTGGCCGCCGTCAGGCAATCGGCGGTCCTGCTGATCTTGCGTGCCCGCAAATTCACCAGGATGCTCGGCCAGCAGCCGTCGTCTCCCGCTGCCGCGCTTGCCAGGAAGAACCCGCCGCGCAAGTCCGAGGCCGTCATGGCCCGCAGCGCCGGCGTTCCGCCGGGAAGCGGCAAGAATGCAACTTCCGGCTGGCCGGCAGCACGCCAGGCGGCAAGGTTCGCAACCCGGGTGTTGGCCGACACCGTCACCAGATCGCCGGGCAGGACCGAATCCGGCAGTTGGACGGTGATGTCAAACTCGCCCGGCCGCTTGTCGGAGACGCGCACATCAGCGTCCACCTTCAAGCCGCCCACGTGGACATCCACGGTTACCCGCGGCTTTGAGGGTGGATCGGTTGGCCCCACGTCTCCAGTGGCTACACGCGGTTGCGGCGCTCCCAAGCCGTCTGCCTGGAATGTGAAGTTGGTGCCGGAAACGGTTCCTACCAGCGCGCCGAACCCCTTATCATCCACGGTTCTCACCGCAGGCAACAGGTTGATGACGCTGATGCGCGCCGCCTTGCTGCTCATCCCGTTCCGTCGGATGACGACGGATGCCTGGCCGTTTGGCGTCTCCCAGGGTACCTGCGCCACCACGCGAGAGGGATCCGCCGAGAGCAGCGGAGCGGCGTTGCCGTTGATCAGCACCTCGACATTCCCCAACTTCAGGGGTAGTGGAGTCGCATCTGCCCTGGCCCCGTCCACAGGCCCGAGATTCGACCCGTTGATCCAGATCAGCCCTCCCGCAGCCACGGACGACGGCGCCGGCTGCTGCGTCATCGCGTTCCTCACGCCGCGCGGGCCAACCCCCGGTCCTAGCGTCTGCCCCATCATCGCACTGGCGCAGAGAACGCACCCGGCAGCCAAGACGCTTTTGTGCATGGTCACCCCTTGACTTCGTTTCAACCCGCAAGTTCTCCGCTGGTTGCGACAAGTATAATGAAAGTCTGTCCGCGAATCCCAGCACCATCCCTGTTCCCACACCGCCGGCTGCCGCCCGCTCGAGCGTGCGTTCCCCACTGTCTACGCTCGCCTTCTATTCAGCGGGACATTTCGCCGTGGATCTTTATTCTTCCGCCCTCGGCGTTTTCCAGCCCCTGCTTGCCCGCCAGTTGGGCATCAATTTCACTCAGGCCGGGGTGCTGGGCGGCGTCATGGTGTTCGCCGGTTCTGTCATGCAGCCGGTCTACGGTATCCTCTCGGACCGCTTTCATAGCCGGCTGTTCTCCGTGCTCGCGCCGGCCATCGCGGGGCTGTTCATCTCGGCGCTCGGCCTCGCCCCCAGCTATCCCCTGCTGCTGCTCCTGGTTTTCCTCGGGTCCTCGGCCGTGGCGTCCTTCCATCCGCAGGCCTCGGTCCGCGCGGCGGCCGAAGTCACCGGTTCGCGGGGGAAGGCGATGGCGTTCTTCATCAGCGCCGGCTCGCTCGGCTTCGCGATCGGTCCCACTTACTTTTCCGTCCTTCTCGAGCGCTTCGGCCTCAGCCAGAGCTATTGGGCGGCCATTCCCGGCGTCCTCGTCACTCTCGCGCTGCTGTTCGTGATCCCGGAAACTCGCGTCCCCGCGCATGAGCGGCAGCACGTCGATTGGGGACCTCTGCGCGCCGTGTGGAGGCCGCTTCTTCTGCTCTACATGCTCGTCTTTCTGCGTTCCGTCGTGCAAATCAGCTTCACACAGTTTCTCCCGCTCTATTTGAGCAAGGAACGCGGCTTCAGCTTCCAATCGGCCAGTCTCGCCCTTACCCTTTATTCGACCATGGGCGCCATCGGCGGACTCACCGGCGGCCATCTCGCCGACCGTTTCGGCGGGCGCAACGTCATCCTGTACAGCATGGCCGGGTGCGTTCCCTTCCTCCTGCTCTTCTTCCAGGCAAGCGGCGCGCTGGCCCTGGTTGGTCTCGCCTTTGCAGGGCTCATTCTGCTCTCCACCAATCCCGTGAACATCGTGATGGCGCAGGAACTCGCCCCGGGCCAGTCGGGAACCGTCTCGGCGCTCATGATGGGCTTTGCCTGGGGCATGGCCGGCATGATCTTCATTCCCTTGGCCGGAATGTTCGCCGATCATTATTCGCTGCACCAGGTGCTGCGGTCCTTCGTCCTCTTTCCGGTGCTCGGATTCCTGCTCGCTTTCCGGCTGCCCAAGGTCGCAAAATGAAAGCCGTCTGCCTGTTGAGCGGAGGCCTTGATTCCTCGACCTGTCTCGCCTACGCACGGCGGGAGGGCTTCGCCTGTTACGCGCTCTCGATCGATTACGGGCAGCGCCATCGTTTCGAACTCGAGGCCGCCGCCAAGGTCGCACAATCCCTCGGGGCCGCCGGCCACCGCGTCCTCCACGTCGATCTACGCCTGATCGGAGGGTCCGCCCTTACCGGAGAAATCGCGGTCCCCAAGCATCGCGCCGCGGAAGAAATGGCCTGTGGAATTCCGGTCACCTATGTTCCCGCCCGGAACACCGTGTTTCTGGCCCTGGCTTTGGCTTGGGCAGAAGTGCTCGAGGCCGCCGACATCTTCCTTGGAGTCAATGCTATTGACTATTCCGGCTACCCCGATTGCCGTCCCGAATTCATCGAGGCTTTCGAGCGCATGGCCAATCTCGCCACCAAGGCGGGCGTCGAGGGGAAACTGCGCACCAGGATCCACACTCCTCTGCTGCGTCTCTCGAAAGCCGAAATCGTCAAACTGGCAGATGAACTCCGCCTCGATTTCTCGCTCACCAGCAGTTGCTATGATCCTGGCCCAGGGGGACGCCCCTGCGGCGCCTGCGATTCCTGCCTGCTGCGCCGCAAAGGTTTCGCCGAAGCCAAACTGATTGATCCATTGGAGTACCCAGCCCCATGATCCTCTCCGAGATCTTCTATTCCATTCAGGGCGAGGGAATGCTCGCCGGAACCCCAGCCGCCTTCCTCTGCCTCGCCGGAGGTCCGCCGCGCCAGACCTGGTGCCATCCGCCGCAGCAGCGCTGGAAGCCGGAATCCGAAGAGGATGTCTTCCTCGGCCCGCTGCTCGCGAAGGTTCGCCGCCAGTGGTACGCCCATGCCGTCATCACCGGCGGAGAGCCGCTCGAAGATGCGGAACTCGGCACACTCACCGACGGACTGCGCCGCATCGACAACCACGTGACCATCGAGACCTCGGGGGCCATCTCCGCCACGGTACCCTGCGATCTGATGAGCATCAACGTCAGCCTCCGCAACCCAGCCATTGTCAGGAAGGGGAAAGACCCTCAGTGGCCGGACTACGACGTGGATGCCATCCGGCAACTGCTTCGCGCCTACGACTACCAGTTGAAATTCACGCTCACCGACCGCGCCGAGATGGAAGAGGTCGTGAACCTGGTCCGGGAGGTGGACGCCGAACGCCACAAGGTGCTGCTTCTACCCGCCGGGCCCAAAGCCAAGGACCTGAAGCAGCAGCGGGAATGGATGATCGAGGCGAGCTTCTTCTTCGGCTACAAGTTCGCCCCGCGCCTATGAAGATTGCCGAAATTTTCTACTCCATTCAGGGCGAAGGCGTCCTGGCCGGAGTGCCGTCGGTCTTCGTCCGTACCTCAGGGTGCAATTTGCGCTGCCGCTGGTGCGACACTCCCTACACCTCCTGGAACCCCGAGGGCCTCGATTGGAGCCTCGAACGGATTCTCGACACGGTTCGCGCCGATTCCAAAGGCTACGTCGTCATTACCGGAGGAGAGCCGATGATTCAACCGGAGATCGAACTCCTCACCGCGCAACTCCTCCGGATGCAGCAGCATATCACCATCGAAACGGCCGGCACTGTCTTCAGGAACGTGGAGTGTGATCTCATGAGCATCTCCCCAAAGCTCGCCAATTCCACTCCCTGGGAGATGGACAGCGGACGCTGGGCGCAGCAGCATGAACGGCTCCGCTACCAACCCGGCGTTCTCCGGCAACTGATCCGGACCTACGATTACCAGCTCAAGTTTGTCGTCCAGCAGCCGAAGGACACCGAAGAGATCGAGCGCATTGTCCGGGAGATCCACGCTGACCGCGCCAAGGTTCTCCTGATGGCTGAAGGAACCGCCCCCGATCAGATCCGCGAACGCGCCCAGTGGGTGGTGGAAGCCTGCAAATCACTCGGCTTCCGCTATTCGCCGCGCCTACATGTCGACCTGTGGGGCAACCGGCGGGGTGTTTGAACCCGCATCCGGGCGGTAAAATCAGACACATGCCCGCTGAACTCATCGCCATCGACGCGAACGCACTCCCCTGGGAAGAACGCTTCAACGAACACGTAGGACGCAATCTGTACCGCAAGAACCTGATTACTGACCCCGACACAGGCATGGAGGTGCGCCTGGTGCGCTATCCCGCCGGATTCCTGAACTCCCTCCACACCCACCCCTGCGCCCATGGTATGTATGTGCTGGAAGGTACGCTGGTCACAAACGCCGGCCGCTTCGAGCCCGGTTCGTTCATCTGGTTTCCGGAAGGCATGGCCATGGAGCACGGCGCCACGGCCGAACAGGATGTCACGGTACTCTTCATTACCAACAAGCCGTTCGAGATTCACTACCTCGAGAAGAAACTTTAATCAAATCGCGCGAAACCCTCCACCGGTTGACGCGTCCATGCTGACCGAGGGTACCTTATGCACGCTATTCGTCCGCTCAGCCGGCTTGCGATCGCCGCCGCCGCTGGCGCCATCGCGGCCTGCGCCCAGGCCCCTTCCGCGCCTCCGGAGCTTCCTGCTCCACGGGCGTCCACTGCGCAACTTCCGCCGGAAACCCAGGAGTTCTTCGACGCCGCCGGCCTGGTGACCAGCATGGCTACCCAATGGTCCGGGAAGATCCATGCCGCACAGGATGCCACCCGCCGGCCAGCGGCGCAGAAACCTCCGAGAATCCTGAAGAATAGCGTCATCATCATTACGGGAGGAGCAGCCTCGGGGGCCGCCTTGGGAGCCGCGCTGTCGCGAAACCCCAAAGGGGCGCTGATCGGAGCGATGGCCGGGGGCTTGGCCGGATTCCTTTACGATCGCGTCACCTTCCGCGAGCCCGTTGCCTCTTCGCTCGGGAATTGAGCTTCGCTCAGGACACAATGTCGAAATCGGATGCCAGGTCCAGATCCGCGGCCGTGAGCTTGCGCGAAATGCGACCCCGTGCGTAGGCCGCCATTTCTTCCCGATCCCAAAAGCACATCTGAACCCGTTCCTCCACGGCAACCGCCACCACCTTATCGGAAGGGTGGAAGGCGATCCCGTCCACAGCTCCATGCTCCCGCCAGCGGATCAGTTCCAAACCGGACTCGAGATTCCAGATGCGAACCATGCCGTCTCCGTATCCGGCGGCGATCAAGTTTTCCGAGGGATGAAACGCCAGGCTGTACACGCCACCTTCTGCCGCCAAACGCTGCAGTTCGCGCCCGGTCTCCATATCCCACAACCGCGTCACCCCGTCGGCGGCGCCGCTTGCCAGCAGCGACTGCTCCGGATGGGACGCCAGGCAATACACCTCCTCGTCGCAATCTATTTCCCGCAGGGGCTGCGACTGGGAAGGCTGTTCGGCGTACCACAAACGCACCCTTGGTCCCGAGCCCCCGGTCGCAACCCACCTTCCTTTCCTCAAGAACACCACCGATCGGACGGGACCCCCGTGGATGTATTCGCTCGGCTCACGCATCGTGACGAAGTTCCAGAGCCTTAGCTTCCCATCGTTACAACCCGATGCGAGTAGGGGCTGTCTCGGGTGAAACGACGAGCAGTAAACCCATGATGGATGAGGCAGCGCGGCGCGTGTCAAGCCGCGGGAATCCCAGACATAGGCCTGTCCATCCTCCCCCGTCGTAGCCATGTAACTGTGCTCGTTCGCAAATGCGACCGAAGTGATGCGGCCTTCATGCGTCAGGCGCAGCACCTCCCTCGCCTTCGCATAGTGCCACACCCTGGCAGTGCGGTCCTCGCTGCCCGAGAGCAGATGGCTTCCATCCGGCGAAAAGGCAATCCCACGAACGCGGTCGCGATGCTGGTAGCATGCCGTTTCCGCGGATGTGCGCACTTCCCACAACCGCACGTTCCCGTCGTCGGCGCCGGTCAATGCCAGGCTGCCATCCGGGGAAAACACAACATCAGTCAGCCGTCCCCGATGCGGAAGACGGGCCGCCTCCCGGCCCGTCTCGAGTGCCCAAATGCGCGCGGTCCCGTCCTCGCTTGCCGACGCCAGGTGACCGTGCGTGTCACAGTCCAAGGCAATCACCCTTGCCAGATGCGCATTGCGCACCACCTGCCGGCCCGTCAGTGTATCCCAGACCCTGGCCGTCTTGTCTTCCGAACCCGAAGCCGCTAATCGCGGAATTGCGGAAAACGCGATGCTCGTAACCCGGTTCCCATGCCGCATAACCGCGGCTCGCCGGCCCGTCCCCGCCTCCCAAACCGCTGCCGTTCCGTCGTCGCTTGCCGTGAGCACCGTCTTCCCGTCACGGCTCCACTTCGCCGCCACCACCCTGCCTTCGTGAACCATCCGGCTGCGCTCCGACAGGCTGGCGACGTCCCAGATCCGGGCCGTACGATCCCATGAGGCGGTCAGCAGAAGGTCTTCGTCTTTAGTGAATGAAGCCGCGGCAACCCGGTCATCGTGTTGCACAGCGGCGTAGAGACCCGCTATTTCCTCCTGCACCCGCCGCAGATCCCAAATCCTGGCCTTATGATCCCAGCAGGCGGTTGCCAGCATGCCTCCCAGGTTCGAAAACTCCGAGGATTGGACACAATCCCCATGAGGGAGTTCCACCAGCGGCTGGCCACGCAGGTTCCAGACTCTTACCGTGCCGTCCCAACTCGATGTCACCACCAGTCTGCTGTCCGGGCTGAACACCACATGGGCAATCCGGTCACGGTGCCGCAAGGTAGCTACTTCGGCGCGCTCGGCGAGGGAAAACACCCTCGCTACCCGGTCTTCCCCGGCGCTCGCCGCATACCTGCCATCGGGGCTGAAGGCAAGGGAAGTCACCCGCTGACGGTGATCGTACTCGTGCCGCATCTTTCGCAACAGCGGAAGATCTTCCCGCAGAATCTGGAGCGCCTCCCGGTCAGGCCAGATTTTCACCGATTCCACCGCGAGCAGGACGGCGAGTTCCACTTCCTGTTCCGAGCTTCGCGCCCTCGACGCCGCACGCGCCAATCGGTGCGCTTGCGTAATCTCTTCACCGGATATTGCGCCCGTCCGCTCCTCCCGCGGGGCCGCCTCTTTCGCCTCCTCCTCGAGCGCCGGCGACTCTTTTCTCTCCAGATCCCTTCGCACCCTGAGCAGCCATGCCTCGTTGAAGGTCCTCTCATAGATCAGGTTGCGGATTCGCAAGACATCCTGAACGCGGGTGACAACCCCGGAAAGCTTGAGGCACGTCCGGATTTCGCTCGGGCCATCGTCCCGAACACCCTGTCCGCGCAGGATTGCCTGCAGGGTGGCGAGGACCCCGCGGCGAATGGGGTCGTCCTTCAACAGCATCTTGCGAACGAACTCGAGGTTGCTGTCCGGATTGTTCTTCGATCCGAAAAAGAGTTCCTCGACAACGGCATCATTCGGCGCCCAGTCCAGTTCCTCCTCCTGAAATTTGCGAAATACTCGCAACGTCAGGTACGGATGCCCGCTCGTCCACCCGAGCACCCAATCGAGGAACACGGCCGCCGCCAGCGGGTCGAGGTGCAGCCGCTCCACCAGCGGCCCTGCCTCGACGGCAGTAAAGTCGGTAAGCTCCACCCGCTCCCCGATATTGAACGGCGTTCTCCGCGCATCTTTCATCAGATCGTCCGGCGAGGCCACTCCGATCAGGACGAAGGCCAGCCGGTTCAGGACAGGCGCGTTGGCGCGCAACTGGTAGAGCGCCCGTACCGCCGCGAAGAAGTCGTCGGTGAAGGGCAATTGCAGCGTACTGTCGATTTCGTCCACAAAAATAACGACCCGCTCCGGAATCGCCGGCATGATCATTTCACGAAAAAAGCGGATGAATCGCTGACCGATGCCTACGTTTCCCTGCGCATGCCACCAGCTTCGCGCATCGGGAAAATTCAGTTGGTCCGCCACCGATTCGACGATCCCGCAATACCACTGTTCCGCCGTGAGAAGACTTCCCAGCTCCGTCAGGTCGACGGTAACGCACCGGAAATTCTCACCGTTCAACTCCTCCGCCGTGCGCACCATGAGGCTCGACTTCCCCATCTGGCGCGAAGTCAGGATATGCGCAAAGATGCCCCGCCGGCAGAGTTCCAATAACCTGTGATCGGCGCCGCGCGCGAGATAGATCCCGTTGCCGGCCTGTACCGCGCCTCCGGCCACGAAGTTCGGCAGGCCATTACCGGAGCCGGAGGTGGGAGTGGAAGTATCGGGCATAAAGGAGGCACCGCGGAACCACCCGGTCCCTGTCCCTCTTCACGAGACCGGCGCCCTCGAGTCTGTAGAACACCGTATCGTCCTCGCAGGAGCCGTCGTGCAGGATATGCACAAACGCCTCCGCGAGTTTGGGATAGCGTTCCAGCCCGAGGCAGTAATGGCGCAGGTGGTCCCGCAACGGGCCGCGGTCCTCCAATGCCTGCGCGAAAAGGAAATCGAGCGTCGTGTTCCCTTCGCCCTGAGCCACCTCGTACAGTGCCCTCCGCGTCAGGTAGGGATGGCCGCCGAAAAATTCAAACAGGCGCTCCACGTCGCGCGGGTTCGAGAGATGCCCGTGCATTTCACAAAGGATTCCCAATTGCTCGAGGGAAAAATCTTCGAGCCGTAACACCTCGCCGACATTGAACGGGGACTGCGTCTCCGAATCGATGAACATGTAAGGTTCGGTGGCGCTCACCAGCGCCAGGTCGAGCCGTCCCCAGCGATCGCGCTTACCCGGATGCGCTCTCAGGTTGTGCCAACTCCGCAGCATCGCAAAAAAATCCATCTGGAACGGAGACCCGAACACGCGATCCGCTTCGTCGATTGCCAGCAGAACAGGGGTATCCAACGCTTGCAGCACCTGTCTGTCCACGAAAGAAGTGCAGTTGAGGATGTAAGCGCCCGCCGGCCCGCTTGACTCCTCCGGCGGCGAGAGTTCGAGCGCGTCGGCAATCGCGCGCCCAAACTGCCGGAAAAACAGGTTGGGATCACTTCGAGTTGACTGATCGAATAGCTGTAGATCGAGCAAGGCAAGCCTTTTTCCGCTCTCCATCGCCCGTGAGGCAAGCCGGTTGAGCAGCGAACTCTTTCCAGTCTGCCGCGGACCCTTGATGATGATCGTCTGTCCGCGCATCGCGATCAGGCGAACCGCCGTGCGCTCGCTCCTTCGCTCGATGTAGAACGGATCGGAAGCATCGGCCGTACCTCCCGGAGGGCGCAAGGGAGCGGATGGCAGAGGCCGTCCCGTGGATTCTCTCTCCGAGGGGGAAAGCACATCTCCGCCCGGGTTGCGCCCCCCCGACAGAGTCGCCAGAACCCGCTCCATCAATCCGGGCATTCCCGTTCTCCCGTCCCAAAAGGCATGCTGAATCTGGTTCAGGTAAGGGCCGAGCGGATACGGTAAAGGACCGTCAAAAGCGATGCGTACCGGCAGAATTCGCGGCCGGCCCGCGGAACGCGACGCCTCATCCCGAGCCAATTCAATCTCGCCCAGCACCATTTCGCTTTCGCAGGAGGATTTGCTCAACAGCACGATGAGCCAGTCGGAAGCGCGTACCTCTTTTTCGATTCGCTTCGCCCAGATCTCGGACGGAGAGATCATGTGGTCGAAGAACACGTGGAAGTTCTGTCCTTGGAGGGTATCCGCCAGCGCACGCGCCACACTCTCATCCGGGTCGGCATGACTCTTGTAGCTCAAGAACACGCGCGGGCTGCACGGCATCGCAGCGGGCTCTTGGGTGGGGCTCATGCGAAATTCCCGTCGATATCAAACTACGAATCAGAAGGTATTATACCAGCCGGAATTCCCGAATTCTCACGCGAAAACCTCGTTCACCAAACGCTCCCTGACTCACCATGAGGCGCTGGTTCCATCCCTGCTGCCCCCTCACTTGCCGGAGCAGCGTGTCCTTCCTACAGGAAGTCTTCCCGGATCGGATGAAACGTATCCACCAGCCGCGCGCTTTCCGAGAGCAGTTGGATCGAGTGCGGCACGTTCGAGGGTACCGCGAACAGATCCCCCGGCCCCAGCCTCTCCGGTTCGCTCCCTTCGGCGAGGAACAGAATCTCCCCTGAAGCAACATACGTGGTCTGCTCGTGCGGATGCGAATGATGCGGGTCTGGTTCCCGCCATGGACCTCCGCTGAAGTCGATGACCACGGTCATCAACTCTGCGGTGCGGAGAATGCGGCGCGCCACTCCTTGGCGCACCGCGACGGCAGGCTCGGAGGCGCCGCGCAGGACAGAGGCCGTTTGTTGAGCATGGACCATGGGGATTACTGTACCTCGATGGTAACCCCAAACTGGCTTCTGACTCCGGCGGCGAGCACCGCCAAATCCACCGCCGTGCCCACCGGCGCGTCCTCCGGTGTCGCAATGGTCAACACGTAGCTGCCGGGCAGATTGCCGGCTTCGACATTCGTCACCATGGCGGGCGCCCCGCCAATCTCCGCGCTCAGCGGCTGATCCTTCCCAATTCCCGTCACTTTGACACGAAACTCCTGTCCGCGCGCGGCCGGCCACTCTGTTGCCGCCGGTCCCGCACCCGATCCATCCATCGTGTATATCCCCGGGGCGGCCTGCGCAGCCGCGATGGTCCGCGAATAATTCCCTTGCGGCGAACGCGTTGCCACCACCACCGACGATTTGGCCCCCACTTCCGCCGGCACCAGCAGCGTCACCGAATTCTCCCCCAGCTTTACAATCTGCGCCGGCGTATCTCCGAACCGCACGGTAACCCCGTTCGCGGAAGTGGGGTATCTGCCGTCGTCGCCCGCGGACAACACCACTTCCTCTTTCGGCCCGATTCGCGGCGTATACAACATCATCAAGGCGCCGGGCGCGGCGGGATCCGGCTGCCTGCTGGCGTGGTTTACCACCGCCGAGGCATTGAAGAATGGCGCCGAGAGAAAGTTCGCCGACACAGCCACCTGCTGGTTGATCACCAGTTGCTGCGTTGCATTTGACGAGCCAAGGTCGTAAAACCAATTCGAAAAGGGTACATTCTCCGGCCCTTGCGCCGAAAACTGAACCGTCGATCCGGCATCGTAAAACCTGTCGTCATTCAGCGGCGTGGTAACGATGTTGGCAAATGTAGGCGCAGAGGCTGTGGTCACCCGGATATAGGTCAGGTACCTCAACAATTGGTACTGCTTGTTGAGCGATGCCGTCAGCGTCAGCGGGTCGCTCCCCGAGGTGATGGTTTGCCGCCGGTCTCCCTGGTTCGACCATTCGCGGAATTGAAGCCTCGCGGTATCGCCTTCCACCAGTTGCTGATCCGCAACCGACACCGTGTGCGTGCTCCCGGGTTCGTAGACGAAGGCTCGAGGGGTGTATCCCGCGGTTCCGTCCACGGTCACCACTGCGCCGGCGGGATTCGAAGTCACCGTCGTGATCGGGCTCTTCGTGAAGTTCGCCACATAGAAAGCGTTCTCGCTGCGCAGTACCAGTTCCACGGGGTTGGACGCATTGCCTTGCCCGTTCGCCGCAAGATAGGTTGCCGCCCCGGCGCCCGGCGTCCAGGAGAGAAACTGGAAGTCGTCCTGCGGCGCCGCTCGGATGTGCAGCACCTGCCCGTAGTTGTAGAAGCCGTCCTCGGAAGGCGGGTCCACCTGCACTGAGCCGCTGCCGGAGGGAACCACCGCCGTTCGCAGCCGCAATTGCTGCGCGTAGCTGGCAATGTACAGAGTTTCGTCCCCCACCGTGATCGTATGCTCCGCCTCCCCGCCGTCACTCCATTTGGCTAAGCGCAGCCGGTTGTTCGGCGAAGCGCTCACGAACCCTGCCGCCGCTTTCAGAGTGTGGGTCTCCCCGGCAGCCCAGGTAAACGACCGCGGAGCCGTGTATCGCTCCCCATCCACGGTAATGGTCAGCCCCAAGGGAAATGTCGAGATGGTCACTTCCTTTGGAAGCTCTCCGTACATCCGCGCGATGGCCTGCACATCGCCGGGCGAAAGCCCGCCGCGCTGCCCCACTGGAATTCCCGGCGGCACCGTATCGAGCGAATTCCGGTTATTGCGCGTGAATCCGGTGGAACCGTAATGCATGATCGAACTGTAGTCATAGGGCCCGATATCCACGCCGTTCAGAAGCTGCTGGTCATACTGGTCCCAGTAGTCCTTGTCGATGTTCTCGTAACGAATCCGCACATGGAGGTTGCGGTTGATTCGCGACTGCGTGTGGAACAGCCCCACACTGTGGCCCAACTCGTGAATCGTGTTTCCGGTGCTGCAATCATCGGCAAGATTTACTGTCTGGCGTCCTCCCACATGGCCCACGGCGGAATTGCAGCCGCTGGCGGCACGGTTGATGCGGACATAGTCGTCCTCGCCCGCCCGCGGCTGGAAGCGGACTGATGTCTTTGCCTGCCACTCCTCGATGGCCTTTGTCACCCGCTCCGGGTTCGGCAGGTTCGGATCCACTTCGTAGGGGATGAGGCCGCCCGGCCAGCGGTACTTGTCGCCCGCAATCGCAATATCGGCGCGCTCCCGGCCCTTTGCCTCCGGCGCTTGCAGCAACTCCTCCACCGGACCCAGCAACATATCCCCTTCCACCAGCGCCATGCGGTTCCATACCCTGAAATGAACCGGCTGGCCGCGATACCAGCCGCTCTCGCGCGGCAGATTCCGGTATTCCTTGGGCGTGTCCCCTGCTGACCCAATCGCGGCACATAGCAGGCTGATGCTAACGGTACAAAAGATACTTCTCACGAATCGCGAGAAATGCACGCAGAGATTCCTCCTGGTTCAATTCGATCGTTCGGGGATCGGTCCCGGCGCGGAAAGCCTCGATGGTCTTCCGGTCTCCTATCAACTTGGCGTTCCGCTCGAAGGGAATCCTGCCGGGATAGAGCTTCTCGAGCATCACCGCAATCTCCATCCCCAGCCGCGCGCTGTTGAAACGCTCGCGGTCCGTGATCACAAAGCGGACTCCGTGGCAAACCACCCCTTTGAGCGGAGGCGCCGCCGGCGTAAACGTGGTGGGATACATCCGGACGCCGGGGATATGCCGCCCGTTCAGCTTGGCGGCCAACTCTCTTCCGTCAATCCAATCTGCGCCCACTTGCTCGAAAGGGGTATCGGTTCCTCTGCCCACCGAGTAATTGCGTGAGTATTCGAGCATCGCCACACCCGGGTACAGCAGCGCCGCCGTCAGGCTGCGCATGTTCGGCGAGGGATCTACCCATCCCCGGCCCGTCGAATCCAGCCAGTCGCCTCGCTGCCAACCCTTCATTGCCACCACTTCCAGTTTTCCCGTTAGTTTACGCTCGTCGTGAAACATCCGCGCCATCTCTCCTATCGTCATTCCATGCCGTAACGGTAGGGGAAAACAGCCGACAAAGGATTCCAGGTCCGAATTCAGTACCGGCCCCTCCACGCGTACTCCCGTTATAGGGTTCGGCCGGTCCAGCACCATGAACGGTATCCCCAGTTTCGAAGCCTCCTCCATCGCATTCCACAACGTGCATGCATAGGTATAGAACCGCGCGCCCACATCCTGGATATCGAATACGAGAACATCAACGCCCTGGAGCATCTCGCGGTTCGGCGCGCGCCGCTCGCCCTGATACAGGCTGTGAACCGGGATCCCCGTGGAGGCGTCCTTCGTGTCGCCTACATTCTCCTGATCTTCCTTCCCTAATATGCCGTGTTCCGGGGAGAACAGGGCGACCAGGTTCACCTTGCCGGCCACCATGCGGTCAATGTTGCGCTTGCCCTCCAGCGTGAGCCCCGTATGGTTCGTGATCAGGCCAACGCGCTTACCGCGCAGCGGCGCGAAGTTCTCCGACTCGAGCACGTCAATCCCGGCCAACGCCGTCCCATTGCGCGCCACGGCCCGGCGGCCGCCCGGCCCGCTGAGCGTCTCGTTGTACCCCGTAAGCGTGACCCCAGGCGTATCTACTCCCAATGCCGCCGCGACAACCGTCGCCACCTTCGATCGCAATTGCGTCACGGGCGGCCGGCGATGCGGGTGGACGCTGTTCGTCATCAGGATCACCGCCGTCTTCGTCAGCGGGTCCATCCACAGCGAAGTGCCGGTGAACCCCGTGTGTCCGAACGAGCCGATGGGGAACAGCTCCCCGCGATTCGAGGAGAACGGCGAGTCGATGTCAAATCCCAAACCGCGCAAGATCGTCTGATCGGGAGGCGTCTGCGGTTCCGTGAACTTGCGAACGGTCAGCGGACTCAGAACGCGCTTGCCTTGAAACTCCCCCTTGTTCAGGATCATGGCGGCAAACCGGCCCAGGTCGTCGGCCGTGGTGAACAGGCCCGCATGCCCGGCCACTCCACCCATGAAACGGGAGGTTTCATCGTGCACCACGCCCCGTAGCGGAGCGCTCATGCCGGGGTACTGCTCTGTGGGCGCGATGCGCCCGCGCAGGCTTGCGGCAGGCTTGAATCCGGTATCCTTCATCCCCAGCGGCAGGAAGATCGCCTCCCTGGCGAATTCATCGGCCGGCTTGCCGCTCAGACGCCGCACAATCTCACCGAGCAGGATGAAATTGATGTCGCTGTAGATGAACCGCTCGCCCGGCTGCGCCACGGGCTTATCCACCAGCGCCCGTTGGATACCCGTTTCGTAGCCGCTCCAGGCAGGCTCGAGGTCCAGGTCCGGCCGCAGTCCGGAAAAATGGGTCATCAACTGGCGAATCGTGATGTCGCTCTTGCCGTGCTGAAATTCGGGCAGATAGACAGTCACTTTATCGGAAATCCGGAGTTTTCCCTGCTCGAAGAGTTTCATCAGGCTCGCGGTCGTGGCTACCACCTTCGTCAGCGACGCCGCGTCGAAGATCGTGTCCGCCGTCATCGCCTCTTTGGCAGGCGTCAGCGCGCGGTTCCCGAACGCCTTGCGGTATACCACCTTCCCGTCGTGCCACACCAGGCACACCGCTCCCGGCGCCTGGCCGTCGTCGATTGCCTTGCCGATCACCTCGTCGAGATTGCCCGCGCCGGCAAACGGCTGCTGCGCCGCCGCGGCCAGCGCAAGCATCAACAGCAGCGCGGCTGATCTCATGACATCCTCTTGGCGGTTTCTTCCAGTTTCCCCGCAAGCCGGACGTCCCGTTGCGTGATTCCGCCCACGTCGTGGCTGATCAATTCCACGGTTACCCTGTTGTAGACATTGAACCACTCCGGATGATGGTTCATCGCTTCGATGGCAAAGGCCGAAGTGACCATGAATCCCATCGCGTGCGCGAAATCCGGAAAACGGTACTCTTTGTGAAGCTTTCCCGCCCTTACTTCCCAACCGGGCAGGGTTTCGAGAGCTGTGGCGATCTCCTCATCGGAGAGCTTTCCATCATGGGGCATTTTTCCATCTTCTCAGAAATGGCCCAACGAAGCGCACACCCGAAGCCCTTTCCGGCTCGGGCACGGCAACGCGATCCCGCGCCAGGGCGAGTTCAAAGTATTCATCTCCCTGCACGTTCGAATAGATGCGCAGGGCTTCGCGGTAATGCGCTTCGGCCGCCCTTGGACGGCCCCAGGTTTCATACAGACGCCCCATTTTTATCTCGGCTTCGGCCAGCGGCAGATGCTCGCTTCCGTAGGTCCCGGACGGTAAATTCCGGCTCGCCGCCTCGATGGCCTTGCGGTATGCCTCCTCCGCCGCCGCAAAGCGGCCCGCGCGGCGAGCGCGGTCTCCCTCTTCGAGCCAATCCGTCATCTCCAGTCCTCCCAATTTGTTGGACGCGGCGTCCGGCGCCGTTGTTTCCCTGAGCGCAGCTTACTCCCGCCGGAATAACCACTTAGAACGGCCGGGAAGTTCACGCTAAGCTCCGCCGTACCCAACTCCGGTGATAGCCCGTCCTATCCAAAAGAGATGCTTCCGCCCACTCCCCGCCTTCTTCCCTTCCTTCCTTCGAGCGGCCGGGGTGTCCAAAGGAAAGCTAGAATAGGTCAATGGCCTTCCGGACCCCAGTAATTACGGCCTTGTGCACGGTTGTCTTCCTCTGTTATGCAGAGCCGCCCACCGCCGCGCACCTGCCTCCGGCGGTCTCGAGCGCCTTCCACCGCATCTCTCCGGATTCCCTCAAAGGCCATCTCTCCTTCATCGCCTCCGATCTTCTCGAGGGCCGCAACACCCCCTCCCCCGGACTCGACATCGCCGCCGAATACATTGCCGCCCAGTTCCGCCGCGCCGGCCTCCAGCCAATTCCTGGAACGAACAGCTATTTCCAAATGGCTCCCTGGAAGTACAGGACGGTCCCCGCCGGCGCCGTCACAATGACTTTTGAAAGAGCCGGCGAACGGATCCGGCTTGACGGAACGCGCTTCACCATTCTCAACCCCCAGGCCCGGGATATCCGGGACGCCGCAGTCTACAAAGCCTCCCTGGAGAACCTGGGCCGGTTGAACCATCTGCCGGAAGGCGCACTGGAGGGGAAAGTGGTGCTGCTCACTGCGCCTGCCCCTTCCCAGATGGCGAAACAAGCTCATCGCTTGCGGGATCTCGACCGGCAGGTGGAGCGCCTCCAGGCGGCGGCAACAATGATCGTTCGGAAAGGCTCGGTAGGCGGGGGCATTCACGGGCAGCTTATCGATCCCGAAGACAGCCGGCCGCCCCGCCAGGAGGCGGATTCGGGCATTCTTGCGGTGTATTCCAATGAACTGGCCGCGGCTTTTGAATCGCTCCCGGAGGGTGAGACCGCCGCGAAGGTATCGCTGCGCATCCCGGAGCCGGGCGAATCGTCAGTGGAGTTGAAGAACGTGATCGGAATCCTCCCCGGATCCGATCCAAAGCTGAAAGACACCTACCTGCTGGTGACGGCTCATTATGACCACATCGGAACCACGGCCCCGGAGAATGGCGACGGCATCTACAACGGAGCCAACGATGACGGCAGCGGAACGGTCTCAGTGATCGAGATTGCCTCGGCCATGGCTTCCATGGAACAGCGCCCGCGCCGGACCATCGTGTTCATGACCGTCTTCGGCGAGGAGCAGGGCCTGTTGGGGGATTACTACTACGCCCGCCATCCCATCTTCCCGCTCGAAAAGACCATCGCTGACATCAATCTCGAACATATGGGCCGGACGGACGACAGCGAGGGTCCGCATGCCAACAGCCTGTGGATGACCGGCTATGACTACTCGAACATCCTCGATGTATTCACCGCCGCCGGCATGCTGACCGGGGTCGAGATCCAAAAGCACGAGGGGAACTCCGACGCCTTCTTCAGCCGCAGCGACAACGCGGCCTATGCCGAATCCGGCATCCCCGCTCACACCTTCTGCGCCGTGTTTCTCTTTCCGGATTACCACGGCCTGGGCGACGAGTGGCAGAAGATCGACTACGACAACATGGCCCGGCTCAACCGCACGGTTCTGGCGGCTGTCTGGACGCTGGCGGAACGCTCTGCGGTTCCCCACTGGAACGATCAGAACGTCAAGACAGACCGCTACCGCGAGGCCAGGCAATCGGAGGGGAACAAAGTCAACCCCTGATCTCGTCCTGAATAGTGCGGCATGTCTGAACTCGCTATAGAGACGAATTCGCTGAAGAAGGTGTACCGCTCCTTTTGGAGCGGGCGCGAGGTGCTTGCCGTGGACGGCGTCACTTTACGGGTGGAGCGCGGGACCACATACGGGCTGCTCGGCCCTAACGGCGCGGGCAAGACCACTTGCGTGAAGATGCTGCTCTCCGCCGTTCATCCGACCGCGGGAACGGCGCGCCTGTTCGGGCGCGATGCCGCCGAACCGGAAGCGCGCCGCTCCATTGGGTACCTGCCTGAGAATCACCGTTTTCCCACCTACCTCACCGGCAACAGCATGCTGGACTTTTACGGCTCGCTCTCCGGCATGGAAGCCCCGGCGCGCAAACGGCGCATCCCGGAACTGCTGGAACTGGTGGGGCTCGACCGGTGGGGCGACGTGCGGTTGGGGAAGTATTCGAAAGGCATGCTTCAGAGAGTGGGCCTCGCGCAGGCGCTCATCCATGAGCCGCAACTGCTCATTCTCGATGAGCCTTCCGACGGCGTCGATCCCGTCGGGCGGAAACAGATTCGCGACATCCTGCATTCCCTCGAAGAACGCGGCGTGACGATCTTCGTCAATTCGCACCTGCTGGCAGAGGTGGAGGCGTTCTGCCGCGATGTCGCCATTCTCCACAAAGGCAAGGTGGTTCTGGAAGGCAAGGTGAAGGAACTCACCGCGGGGAAGGGATACCGCCTTACCGTGCCGGCGGCCCTGCCGGATCATCTGCGCGCGGAGATTACCTCGCAGGCCAGTTCCGCGGCTGCCCGGGATGGCGTGCTCGACCTTCAGTTCAGCGGCCGGAGCGAGGCCAATCGGGCCATCGACCTGCTGCGCGGCCAGCAGTTCGAAATCGAAGCCCTCACGCCCACCACCAGCACCCTCGAAGAGGTCTTCATCCGGAGCATCAATGGCTAACCACACCTACGCCACCACGCATGCCATTGTGCTCGACACCTTCCGCGAGGCCTTTGCCCGCAAGATCTTCTGGGGCCTGTTCGGGCTCTCCACGGCGATGGTTCTGTTCTTCCTCTTCATCATGAAGATCGACATCGTGGAGGGCGCCACGGCCACCATCTCCATGTTCGGCATGCAAAACGGGAGGGAAATCGACGCCGCGCGCCTGGTGAAGCAGGTCCAGGCGGGCATTGCCACCTTCCTTTATACCTGGGGGATGTTTCTCGCGGTGTTTGCCTCGGCGGGGTTGATTCCCAGTGTCCTCGAACCCGGACGCATCGAACTTCTGCTTTCGAAGCCCGTCAGCCGCACCCACCTGCTGCTTGGCCGGTTTCTCGGCAACCTGATGGTGGTTGGCTTCAATATCGTCTATCTGGTTGTTGGCGTCTGGTTCATCCTTGCCTTCAAGACAAACATCTGGAGGCCGGATTTTCTCATCTCCATTGTGTCGACTATTTTTCTTTTCGCCATTCTGCTGTCCGTGGTGGTGCTCATCGGTGTCACGCTGGAAAGCACCGCGCTGGCGGTGATGATCCCGGCCGGGCTGATGGTGATCAGCCCTATCCTGGCGCAGCACAAGATCATGATGCGGCTGCTCAGTTCGGAGTGGTCGCGGCGGTTATGGCGAGGCTTGTATGAACTGCTGCCGAAGGTCTATGACATCGGGAAAATGACGCTCGATTTCGTCATGGACCGCAGCGTGGAGAGTTTCGTGCCGGTGTATAGTTCCGCTGCGTTCGGGGCCGCCGTGCTCGCGCTGGCTGTCTATATTTTTCAGAGGAGGAACTTCTGATGCGCCATTCTTTGCTGACGGCCTCGGGCGTCTTTCTCCTGCTGGCATCGTGCGCGCAGCAGCCGCGGAAGGGGCTGGTGATCGAGACCTCTATCGAACGCTACATTCCGGGAGATACGGTAGTGCTGGCGGGAGCGAGCGTGGAGCGGTTGCTGACCACGCCGCTCTACAAGCGCCTGGTGAGCGAGCAGAAGCTTCCGCAACTTGACGAGTTCGCCAGGAAGACCCGCCTCGATCCGAGAAAGGATATCCAGGAATTACTTGTCGCCTCGAACGGAAAAGACGCCATCATGATCGCGCGCGTGCGGATCACCGATGCGGCTGCGCTCGAGGCGGCGCTCGAGAAAGAGGGCGCCAGGCGCATTCCCTTCGACAAATACACGCTCTTCGGCAGCGGCGACGGTGCGGTTACCTTCGTCAATGACTCCATCGCGCTTGCCGGACGCGCGGATCATCTCAAGACAGTGCTTTCGGGCGGCAAGGAAGACGATGCGAAGAAGCGCGCTGTTCTCGGCGAACTTTCGAAGCTCTCCCCGGAAAGACAGCTCTGGGCTGTAGCCATCGGCGGATTTGCTCCCATGCCGCTGCCCGAAACGGGCAACCTCGCCAATCTCAATCGCGTCTTTCAATCTCTCAAATCGGTCACGATGACGGTGGATCTCTCGAACGGTGTCAGCCTCGCGGCCACCGGCGTCTGCGGCAAGGAGAACGAAGCCAGGCAGTTGAAGGATATGCTCCGCGGCCTCATCGGCTTCGGGCGGCTGAGCACGCCCAGCGACAAGCCGGAGATGCTGCGTTTCTTCGACGGCATTCAGGTGGACCAGGCCGGCGGCGCGGTGAATCTGCACGCGAACGTTCCCATGGACATGGTGGACTATTTCCTCAAACTGACGGAGAAGCCGAAGCCCGCCGCGTAGTGGTTGAACGTCATCGAGGGTTGATCCGCGATGCCGGCTCATGCTCCTCCGCCGGCATCCCGCAGACGCTTGTGCAACCACGACCGTACCAATACCCAGTCCCGATTGGCGGTGGCCACCGAAACCTCCAGCACAGCCGCCGTCTCCTCGATGGAAAGCCCGGCGAAGAACCGCAATTCGATCAACCGCGCGCGTGCCGGGTCCATCGCCTCGAATTCCTCGAGCGCCCGGTCCAAATCAAGCAGGTCGATGTCCGCATCCACTACCACCGGAAGCGCTCTCTCCAATTCGTCCGGTTCCACGCCGCCGCCGCGTTTGAGGGACCTGCGCCGGCGCGCTTCCTCGACCAGCACCCGGCGCATCACCTGCGCCGCCGCTCCGAAGAAGTGCGCCCGTCCAGCCCATTGCGTCCGGTTTAGTCCCACCAGCCGCAGAAACGTTTCGTGCACCAGAGCCGTCGGCTGCAGTGTCAAAGCCCCCGATTCGCGGGAAAGATGGCGGCGGGCGAGAACACGTAACTCCTCGTACACCGCGGCGATCAATTCCTCGAACGAACGCTTGTCTCCCTCGCTCCACTTGCGCAGCAAACCGGTGATGTCCGGCATGCTGCCGATTGTCTCATCCCGCGCCGCTCATCTGCACTTCGCCAGTTGCAGGCCGGCCTCTTCCACCATCTCGGCCACCGTCCCATCCAGCTTCAGGTGCGCCGGCAGCGCCATCAGCGCCGACCGCCCTTCCGCGGCGGCTCTGCAGCCGTCCCCCCCGGAGGCGTTCCGCGCGGCGCCCATCACCACCTTGGCTTTCGCGATCTCCATTTCGTAGAGAACATTTCCGCCCCCCGCCATCAGCTTCTTCCAGATCTCCAAAGCCCTGCCCGCGTGCTCCAAAGCCTGCTTTGGATCGCGCTTCCGGAGGGCGTGTGAGAGACTGAACAGGCTGAACGCATACCGGTCTTGAAACCTCGCGTCCCGCGGGTTGCGCGCCGCCAAGGCCGCGCGGATCCGGACGCTCTCGATCAGATGCGGAATTGCTTCGCCGCCGCGGCCCATCTTATAGAGCGCCGTCGCCACCTCGTTGTGGTCGATGGCCACATCCAATTCGGTTCGCTGATCCGCCGGATTCGACCGCAACAGCTCCGCGTCCATCGCCAGCGCCTGCTCAGCTTCGGCGAGGGCTTTTCCCGGCTGCCCCGCCCGCGCCCAATACCCGCTCAGATTCTTCCTCACCAGGGCGACGTTTCGCAGCGTGTTCGGCCGTTGAGTCTCCTGGTGCAGCGCCAGGTACAATTCGAGCGCCTTGTTCCAATGATCAAGTTCATCCGGCAGCCCGATCCGCGCTGTCGCGGTGTAGAAATACGATGAAGCCAGAAACTCCCGCGACGGCCGGTCCCTTGGGTTCAACACCCGCGCTCTCCGCGCCAACTCGGACGCCTTCACCTGATGCTGGTGACGCTCCTGCTTCGTCATTTGTTTTGACTGGGAGAGCCCCAGGTTGGTATGCAGCCTCAAACCGGCGATTACCGCCTTCGCATTAGCCGGATCGCGCTCGAGCAGCCGATCCACCAAATCGAGTCCCTTGCGAAACGTCCGGTCGGCGCCATCCGCATCGCCTAAACTCGATTCCGAAAACGATCCCTGCAACTCCCCTAACTTCGCATACGTCTCGACAATCTCCAGCAGCAGGTCGGGGCGGTCTCCGGCGTCCGCCGCCAGTTCCTCCAGGTACTTCAGCGCTTCTTCCACCAGCGACTTGCGCACTTCCACGGTTGCCGGAATCGCTCGAAGCTTCTCCTGCAGGTCCACCACCAGGGTCCGGATCAACCGCCGCGAATGATTGAAGCGCCGCTCCGCCAATTGACGCTGATGCCCGGTCCGCTTCGCCTGCCACAGTACAGCCGTCACGCCCGCCACCGCCGTCAACAACAAAGCCGCCGCCGCCGCCACCGGCCAGCGATGCCGCGCGACGAACCGGCCCGCCAGATAGGGTGCCGTCATTTTTCGCGCCGACACCGGCCGGTGCTCCAGCCAGGCCTGCAAGTCCCCGATCATCTGCTGGACCGAAGCGTACCGCCGCTGCACCGGCTTCGCGATCGCCTTCATCACGATCGCTTCGAGGTCCCGGTCCAACTCCGGCGTGATCGAGGACGGCGGCGCCGGTTCGCGCTCGCAGATGATGCGTAAGGCTTCCTCGAGGCTGCATTCGCCGCACGGTTGGGGGTTGACGCCGGTTAGCAACTGATACAGCAGCAACCCGAGCGAGTAGACGTCGGCGGCAGTCGTCACCGGCTCACCCCGCACCAGTTCCGGGCTCGCGCAATCGAGCGAGACCGCCCGCGCGTTCGTGTCCGATTTCCCGGGCTCGAGGTCCGGCTGCAGGATCTTCGCGACGCCGAAATCGAGTACTTTCGCAATCCCGCCGGCGGTCACAAGAATGTTCGACGGTTTCAAGTCGCGGTGAATCACCAGGTTCTGGTGCGCGTAGTGAATCGCATCGGACACCTGAAGGAACAGCTTCACGATGATCCTTGCGGGCAGCGACCGCGCGCGGCAGTATTCCGTGATCCGCTCCCCGCGCAACAGTTCCATCACGAAATAGCGCTTACCCCGCTCGATCCCGCCATCGAGGAACCGTACGATGTTCGGATGCTGCAGCCGCGCCAGAATCTGGCGCTCGGTGCGAAACCGCTCCTCCGCAGCTATGTCAAACGCACGGCCTCCGATGATCTTCAGAGCTGCTTCCTGTGAAAACTCCCCATCCCACCGCGCCACGCGGAATACCGCTCCCATGCCGCCTTGTCCGATGAGTTCCAACGTCTGATACGGGCCGAACGTCTGTCCGGATCCGGCCGGCGGAGGCTGCGGTTCGAGCGCGGCCGACGGCTCAGAGGACGCCAGCAGCGCATGTACTTCCTCCCGGACCGCCGGGTCAAGGGCATCCAGAAACACCCTCTGTTCGCCGGCGGGCAAGTCCAGCGCGACTTGGAACGCCGAACTCACTAGCTTCCAGGTGCTGCTATCCATAATTTGCCGCGTAACAATCTATCATGGCGCAGCCGCCCGCGAATCCATATCAAGAAAAATGATACGGTTTCTTCCGTTCTCACGCCTCGATTTCATGAGCGGACGAAACCGCGCGGAGGTTTGGGCGATGCAGACTATTTTGTTACTCACGGCGCTGCTGGCGGCGCAAACGGCAGTCGGCCAGAATTGGGTTCCGGGAACCGGCGCCGTGCCGCCGCTCGCCGTCCAGGCAGGATACGATCTCGGCAACGTTCCGCTCTACATCTGCCGGACCGTCGACCAGCAAGGCACGACCTTCGCGGGCAAGTTTTCTTCCAACTTCGGCTGCGTGTATTACCGCGGCGCTGCCGTAGCCCCATCGTCCTACCAGGTACTGGCCGACTATTCCATCGACTGGCGTTCCGCCGCGAATGGGACGGTGCCCCCCGGCTCATACCATGCGGGCGGTGGCGTCTACATCTGCCGCGCCTTCGTGGAAAACAGTCTTCAGGTCGGCCAGGTAGTGAGCGGTTCCCCAGGCTGTGAGATCGAGTTCGGCCAGACCGGCGGATACTTTGCCACCTACGAGGTGATGTACAGCCCCTGGATTCAGGCAATGAACGGCAGCATCCCGAGCGGCGCGTTTCAAGGCGGCACGGACACCGATGGACAGGCGCTGTACGTCTGCCGCGGCGCGGTCAATGGCGTGCAACATCTCGGCAAGATCAAGTCCGGCTACTCCGCCTGCCGCGCCGGAGCCGGCAATACGCCGCTCTCATTCAACTTCTATGAGGTGCTGACGAACTTCGCCGGTACCTGGCAGACTTACACCAACACCGTTCCCCCCGGCGAGGCGTACTTCGCCGGCAGTTCCGGCGGCGTTGCCAAGTACGTGTGCCGGTTCAATGTGCAAGGTACGTACGGATTGACCCCCGGACAAACCGGCGGCACGGACTCCGCCAACGAATGCAACATCGAGTTCGGCAACGGAGTGAAGGACAGCGGCACGTTCCAGGCGCTCCGCCGTCAGGAGAATCCGGGCGTCTGTAATTACACCGCCTCGCCCCTCTCCATCGTTGCCCCCGGGGGCGGGACCTCTGTCACCATCACCATGACCGGAGGTTGCGGCTGGGTCAACTTCCCCTCGGCTTCCTGGCTCAGACCCGATAAACGCGCGGGAACCGCCGGCTCGTTCCTACTCGCCATCGATCCCAATCCCAACCCATCCGCGCGAGCCGGCACGGTCGTGGTGGGCGGGATCACCGTCAACATCAGCCAGGCCGGCGCTTGCAGCTATACCATCGCCCCGAACCCTGTCACCAGCCCAGCCTCCGGCGGGACGAAATCCATCAGCGTCACCACTGCGGCAGGATGCCCATGGAGCGCCCTCACCGCGACCTCCTGGCTCCACCTGACGAACTCGTCCGGCACAGGCGGCGGGAGCGTCATCGTCCGCATCGACGCCAACCCCGGCTCCCAACCTCGCAACGGATCCATCATCATCGCGGGCCAAACCGTCACCGTCACACAGGACGGCATGATCCCATGCTGGTTCACACCCGGCTCGGTCAGCAACATCGACCGGAACGGCGGTTCGTTCGTCTTCACTCCTTCCGGCTCCGGCTGCTCGACCACGGCCACCGGACCTGCCTGGGTCACCATCACATTCGGACCCGGCGGCCAGTTTACCGCGGTTGTCCAGCCCAATCCCGCCTACGTCCCCCGAAGCGGGCAGATCACCACCGGCAGCGGCGAACCCATCGCGCTGTCCCAACTCGGCCAGTACTGCACCTTCGCGAATGCTCCGGCCACTGTCGCGGTTCCCCGAAGCGGCGGCTCCGTGGCGATCCCAGTCAGCCTCCCCAGCGGTACTTGCGCATGGAGCGCGAGCACCTCGGACTCGTTCCTGCACATCGCCACCTCGAGCGGCCAAGGCAGCGGCTACGTCCTGCTGACCGTCGACCCCTATCAGGGAACTTCCCGCCAGGGCTTCGTTGCTCTCAGCGCCTATCAGGCATCGGCAAGCGCCGTCATTACTCAGTCCGATGCCCTCTGCAACTTCTCCGCCAGCACGCCCGCTCCGGTTCCGGCGGCGGGAGGCGCCGCCGCGGTCACCATCTCGGGAGGCGTAGGCTGCCAAGCCAATTTCCTTTACCCGGAACCTTGGATCATCAGCCCCGGTGTCGTGAATGGACCCGGCGTCTACTCCATCTCCGTCCTCGCCAACCCGACGTTTGCCTCCCGGTCGCAAACCGTGAAACTGGGGCCAGCCTCGATCACTCTCACGCAGCAGGGGCAGCCCTGTACCGTCTCCGTGAGCAACCCTCCAGCCGTTCCGAGCGGCGGCGGCGCATTCTCCATCAACGTCTCGGTGGCTTCCCCATCCTGCCAGTGGACCGCGGCGGAAACCTCCGGCTTCGCACAACTCAACGCGCCCGCTTCGGGAACCGGTAACGGACAACTGACCGGCTCGCTGACGGCGAACCCCTCGAATTCCGCGCGCGCCGCCACCATCTCCCTTACCAGTTACCTCGCCTCCGCCAATGCCACGGTCAATCAGAACGGAACCACCTGCGAGTACACGATCGCGCCGTTGAGCATTCAGGCCGGCGCGCAGGGCGGAACACAAACCATCAACATCACCGCCCCCGGCGGATGTGCCTGGAACGCCATTGCTTCCGACACTGCCTGGATCTCGTTCCCATCGGCAGGCAGCGGCTCCGGGCCGGGCAGTTTCCCCGTGCTGATTGCCGCAAACCAGAGCGGCGCCACGCGGACAGGGTCCATCAGTGCCGGCGGGCAGTCCGTCTCCATTACGCAATCCGCCGCTGCCTGTGTCTATACCCTCGGTGAATCCGGTATCAGCATCCCCGCCGCCGGACGTTCCGGTGCCGTAACCGTCACCACCGCCTCAGGATGCTCCTGGTCCGTTAACTCGCCGGACAGTTGGGTCGTGATCAACTCGCCGCTGAGCAACAGCGGGCCGGGCGTGGCGGCGTTCACTGTACTCGCCAACACCGCTTTCAGCCGGCGAATCTCCAACCTGACCATCGCCGGCAGGAGCTACGAAATCGTTCAAGCCGGTACGTCGGGAAGCGGCGGCCCGGGTCTGACCTTCGTGCCGCTCACTCCCTGCCGGATTCTCGAAACGCGCGAGATCTACAACTTTGAAGGCCGCACCGGTCCGTTCGGACCACCGTATCTCAATGCGGGCGAAACCAGAACCTTGCCCATGACCTCGTCGAACGTGTGCTCGATCCCCGGCATCGCCAAAGCCTACGTCATCAACGTTACCCTCGTTCCCCGCGGCGCGGTGGATTTCCTTACCGTGTGGCCCGCCGGCGAACCCCGGCCGAACGTTTGGAGCATCCGCTCGCCGGACGGCAACATTGTGGCCAATTCCGCAATCGTGAAGGCAGGTACAGGCGGTGGCATCAGCGTTTACGCATCGGACAAAACGGATGCCATTATCGACATTGCCGGCTACTACACGGACAATGACACAATCTCCAATCTTGTGTACTACCCGCTCAACCCATGCCGCATTCTGGACACGCGCATCGATTACCGCAGCCCGGAGGGGCCATTCGGGCCCCCTTCTCTGGCCGCCCGGCAAGCTCGCCGGTTCCGCGTGCCTGCCACCCCCTATTGCCAGATACCCTCCGGGGCGGCCGCGTATTCCATGACGATTACCGCTGTTCCGCAAGGGCCGCTGCAGTTCATCACGGTATGGCCCGGAGGCGGTCTTCAGCCCAACGTGTCGAGCATCAATTCTCCCGCCGGGCGCGTACTGGCCAACAGCGTCATCATTCCGGCGGGCAGCGAAGGCAGTATCGACGTGTATGCTCACAACGCCACCGACTTTCTCGCCGACATCAGCGGGTATTATGCCCCCGACGACGGCGTCAACGGCCAGTTCTACTTTCCTGTCACGCAGTGCCGCGCCAGTGATTCCACTGTCAACGGCGGAATTTATGGGGACGATACGGCGCGCACCATCGCCATACCGGACGCGGCGGGATGTTCGGGAATCCCCATCAGCGCCAGAGGTTATGCCATCAATGTGACGGCGCTACCGGGCGGATCGCCGATGCCCTTCCTCTCCGCGTATCCAACAGGACAACCGCGGCCTAACGCTTCCGTGCTGAATGCGTTCCAGGGGCAGATCGTATCGAACTCCGCAATAGTTCCCTCCGGGTCCAACGGCTCCATTGACATCTATGCCTATCGGCGTACCCACGTGGTCGTGGAGGTCAGCGGGTATTTCGGCCGCTGATTGCGGAGTCCGCCATGATGTGATGTTTTCCGGATTCCAGATAGCCTCTCCCAGCGCCCGTCCGTGGGTGCGTACAATAAGCGATGATGAATCGCCGCCAGTTTCTTGCCACTTCGGCGGCCGCGCTTGCTCCCCTCGATGCGGCCATTGCCGGGAACATCATCGACACGCACACGCACTTCTATGACCCTTCGCGCCCGCAAGGTGTTCCCTGGCCGGCCAAGGGTGATCCGGTGCTTTACCGGACGGTGCTGCCCGGGGAATTCCGGCGGCTGACGAAGCCGTACGGGATCAAGGGAACCATTGAAGTGGAAGCGAGCCCGCTGATCGAGGACAACCAGTGGGTGCTGGACCTGGCGGCGAAGGACAAGATCCTGGTAGGCACGGTAGGCCATTTGCAGCCGGGGAAGCCGGACTTTCCAAAGCATTTGGAGCGGTTCCACAAGAACCGGCTTTTTCTGGGTATCCGGTTGGGGCATCTGTGGGGACCCAGCGGCCGGGAAGACTTGCCGGAGCGGGAGTTTGTGGCGCATGTGAAGATGCTGTCGGATGCGGGGCTTGAAGTGGACATGATCGGCGGACCACACCTGATGACAGATGTCGTGCGGCTGAGCGACGCCGTTCCGGACCTGCGGATCGTGATCAACCACCTGCCGGCCGATCGCCCGAAGGAGTCCGCGGACAAGGCGGCGTTTGAGACCGCATTGCAGGAGATTGCGCACCGGCCGCTGATTTACGCGAAGGTATCCGGAGTGTTGCGAAAGGTGGACGGCCGGGTTCCGGCGGATGTGGCCTACTACAAGCCGGCGCTCGACGAGTTGTGGGAGATCTTTGGCGCGGACCGTGTCGTCTATGGCAGCAACTGGCCGGTGAGCGACAAGCTTGCTCCCTACGGAGCGGCCTTTCAGGTGGTGCGGGAATACTTCACGGCAAAAGGGCAGGACGCGGCGGAGAAGTACTTTTGGAAGAATTCGCAGAAAGCGTATCGATGGGTGGCGAGATAATGGCACGTTTATTCCTGTTGTGGATGCTGGCTGCCGCGGCGATGCCCGGGCAGCAGGGAGCGCGGCAGCGGTTCGAGGCACAGTGCGCGATGTGTCACGGGGCGGACGGCGCAGGAGGCGAACGCGGACCGTCATTGTTCCGGTCGGGCCTCAACCAGGCGGGGCTGCGGGACATCATTCAAAATGGGAAGCCCGCCGCGGGAATGCCGGCCTTCCATCTGCCGGAGCAGGCAATGAACGAATTGCTTGCCTACATCCGCACGCTCCGTCCGGCGCGCAGCATGGCAGCGGAGCGCCCGCATCCGCCGCTGAAGCCGCTGCCGTTTTCCTCGCTGGCCAGTCCGAAGAAAGGGGATTGGCCGACCTACCACGGGGTATTGACAGGGAACCGGAACAGCATGCTGGACCAGATCAACCGGGACAACGTGAGGAGCCTGGCGATGCGGTGGATATACACAGTACCCGGGGCACAGCGGTTGGAAGTGACTCCGGTGGTGGTGGACGGGGTAATGTATGTCACCAACGTCAATGCGGCGTACGCCATTGACGCAACCAACGGACAGCCGTTGTGGCATTACCAGCGCCCGCGGACCGCGGGGTTGGTGGGGGATGCCGCGGGAGGCATCAACCGCGGAGTGGCGGTGTTGGGCGACAGCGTATTTCTGGTGACGGACCATGCCCATTTGCTTTGCCTGGACCGGCGGACGGGGAAACTGCGATGGGACACCGAGATGGCGGACTACCGCCAGCATTACGGATCGACTTCAGCTCCGCTGGTGGTGGGAGACCTGGTGGTTGCCGGCGTGTCCGGAGGGGATGAAGGGATCAGGGGATTCGTGGCGGCGTTCCATGCCGATACGGGGAAGGAGGCATGGCGGTTCTGGAGCATGCCGAAGCCCGGCGAACCGCTGTCGGAGACGTGGGTGGGGCGGGCAATCGAGCATGGCTGTACCGCCACGTGGCTCACGGGCACCTATGACACGTCCACGGGGCTCCTGTACTGGACGACCGGCAACCCGTGCCCGGACTATAACGGTGATGAGCGCAAGGGGGACAACCTCTACTCGGATTCCGTTCTGGCGCTGGATGGGAAGAGCGGGAAGTTGAAATGGTATTTCCAGTACACGCCGCATGACCTTCATGATTGGGACGCGCAACAGACTGCGATGCTGGTGGACGCAAACTTCGGAGGACAGCCGCGGAAGTTGCTGTTACAGGCGAACCGCAACGGATTCTTCTATGTCCTGGACCGGATATCGGGCAAGTTTCTCATGGCCAAACCGTTTGTTCACAAGCTGACTTGGGCGTCCGGTATCGGACCTGACGGGCGCCCGCGGGTGTTGCCGGGAAGCGAACCGACAGCCGAGGGCGTCCAGGTATGCCCGGCGGTGGAGGGCGCGACGAACTGGATGTCGACGGCTTATCATCCCGGGACGGGTCTTTTTTATGTGATGGCACTGGAGCGGTGCAGCATATACTCGAAATCGCCGGAGTGGTGGAAGCAGGGAGAATCCTTTTACGGGGGAGCAACCAGGCGGGTGCCCGATGAGAAGCCGCAGAAGTTCCTTCGCGCGATTGACATTCAGACGGGTACAGTCAAGTGGGAACTGCCTCAGGACGGGTCTGGAGTGACCTGGGGCGGAGCGCTAAGCACGGCGGGGGGGCTCGTATTTTTCGCCAGTGATGACACGGGTTTTTCGGCGGCGGATGCCGGCAACGGGAAGTTGTTGTGGCATTTTGCGGCGAACCAGTACTGGCGCGCTTCGCCCATGACCTATAGCGTGGCGGGGAGGCAATATGTCGCCGTCGCCGGCGGGCCGAATATCCTGGTCTTCGCCTTGCCCGACGCCCGCTGAGCGTCGCAGGGTGGGAAATGGTGAATGGGAAATGGTTGTCCCCCGCCCTTAGCGTATGTTTTACTGGGGGAGTCCAGAGGATGCACAGGTAGCGGAATGAGTTCGACAGTAAAGATGGCGCCGGAGGAAGACTCGCGTGCTGCTACGCTGCCTTTTGGTGTGCCGGCGATTGTTTGGTTCGGAACCCTGCTGATCCTCTGTTACGCTCCCATCCTGCACCTGCTGGTGAGTCAATGGGCGAACGATGAGGACATGGGGCATGGCTTCTTCGTGCCCGTAATAGCCGGCTACATTGCCTGGACGAAGCGAGCGGAATTGGCCGCGGCTCCGCTGAAGAGCAACAAATGGGGCTTGTTGTTACTGGCGCTCGGAGCGGTTCAGGAAATTGCAGGCTGGCTGGGCGTGGAATTATTCGTATCGAGGACAGCATTTCTGATGTCGATCTTCGGTAGCGTCTTATACCTGGGAGGAACGGCCGCCATCCGGGTCATGGCATTTCCGCTCTTTTTGTTGTGTTTCATGGTGCCGATTCCCGCGATTGTGTACAACGAGATTACTTTCCCGCTGCAGATATTGGCGAGCCGTGTGGCGGAGTTCGCTCTTTCGAGTTTCGGCATTCCCGTATTGAGAGACGGGAATGTACTGGAGCTGCCGAGCCAGCGGCTTTCCGTAGTGGAAGCCTGCAGCGGCATCCGTTCCCTGCTGTCGCTCTCGTTCCTGTCCCTGGTTTACGGTTACTTTTTCGATAGAAAGCACTGGATCAAGTGGGTTCTGCTGGTAGCGACTGTTCCCATCGCAATCGCGGCAAATGCAAGCCGGGTGACGCTGACCGGACTGTTGAGTGAAATCAATCCGGAATACGCGCAGGGTGTGTATCATAGCTTCTCCGGGTGGGTGGTGTTTGTGGTGGCGCTTGCCATTCTGACGTTCGTGCACCAGGTCATCAACCGGATTCATGGACGGATGTTTCGCGGGAAGGGGGAATAGGCAGTGCTGCGATTTCTTTCGTCGCCACCGGCGCGTATTCTCACGGTCGTGCTGCTCTTACAGGCCGCGGCCTTTTATGGGATGTCGCGGCCCGAGGAAGCAAAGCCGGTGAATCCCCTTTCTACTTTTCCCAAGCAAATCGCCGGATGGCGAATGGTTCAGGAAGGCGTGATCGATAAGGAGACAATGGAAGTCCTTCGGGCTGATGACGTAGTGACGCGGTGGTACACGGACACAGACGGCAAGAACATCGCGAGCCTGTTCATTGCGTATTTCCACACTCAGCGAACCGGAAAGACGCCGCACTCCCCGAAGAACTGCCTGCCCGGAGCCGGTTGGGCGCCTGTAGTCAACGACCGGATTCTCATTCCGGTGAAGGGGCAGGCGGAGCCTGTGGAGGCTAACCGGTTCGTTGTGGCAAGAGGGACCGACCGGTCGCTGGTGATCTACTGGTATCAAACCTCACGGCGGACCGTGGCAAGCGAATACAAGGCCAAAGTGTATACTGTGTTCGATTCCATTCGATATCACCGGTCCGATACTGCAATCGTCAAGATAACCATTCCCCTGCCGCAAGGCGCCAGCGACGAAGCGGCGACGGAAGTAGCCAAGCAGTTCGCGAGCGCGTTTTTCGAAAAACTGACTCCATTTTTCCCCGCCTGACCCCGCGGCAGAACAAGACAGAGAGGACGCGCGCACTTGCCGGCTTGTGGGCGCCGCCTTGCGCGGGATGGGATACACTACCGGAGATGCGAGTCGCGCTTCGTCTCTTCCTGTTTGCGGCTGCTGCAATATGGGCCCAACCGCCGCGCGTTTTTTACTTTCCCAAACCCGTCGCGCCTACGCCTTACCTGGCTCCGATGAAGCCGTTGACGCGGCTTGCGGACTTAAAGGCGAAGCACTATGGAAACAGCAACTGGAGCGAGTTGGTGATTGACGACGGCAATAGCCGGGCTTACGTCATTTCCGCCGCGCCGGGGTCGAAAGTGGCGCGGCATCTGTTTCCGGACTCGCCGGCGTGGTGGGTGGTGCAGGAAGGGCGGATCCGGTTCGAGATCGAAACACCGCAGGGGTGGCAGAAGTTCGAGGCGCGGAAGGGCTCATATGTGTTCGCTCCCGAACGGCACTTGCATTCTCTTGAAGTAGTGGGGAATAAGCCGGCGATCCGTTTCGAGGTGACGCTGGCCGCGGCGACTCCGGTGTTCGATGCGCCGCCGGCGAATGTCGGGAATGGGGTGATCGAGTACATCCCGGTGACGCTTTCGACGGGACCGAATCCTGATGATGTCCCGAACAAGAGCGGCAAGGGAGACCGGATTCACGTGAATATCGAGGACCTGGAGGCGGCTCACCGCGGGCAGAGCGCCTGGAGCGAGCCGGCGCAGCGCAAGAACCGGGTGCGGGGTAATTTCATCTACGGGCATGCGCGGGACAACCCGAAGCGCGGACCGGGGTACAGGGGTCACATGCACGCGGATTTCGCGGAGTTCTGGATTGTACTGCGGGGTCAGTTGCAGTGGATCATGGAAGGGATCGATCATCCGCTGCTCGCCAGTGAGGGCGACATTGTGTACGCGCCGCCGAAGAGGTTTCACATTCCGGAGTTTTATGGGGACGGTCCGGCGTGCCGGCTGACCTCGAGCACCTATCCGTCGGCGAATCATATTTTCGACGCGGCTACGGACCGGAAGCAGTGAAGGGTTCTCTTACGTCCCAGGCGCCGGCCATTCGCCTCATGATTTCCACCGGGGAGAGAACGAGGTTCGACAGGAAGTCGCGGTGAGTGCGGCGGCGCCGGTAGAGTGGCTGTCGGGGCGGTTCGCGAAGATAGCGCTCGGCGAGGGCCGGATCGAAGTCATACAACAAAGTGCCGTGGTGCAGAATAGCGAACGCGGTGCGGCGTTGGGCGCATCCGGAGATCTTGCGGCCGTGGATGGCGAGATCGGAAGGAGATTGGTATTCGGCTCCAATGGCGGAGGCGATGCGGCGAAGGATGTCTTCGAGGCTGCGGCGGACGTTTCGCCAGGCGGGACGGCGGCCGATGGAGAAGACCATCGAGTAATTGAGGCAACCGGGGGCAAGAACGACGGCTCCGCCGCCGGAGTTGCGGCGGAGGATGGGGACGCCGGCGGCAGTGCAGGCTTCGATGTTCACCCATTCGGATGGAGAACAGGAGCGGCCGAGGACCACGGCGGGTTCGCTCGATTCCCAGAAGCTCAGGACCTCTTCCGCGCCGGCGAGCAACGCATCTTCGAGTGCGAGATGCTCCTGGACACTACCGGCAGGCGGATGGATCAGACGCATACCTCGTGAGATAATAGCAGCGCCTGAATGAGCCTGTCCGGAAGTCATTCCACCTATCTCGATTGCGCGGCCACCACTCCGTTGGAACCGCGCGTGCGCGAGGTGTTGTTGCGGCATTTCGAGGAAACCGGCAATGCCGGGAGCCGGACGCACGGTTTCGGCAAGCAGGCGCGGCGGGTGGTGGAAGCGGCGAGACAGCAGGTGGCGGCGGTGGCGGCGGCGGCGCGCAGCGAGGTGATCTTCACAAGCGGCGCCACGGAGAGCAACAACCTGGCGATTCTCGGGCTGGCGGCGTACGGCCGGGACAGGGGGAAACGGCATATCGTGACGACGGCGATCGAGCACGCGGCGGTGCTGGGTCCCATGGAGCGGATGGAGCAACTGGGCTTTGCGGTGACGCGTGTTTGTCCGGAGGGGACGGGGCGTGTCGCGTGCGAGGCGGTGCTGGCAGCGGTTCGCCCGGAGACGATGCTGGTGAGTGTGATGCACGTCAATAACGAGACGGGCGTGATTCAGCCGGTGGAGGAGATCGCGGATGGGCTGGCCGGACACGAGGCGTTTTTCCATATGGATGCGGCGCAAGGTTTCGGGAAGGACATCGCCCGGCTGCGGCATCCGCGCATCGATCTCATCAGCGCAAGCGCGCACAAGATCCATGGGCCGCAGGGGGTAGGGGCTTTGATCGCGCGGCGCCGGAAGCGGGAGCGTATTCCGCTGAGCGCGGTGATGCATGGCGGCGGGCAGGAGATGGGATTGCGTCCGGGGACGCTGCCGGTGGCGTTGATTGCGGCGTTCGGGTTGGCTGCGGAACTGGCTTTCGAGGAGTGGGAGCAGCGGGCGGAGCATTGCCGCAAGTTTCGGGAGCGATTGCTCGAGGCGCTGGCTCCATTGAAGCCTGTGCTCAATGGGGACGTTGCGCAGGCAGTGCCGAACATGATCAACCTTTCGTTTCCCGGGCGCGATGCGGAAGCGGTGATGGAGGCATGGGATGGAATTGCGGCCGTGTCCAATGGAGCGGCGTGCTCCTCTCAGTCTTACGCGTGCAGCCATGTATTGAGCGCGATGGGGTTGGAGGAGGAACGCAAGGCGGGGGCGCTGCGGCTGTCGTGGAGCCATCTGACTCCGGAGCCGGATTACGTGCGCATGGTGGAGGCGGTTCGGGCGATGGAATGGATTCCCGCACGATGAGCCATGAAGGGCTGGTGGCGTATAAACGATCGCGGTTTGGGACGCGATTGCCGGAGGGGCGGCGGTATACAGGGTCGCATTTCTGGCTGCTCGAGGAAGAGGCAGGGGTGTGGCGGATCGGGTTTACGAAGTTCGCTTTGCGGATGCTCGGGGATATGGTGGAGTATGAGTTCTCCGTGCAAGCGGGGGCGGCAGTGGAAGTGGGGCAAGCGATTGGCTGGGTCGAGGGTTTCAAGGCGGTGAGCGATTTGTACAGCGTGGCGCGGGGACAGTTTCTGGGACCGAACCCGGCGCTGGCGGCGGACATTACGCTGGCGGACAACGATCCTTACGAAAAGGGGTGGCTCTACAGGGTGAGGGGCGTACCCGATCCGAAGGCAACAGACGTCCACGGCTACATTGCGCTGCTTGATGATACCATCGACAAAATGATGCGTCACTCGAAAGCTCGCACAGGGCCCGCCGGCCTTCCGGCGTCGGAAGAAACTCGCGTGTCCACCGGCCGGCGAGGCTCCGTTGTGCGAGCGAGTTCCTTAGAAGAGGACTCCGATGTCTGAAGCACGTTACATCATGATCGGCGGATTTCTGGGCGCTGGGAAGACGACGGCGATGCTGCGTCTGGCGCATCATTTGGTGAGGGAAGGCCGCACAGTGGGCCTCATTACGAACGACCAGAGCAGCGGACTGGTGGATACGGCGCTGGCGCGTGCGAACGGCCTGCCGGTGGCGGAGATCACCGGCGGATGCTTCTGCTGCCGGTTCCAGAGTCTGATGGATGCGGCAACGCAACTGGCAAAGGAAAGCGCGCCGGATGTATTTCTGGCGGAACCGGTGGGAAGTTGCACGGACTTGCGGGCTTCGGTGGCGTATCCGCTGCGGCGGCTATATGGGGAACAGTTTTCGGTGGCCCCGCTGAGTGTGCTGGTGGATCCGGTGCGAAGCCTGCGGGTTCTGGGATTGGAGCCGGGCAAGGCGTTTGCCCCGAAAGTGGTGTACGTCTACAGGAAGCAGTTGGAGGAAGCGGACATCATCGTCATCAACAAATGCGACCTTGTGGACGAGGCGCGCCGGGCGAAATTGCAGGAAGCGCTGGGGCGGGAGTTTCCGCGAGCCAAAATATTCACGATTTCCGCGCTGCAAGCGAAGGGGATGGAGGGGTGGTTCGGAGAGATCCTGGACGGGGACCTGGCCACGTTCACGGCTCCGGAACTGGACTATGTCACGTACGCGGAAGGTGAAGCGATGCTCGGCTGGTGCAACGCGACGGTGAAAGTGGAAGGGGAGCGGAGCGTGGATGGGAATGCGCTCTTGCGGGAGTTGACCGTCGAGATGCAAAGAACGCTGAGCAGGCAGGGCATCGAGGTCGCGCACTTCAAGATGACGCTGGCGCCGGAGGAAGACGGGGGCGACATCGGGGTGATCAACCTGGTGAGGGGAGACGCTGAACCATTTATGGCGCACACGCTCGGGGCGGAGTTGCAGAGTGGAGAACTGATCCTGAATCTGCGGGCGGAAGGGGATCCGGAGGCGCTGTACGGGGCGTTAACGGACGCGCTGCTCCGGATTGCCACGGAAGGTCATAAACTGGAGGTGACGTTCGAACACGCCGAGCGATTCCGTCCGCCGAAGCCGGTGCCGACGTATCGCATGGCAGAGGTCTAGGTGGCTCGGAACCGAGAGAGCGGGCTCATGCAGATTGTGTACTGTCATTGCGCGTACGCCCGGGTGATCGCACCGGAGGTCAAGAACGAGGTTCTGGAGCGGCTGGCGTGTTCCGGGGTGGAGTGGGAGAGCGTACCGGACCTGTGCGAAATGTCGGCACGGAAGGATGCGCGCCTGGCGGCGCTGGCCTCGCGAGGCGGGATCCGGATTGCGGCGTGTTATCCGCGGGCGGTGCGGTCGCTGTTTGAAGCGGCGGAGGCTCCGCTCGAGGAGGGGGCGCGGATTTTGAACATGCGCACCGAGCCTGCGGATCGGATAGTGGCAGAGCTGACGGAGGCGGCGACGTGACCCGGCTCGAAGCACCGATTGTCCGCGTGGTCCTGTACGAAGGCCCTGGCAGCAAGATATTGACGAACGAAAGCCGGGTTGCGGCGGTTCGGGCTTTGCTCGATCGCGGGTATGCGGTTTCCTCGATACGGACGTCCGAGCCGGCGGCAGTAGCTCCGAACAGCATTCTGCTGGTGCTGGGGGATTTCGAACAGGAACCGGAAGTGGATCATCCCGGGGTTCGCTTTCAGCGGCTGAACGGGGCGCCCGAGGAAGCCGCGAAGTATGCGGATGCGGTGCGCGAGGAGTTCGCATTGGAACGGCCCGGAACGTGGAAGCCGTGGTTTCCGGTGATCGACTATAAGCGCTGCACGAACTGCATGCAGTGCCTCAATTTTTGCCTGTTCGATGTGTACGGCGTGAAGAACGGGAAGATAGACGTCCGGAATCGCGACAATTGCAAGACGGATTGCCCGGCATGTTCGCGAGTGTGCCCGGAAGTGGCGATCATGTTTCCGAAATACCGGCACGGTCCCATCAACGGGGACGAGGTGAGCAGCGACGACGTGCGGCGGGAAGCGATGAAGGTGGACATTTCAGCGCTGCTCGGAGGGGACATTTACGCCCTGCTGCGCGATCGGAGCGAGAAGGCCAGGTCGAGGTTCAGCAAGGAGCGGGATAGCGAACGGGCGATGAAGGAACGGTTGAACTGTCTGCAAAAAGCGGGGCAGGCGTTGGGAGTTCCGGCGGATGTATTTGTATCTGCGCTGGAAGCGGTGATCACCAACGGAGAACCGAAACAACCATGATGCTCAACTTCGCCCGGCGGATGTTGACCGAGACGGAGCCGAGATTGCTGGCCAGGTTCGCATACAACTTCGGCTACAAGGGCGTCCGTTCGGTGGAACTCTACAAACGGCGGCTGAAGCGCGGCGACTATTTTCCGCCGTTCCTGTTCATTTCCGTGATTTCGAGCTGCCAACTGCGCTGCCAGGGTTGCTGGGTGGATGTGGACAAGCCGAGCCACAAGATTTCGCTCGAGGAGATGAACCGGCTGTTGAATGAAGCGAAAGCGAAAGGGAACAGCTTTTTCGGCATTCTGGGCGGCGAACCGTTTCTGCATCCGCAGTTACTGGACATTTTCGCGGCGCATCCGGATTGTTACTTCCAGGTGTTTACGAACGGGCAGATGATCACCAATGAAGTTGCCGGGGAATTACGGCGGCTGGGGAACGTGACTCCGCTGGTGAGCGTGGAAGGCTCGGAGATCGTGAGCGACGAACGGCGGGGGCGGCTGCGGGTGTTGAGCAAGACGCTGGAAGGGATTGAGAACTGCCGCCGCAACCGGTTGATCACGGGGGTGGCGAGTAGCGTCTGCCAGAGCAACTTCGCTGACCTGGTGACGGAAGGCTGGCTGCGGCGTCTCATTGAGATGGGCGTTCATTATGCCTGGTTCCACACCTACCGGGTGGTGGGTCCGAATCCGCATCCGGAACTGGCGCTGCGGCCGGAGCAGGTGCTGCAATTGCGGCGGTTCGTGGTGGAGATGAGGAACAAGCTGCCGATCGCGATTGTGGACGCGTATTGGGATGACAAGGGGGAAGCGCTGTGTCCGATGGCGACGGGCGTGAGCCATCACATCAGCCCGTATGGCGATATCGAACCGTGCCCGATCCTGCAATTTGCCCGTGAGTCGATTCATGATCCGCGGGGGATCTATGAAACGATGAACCGGTCAGAGTTTCTTCGGGATTTCCGGCGGACCGCGGCGAAAGCGACGCGGGGATGCGTGGTGCTGGAAAGGCCGGACCTGGTGCGGGAAGTAGTGGCGCGTCACGGCGCGCGGGACACGACGCAGCGCGGCACGGCGCTGGCGGAAATGGAAAACCTGGAAGCGAGAACCAGCCAGCACAACCCCGGAAACGAAATTCCAGAGGATAACTGGATGTACCGCTTTGCAAAGAAGCATTGGTTTTTCGGATTCGGAGCTTATACTTAGAGGGTCTTGCGATGCTGCGAATGCCGTCACTGCCGAAACCTGTTCCGCTCCAGCGGGCGCGGGCGCCGCAAGAGACCATCCCCGCGACGAGCAGGGAACGGGAGCGGCTGAGGGACGCCATCCGGGACTACGTTGCCGAATGCGGCGGCGCGATCCTTCCGCCTCTGGTGATCGACGAGTTGCGGCTGCACACCGGGATTCTCATGGGGCGTCTGGGTCTGAATCCCAACTACCGGAATTATGTGGGCGTGCTGCTGAACAACGAGGTGTGGCGCGAGCAGCTGGCCGCAGTGCCGTTCGAGCGCCGGCTGCTGCTGCTGCCGAAGTGCCTGCGAGTGGGAGAGCGCTGCCCTGCCCCGTTCGACGAGTTCGGGTTGCTGTGCAAGCAGTGCGGGCTGTGCACGATTCAGGATTTGCAGGAAGAGGCAGAACGGCTGGGCTACGCGGTGCTGGTAGCGGAAGGTTCAGCGCTGGTGATGGCGCTCATCCAGACAGGCAGGATTGAGGCGATTGTCGGCGTGAGCTGCCTTTCGGTGCTGGAGAAGGCTTTTCCGCACATGGAAGCGGCGGCGATTCCGGGCGCCGCCATCCCGCTCTTGCAGGACGATTGCAAGGAAACGACGGTTGATATTGAATGGGTGTGGGACGTGATCCACCTGACCTCGGATGACCGCACGCGGCGCATGGATCTGGACGCGCTGCGCAAGGAGGTGGAGGGCTGGTTTTCACGGGAATCCCTGGATGAGATTTTCGGAGGCGCGGCGGAAGGCCCGGCGGAAGAAGCGGCGCGGGAATGGCTGGCGAAGGCGGGCAAGCGGTGGCGGCCGTTTCTGACGATTTGCGCGTGGCGCGCGCTTCAGGAAGATCCGGACCGGCCGGCGCCGGATGCGTTGAAGAAGGTGGCGGTGGCCGTGGAGTGCTTCCACAAGGCTTCCCTCGTGCACGACGACATCGAGGACGATGACGCGGATCGTTATGGCGAGCCGGCACTGCACCTGACCCACGGCGTGCCAATCGCGCTGAACGCCGGGGACCTACTGATTGGAGAAGGCTACCGGCTGCTGGCCGCGGCGGGAGGCAACACCGCGGAGATGATCCGGATCGCGGCCGAGGGGCACCGGCAACTGTGCCTGGGCCAGGGAGCGGAGTTGGACTGGCGCCGGCACAGGACGCCGCTCACGGCCTTCGAGGTGGTGGACATTTTCCGGCGAAAGACGGCGCCGGCCTTCGAGGTGGCTCTGCGTCTGGGCGCGGCGTATGCGGGGGCTGGGGCGGAGGTGCACGAAGTGCTGAGCAAGTACAGCGACGCGCTCGGCATTGCGTATCAGATTCGCGATGATCTGGAGGATTTCGAGTCGAAATCCGATCTGCTGGCGGCGCGGCCGGTGCTCCCCCTGGCGCTTGCCTACGAGCGCGCCAGGGACAGGAAGCCCGTGGTGGAGCAGTTCTGGCGAGAGGGAGGCCGCCTGGACGAGGTGCTGGGTGTGATTCAAGGCAGCAACGCCATCGAGCGGTGCCGGGAGTTGCTCGAAGCGCACAAAGAGCAGGCCATCCGGGTGCTGCCGGCTCTGCGAAGCGCGAGTCTGAAAGGGCTTCTGCGCCGCGTGATCGGGAAGATCTTTACTTTGGAAGTGCAGGGCTGGTGCAGTGAGTTTGAGACTCGAAATGCTGCAAGTCGCGAGACTGGCGCCGAAGTTGCTAGCTGATTCGAGCGGCCTGGTACGGCAGTTTGTATCGAGCCGGCTCCAGCCTGACGGGGGATTCGCGGATCGCTCGGGCCGCAGCGATCTCTACTACACGGTATTTGGACTCGAATCGTTGCTCGCGCTGCGGCAACCGGTCCCCGAAGAGACTGCCCGCTATCTGAGCTCGTTCGGGGATGGGGAAGGGCTGGATTTCGTGCATCTCACCTGCCTGGCGCGATGCTGGGCCGGCTTGGCGAAGGATGCGCCGGAAAGGACAGCCGTCCTGTCGCGGCTGCATACGTTCCGGCGGGACGATGGCGGGTATGACGCGGGGACGGTGTACGCCGCATTCCTGGCGCTGGGGGCCTATGAGGACCTGCGTGGCGCTGTTCCGGATGCGGCGGGACTGCTTGCCTCGGTGCGGAGGATGCGGGCGGCAGATGGGTCGTATGCGAATCACTGCGGCGCAGCAGCGGGGCTGACCACGAGCACGGCGGCGGCGGTGATGCTGCACCGGCATCTGGGCGGCACGGCAGAGGCCGAACAGGGGCGGTGGATTCTGCAGCGTTGCCATCCGCAGGGCGGGTTTCGCGCCACTCCGGATGCTCCGATTCCGGACTTGCTTTCGACGGCTACGGCGCTGCATGCGCTGTCGGCCATGCACGTGCCGATCGACAGCATCAGGGAAGGCTGCCTGGATTTCGTCGATACTCTGTGGACGAATCGCGGGGGGTTCCACGGCAACTGGGCCGATGACGAACTGGACTGCGAGTACACTTACTACGGGCTGCTTGCCCTGGGTCATCTGGCCATCTGATGCGGGAAGAACTGGAAGCGACGTACGGGCGGCTGGTGGAGCGGCTGCTATCGGCGCGGACCGCGGAAGGGCATTGGGAAGGGCGGCTGGCGAGCAGCGCGCTCTCGACGGCCACGGCGGTGATCGCCATGTTCCTGGCGGACCGGGTGAAGCACGCGGAGGCGGTGGAGTGCGGGTTGCAATGGCTCGTAGATACGCAGCGAGTGGACGGGGGATGGGGCGACACCGGCCGCAGCATCAGCAACATCAGCACGACATCGCTCGTTTGGGCGGCGTTCGAAATCGCGGGTCCGCGGCGGGACGTGGAGTCGCGGGCGGAGACGTGGCTCGAGCGGTGCGCTGGAAGCCTGGAACCGGGGGTTCTGGCCGAGGCGATTACGAGGCGTTATGGGACGGACCGGACGTTTTCGGTTCCGATCCTCTCGGTGCTGGCGCTGGCGGGCAAGTTGGGAGAGGACGGATGGAAGCGCGTGATCCCGCTGCCGTTCGAACTGGCGGCACTGCCGCAGCGGTGGTTCCACCGACTGGGGCTGCCGGTGGTGAGTTACGCACTCCCTGCGCTGATCGCTATCGGGCAGGCGAGGCATCAGCGGAGGCCGCCGGTGAACCCGGTGGCACGGTTGGTTCGCAATGCGGCGCGGAGGCGGACTCTGCGCTTGCTCGAACGGATCCAACCCGAAAGCGGGGGCTTTCTCGAGGCGATTCCGCTGACCAGCTTTGTGGTGATGAGCCTGGTGGCGGCGGGTGAGGCGGGGCATCCGGCGGTGTCGCGTGGAATCGAGTTCTTAGAACGAACGCGGCGGGCGGACGGCAGTTGGGCGATCGACACGAACCTGGCGACGTGGGTGACGACGCTTGCAGTGAACGCACTGGGGGAGGATCTGGAGGCGGCGGCACGGCCTGCGATCGCGAGGTGGCTGCTGGCGCAGCAGGGCCGGGAGGTGCATCCGTATACACTTGCGGCGCCAGGGGCTTGGGCGTGGACGGACCTCTCGGGCGGGGTACCGGATGCCGACGATACGCCGGGTGCGTTGCTGGCGCTTAAGAATCTGACCGGAGATTCGGCGGAGGCACAAGAGGCGGCGGTGCGCGGTTGCACGTGGCTTGCGGACTTACAGAACCGGGATGGGGGAATCCCGACGTTCTGCAAGGGATGGAGCAAGCAGCCATTCGACCGCAGCAGCCCTGATTTGACGGCGCACACAATATCGGCCTGGAGCGCCTGGCTGGAGGGACTGCCGGAGCCTTTGCGTTCGAGAATTGCGGCGGCGCGGGAGCGTGGGCTGCATTATCTCGAAGAGGCGCAGAAGGCGGACGGTTCGTGGGCGCCGCTGTGGTTCGGCAATCAGCACTGTGCGAATGACGAGAATCCGGTGCATGGCGCTTCGCGCGTGCTGATCGGTCTGGCGGGACGGGAGAGCAGCATGGTGAGGCGAGGGTTGCGGTGGTTGGTAGAAGCGCAGAATGCAGACGGGGGCTGGGGTGGTGCGAAGGGGATTGATTCGAGCATCGAGGAGACGGCGGTGGCGCTTCATGCCTGCGCGGCGCATGTGCAGTTGGCGGGGCAGGAGACCATCACCCGTGCGTGCCGGTGGCTGGTGGAGACAACGAAGGTTGGGGTGCATACTCCGGCAACTCCGATCGGATTCTATTTTGCGCGGCTATGGTATTACGAGGATCTGTATCCGGTGATTTTCGCCACGGGGGCGCTGCGTGCGGTGTTGCGTGGCGGCGTCAGAGGTCCACAGCAATGATTTCGTGGTCGAGGACAGAGGGGACCTGAACCTCGAGGTAGCCGCTGTTGATGGAATGCTGCGCCCGGGTCTCGGCGGCGAGCAGTTGGACCTTGCTCACCGTGCGGATGCCGCGAGGCAGACGCAGGCGCACCTTCACGCCGTTGACGGGGATGAGTTCGCGGAAGGGCCCTTTCATCATCATGGGGTTCGTCAGATTGACAAGGTGGACGGTGAGGGAATCCTTCTGACGCCAGACGGTGACATCAAAGGCGCCGGGGGCGTCCACGAAGACCGGGCGGGCGTCGCGGGTGCCCCAATCGACGGCATTGCGTAGAAGCAGGCCGTGATCGGGGGAGAGGACCTCCCAGAAGGTACGATCGATGTCCCAGTTGAAGTAGAGGACGCGGCCTTTGCCGATTTCGCGCAGGTAGACTTCGGCGGTGTCCGTCCTGTCGACGCGGGGGTAGACCATTTCCATGGGCAGGTCGGGGTAGGAGGGGATGAGCGTGAGGGGCTTCTCGATGAAGGAAGCGAAGGGGGTGACTTCGAGGCGGTGGACGCCGTGGATGATGCGCGGGGCGTCTTCGAGGCCGCGAAGGAGCGGGCTGCCGTGGTTTTCCAGATGGAGGTAGGCGTTCTTCATGGGGCCCTCGATGCGGCCGGCATAGTGGACGCCGAAGAGTTCGGGAGTCCGAAGTCGTCGCGGCGCTTGCCCCATTCGTCGTAGAGGGAGGTTTCATGGGTGGCGATGAGGGAACCGCCGCGCTCGACGTAGTCGCGCAACTGGCGGCACTGCTCATCGGAGAGGGCGGCGATGTTGGGAAGGATGAGGGCTGAGAAGCCTTCGATGCGTTCGCGCTCGAGCAGGCGGTCGTGGACCATCTCGAACGGGATGCGCGCCTCGATGAGCGCCTGATACCAGCCGAGGGTGTGGTCTTCCACTTTGGCGCGGGCTTTGTCGCCGCCGTAGAAGGTGGCCGTTTGCTGGGAGTAGACAAGGCCGCAATCGGCGATGGGCGCGACGTTGCGCAGGTAGCGCTCCCACTTGGCCAGCCACTGGTACATGAGTTCGACGGGCTTCATCCAGCGGGGATCGTGGACGGAGGCGGAGAACTTGGTCCACCAGGGGCGGAGTCCGTTGGCGACGCCGTCGGCCATCCAGATTCGGATCTCTGCCTCTGATTGAACGGAGTCTTTCCAGCGGTACGGTTCTTCGAGGCCGACGCTGAAGATGCCGACGATGGGCTTGGAGCCGAGGGTGGCGCGATACTCCTTGCCGTTCTTGCCGTTCTCCCAGGGAGGCATCAGGCCGCGGCGCGCCTGGCGGTCGGCGAAGAGGGTGGGAGCGAGTTCGCCGATGGTCTTCATGTCGAGACTGCTGAGCGCTCCGCCGCCGGCGTTGGCGATGTAGCGGGCATTAGGATTCTGCTTGCGGATTTCTCCGTCCCACACGCGCCAGAGTTCGAAGAGCCGCTGCTGGCGCCAGAGGATGTGAGCGCGGCGGGCGGGGTCCTGGGGGTTATTGGTGCGAGGCAGGTCAAGTCCGCTGGCTTTGCGGAAGTTTTCCCGGCAATGGCGGCAGTAGCACATGCCGGAACCGGCCCAGCGGTTGGTGAAGATGCCGTCCACCTGATAGAGGCCGACGATCTCCTTGTGCACCTCCGTGAGGAACTCGAAGTTGTAGGGGCCGAGGGCGCAGGTGACCCAGAGGGAAGGATCGGACCAGTGGCGGACGGGCTTGCCGGCGGCATCAACCATGATCCAATCGGGATGGGCATCAGCGGCGTCCTGGTGAATGGCGTGCGGATCGGTACGGGCGATGACCACCATATTTTGCTTGCGGCAGCCCTTGACCAGATCGCCGAACGGGTCAGTGGAGCCGAGCCACTGGCTGCGGTGGTGGAGAGGGATTTTGGTGGGGTAGTAGGCGACAACGCCGCCGGCGGAAAGGCACGCGGCGTCGGAGCGGATGCGAGCGAAGTAGTCGAGCCAGAATTTCAGGTTGAAGTGCTTGGGGTCATCTTCCGTGAGGGTGAGTTGGGGCCAGCGCATGGGCTTGTCGAACCACTCACCGGATTGTGCGTCGAGGAGCGGGGCGGCAGCAGCGGAAGCGAGGGTTTGCAGGAAGCAGCGCCGGGTCTTGATGGAGTGAGGCATTTCGGGAGTTCGGACCAGAGCTAACACGTGGCGGGAGCAGAGTCAAGAAAAGAGACAGCGGGTGTAGTAGCATCGTGAGCATGAGATTCGCCTATCCGATTTTTTTCGCAATCTTTCTCGCAATGGGACAGGCCCAAACGCCGCGGCAGGAGTTGACGATTCATATCACGACACAGATGGCTACGCCCGCATGGGCGCTGCTCGAGCGGCAGTTGATCAGGGCCAATTCGGAAGCAGCGGAGCGGTTCGCGTCGAAGTATGTCGATTCGCGCGGATATCTGCTGCATACGCCGCGCTGGGGGACGCTGGACGGTCCGGACGACGCCATCGAGACGTTCTGGAACTGGACGCTGGCGCATTCGCTGGGCTCTTCGGACAGAGTGCTGGAACTCTACAAGAAGGCGCAGGAAGGGCACTGGAAGCAGTACGGGGAGTTGCGCACGACGCTGACGAAACTGGCGGAACACGGAGCGTATTCGAAGGAGTTCGTGACGCAATCGGACTGGTTCCATTCGGGAGAAGGCCTGCGCGCGCTGCTGCTTCTGGGGCTTGCCGACCCGAACGACGAGCAGTACCGGCAGCGGATGCGGCGGTTCGCGGCGATGTATATGGGCGAGGATCCGGAAGCGCCGAACTACGACCCGGCGCACAAGGTAATCAAGAGCATCTGGACGGGCAGCAAAGGCCCGATGCTGCATAAAGCGACGACGTATGACTGGGTGGGGGATCCGGTGCCTGGAACTTTCCACCTGCTGCACAATCCGGCGGGGCGCGGCAAGATGCTGGACTTGAATTCGCACTACGACAAGATGCTGGCGCATTGCGCGGAGTACCTGGACAGCGTGGGGGATAACCCGTTGAACCTCGCGGCGACGATTCTCGGGTTGAACGCATACGCCTTGACCGGAGAGGACAAGTATCGCAACTGGGTGCTCGAGTACGTGGGGGCGTGGAAACAGCGCACGGAGCAGACGGGCGGAAATATTCCGAGCAACGTCGGGTTGGACGGCAAGCCGGGCGGCGAGTACAACGGGCAATGGTGGAAGGGAACGTATGGATGGAACTTCACGATTTATGACGGAGAGTTGGAGACGATTGCGCACCGCAACAGCTTTTCGGCGGGCGCATGGCCGGGGTTTGGGAACGCGCTGCTGCTGAGCGGCGACCAGTCGTTTGTCGATGTGTTGCGGCGGCAGATGGACAACATCTATGCGCAGAAGAAGGTGGAGAACGGGAAAGTGATGCTGCCGCAGATGTACGGCGACCCGCGCGGATACAAGTACAACGGCCCTCCGAGTTGGTATCACTACGCAAACAGGCTGTACACGGACCGGTTGATGGAGATCTACTTGTGGTCGATGAACCGCAAGGATCTGGAGCGGCTGCCGGTGGCAACGAAGTTTGAAGTGCGAGAGGGCCGCGGAGGCGGCTATGACGAACCAGACCGGGGGGCGGCGTTTCTCGGATACCTGGAAGGGAAGTTACCGGACTATCCGGAGAAGGCGCTGCAATCCGACTTGGGGCGGGTGCGGCGGCGGATGGAGATGATCCGCACCGATCAGACCACGGCCGATTCGCGGCTGGCGGACTATCTGCTCGATTACAATCCGGTGACGACGAACGGGCTGGTGCACCTGACGCTGGGCGGGTATTTTTCAAGCGGGCGGATCTGGGTGTTGCATAGCCGGTTCCGGTATTTTGATCCGTTGAAGCGGAGAGCCGGCCTGCCGGAAGATGTGGGAGCGCTGGTGGACAAACTGGGCGCGGATTCGGCGTCGGTGACCCTGGTGAACGTGAACCCGCTCGAGGCGCGCGAAGTGGTAGTGCAGGGCGGAGGGTATGGCGAGCACCGGTTTGAGAGCGTGACGGTGAACGGGAAGACGACCGTGTTCCGCGGGCCGGTGGTGACGGTGCGGCTGGATCCGGGGGCGGGCGCGAAGCTCGAATTCCAGATGACGCGATACGCGAACCGGCCCACTCTTGCCTTCCCCTGGGACCGGGGGTGGTACCCGGCGCGGTAGAGATTACGCCGTCTGTCCGGCGTGGATGGACAATCCCGCTTCCCTAAGGGAGAGTGGAACAATCCACCAGCCGCGCGTTACTATATAACATTACGCGCATGCAAGATCTGTTTGCTGTGCTCACGCCAGGCGATGAAGAATGGCAACTGGCGCAATCGATTGATCCGGCGAAGATTCCTGCCCATGTCGCAATCATCATGGACGGCAACGGCCGCTGGGCGACGATGCGTAGCCTTCCAAGAATTGCCGGCCACAGAGCGGGAATCGAACCTGTACGGACAGTGGTGGAGACGTGCGCCCGCCTGGGGGTGGAGTGTCTGACACTCTACGCGTTCAGCGTGGAGAACTGGAAGCGGCCGCGGAGTGAGGTGGATACGCTGTGGCGGCTGTTGCGCTACTACCTGAAAGTGGAACTGCCGCGCCTGATGCGGAACAACATCCGGTTGACGGTGATAGGCAGAGTCGAGTCGTTGCCGGTGGCGGCGCAGGAGGAACTTGAGAGCGCGGTGGAGCGCACCGCACGGAATACGGGCCTGCGCGTCAATCTGGCGATCAACTACGGCGGCAGAACGGAACTGGTGGACGCGGTGAATCGCATCCTCGATGAGGCGCGCCGGAAAGGCACGCTCCAGAAGTTGTCGGTGGATGAAGACATGATCTCCGCCAACCTGTACACCGGCGGCCAGCCCGATCCCGATCTGCTGATCCGCACTTCAGGCGAGATGCGGATCAGCAACTTTCTGCTCTGGCAGATTGCCTACGCGGAACTCTACGTTACGGAAACCTACTGGCCCGATTTCAAGCGCATCGACTTCCTGAAGGCGGTGGCGGAGTACCAGAAGCGCGACCGGCGCTTTGGCGGATTGACGAACAGAACGTCCAAGCCCGCGGAATGGATGGATGAGCCCCTCGGGGTTCCCGCTCCATGAGGCGCATTCTTACCGCTCTCATCCTGATCCCTTCGGTCATCTACGTTATTTTCTTCGGTCCGGCGCTTCTATTCCGGTTGGTGGTAGCGGCACTGGGATTTGCCTGCTTTCACGAGTTTTCGGGGATTGCGGAGGCGCAGCAGATCCGGGTTCCGGTGTGGCTGGGACAAGTGCTGGGGCTGGTGTTCCTGCTGGCTCCCGTAGCCGACTGGCGGCTGGTGCTGGCGCTGACGATGGCGTTGATGTTGTGGGCGCTGCGGGCGGAACGGCTGAGCGAGGCGATCGGATTGTCGGCAACGACGCTTCTGGGGATCATCTATGTTTACGGAGCCTGGCGGTGCGCTACCGTGCTGCGGGACCAATCGCCGTGGTGGTTGTTCTTTGCGGTGAGCATCAACTGGGTAGCCGATTCGGCGGCGTTGTATGTGGGCAGGACATTCGGGAAGCATAAACTGGCTCCGGTGGTGAGCCCCGCAAAGACCTGGGAAGGTGCGGCGGGAGCGGCCGTCTTCGCTACGGTATTCGGCATGGTGTTGTTGCCGCGCGTAACGCAGATATCGCCGCTCGAGGCGGGATTGCTGTCATTCGTGGTTTGCGTGGCAGGGCAGATGGGGGACCTGGCGGAATCGGCGCTGAAGCGAGGCGCGGGAGTGAAAGACAGCGGACACATGCTGCCGGGACACGGCGGATGGCTGGACCGGCTGGACAGCACATTGTTTTCGATGCCGGTGGTCACATTCTATCTTTACCCGCCATATCAATAGTGGTTCGAAAATTGCATCTTTCTGAGTAGCTGCACAAAAGGAGCAGCCACTCATGAAAACGCGAACTTTTCTCTCACTGACTTTCATAGCCTTGCTGGCTTCCCTGGTGTGGGCGCAGCCTCCGCGGCGGGGGCGATGGGGCGGAATGCGCTACGATCCCGCGACGGAAGTCACGGTGACCGGTAAGATCACAGAGGTGAAGAAGGTGGAGCATCGGGGCATGATGACGGGCCTGCATGTCATGCTGGAGACCGAAAAAGGAACGCTGGATGTTCATCTGGGTCCGGCGCCGTTCCTTGAAAAGAGCAAGATGACTTTCGAGAAGGGCGAGGAGATGGAAGTGACTGGATCAAAAACAAAGTACGACGGATCGGACGCGATCATCGCTCGGGAAGTGAAGAAAGCCGGCCAGGTGCTGACGTTGCGCGATTCGCAAGGTATTCCGAAGTGGAGCCGGGGGCGCAGAACGTCGTAGCCGGGATTGCTAGGCTAGGATGAGAGTGCCATGCAGATCCTGCGCGACCCCAATGCAGCTTATGCGCTTATCATCCTGGGTTTGCTCGCCGGATACCTGGAGTTGATCCGTCCTGGGCTGATTGTGCCGGGTGTGTGCGGAGCGGTGATGGTGATGTTGGGCATCGCTGCGCTGGCGGAACAGGGGTTGGAACCGGCCGGCGTCGCGATGGTTGTTGCCGGAGGCGTGTGTACGGCCGCAGGGGCGCGGGTAGGCTGGCCGGCCACGGTAGCGGCGGCTTTGCTGATGTCGCTGGGGACGCGGTATCTGGTGAGCGGGCCGCGGATCGCATGGGTGGTCGCCGTGGGGCTGTCTGCGCCGTTCGTTTGGATTACAGCATGGCTGGCAGCCATCGCGATGCGAGCGCGCTGGAACAAGATGACGCCGTGATCAGCGGCGATGGACAACGACGGGCATGAGGGCGAAGACACCGAGCATCAGAAGATAGGCAGCCCCGGAGATGGGATCGCGGCCGGCGAGATAGCCCGCTATGTCGAGCCCGCGGATCCGCAGGACGACGGTAAGTTCCGCGAGGAGCATGAAAAAGAGCGCGAGCAGGCCCGCGGCGAGGCGGGCCGTACCGGACAGGTGGAAGCGGCTGACGGTGTAGCGGGCGGCGAGGAAGATGACGCCGAGCATCAGGGGCATTTCCATGAGTTCCGCCCAGCGTTCGCCCACACGCGGAACGAGGAGCAGGATGCGGATGGGCCCAAGGACAAAGCCGGCGGCGAAAACGAGGATGAAGTAGAGCGCGGCGGCCTTCGGACTGTCTCTCATAGCTTCAGCACCTGACCAAACTCTTAATTAAACTATGACAATGATACGCAAGGCCCTGTGGATGGCCGTAGCCATCAGCCTCGCTTGTGCTGCCGGAGAAAAGAAGCAGACAGGCAATTTCAACATTCCGCTCTGGGAAGCGGGAAAAATTCCGCTGGCGGTTGGAGATGGTCCGCTCGATCAGTCTTTCCTCACGGTGTTTCTGCCGCCGCCGGGGAAAGCAGATGGCTCCGCGGTCGTGGTCGCTCCGGGCGGCGCGAACATCATGCTGATGTACGGAGCCGAGGGGATGGACGTGGCGGAGCGGTACAACGAGTGGGGAACGGTGGCATTCGTGCTCACCTACCGGCTTTCGCCGCGCTACAACGACAAGGCACGGACCCTGGATGGCAAACGGGCGATTCAGATGGTGCGCTCGCGGGCCGCGGAGTTTCATCTCGATCCGAATCGCGTGGGGTTCATCGGCTTTTCGGCGGGATCGAGCCTGGGGCGGTTGGTGACCGCTGCCTCGGGTCCGGGCGACCCGCAGGCGGCGGACCCGGTGGATCGCATGAGTTCGCGTCCGGACTATCTGGGGTTGATCTACGGACCGGGGCGGCCAACTCCGGGAGAATCGCTGAAGGACTTTCCGCCAACGTTCCTGTGCGCGGCGGAGTTCGACAAGGGAACATCGCTTGGGTCGGCGCAGTTATTCATGGATCTGACGCGCGCCGGAGCGATCGCGGAGTTGCACCTGTATCAGAAGGGTCGCCACGGATTCGGGACGGGATTCGGCACGAGCGACTTTGGGGACTGGATGGGACGGCTGCGGCATTTCCTCACCGAAGACGGTTTCTTGAAGCCGGCTCACGGAGCGGAGGCGAGCGAATGAGAGCCGCGGTTGCAATGATCGGGCTGCTGTGCGCCCTCGAGGCGGCGCCGGCCAATCCTAAAGCCGGATCGGTGGTGAACGACGGCTATGGAGACCTCGTGTACGTGCCCGCGGGCGCGTTCCAGATGGGCGACAACTTCGGCGACGGCGAATCGCGGGACAGGCCGGTGCATTCGGTGACGTTGGATGCCTTCTACATCGGCAAGTACGAGGTGACCAATGGAGACTGGCGGAGGTTCCGCGATGATCCGGGATATGACGATCCGAAATTCTGGCCGGACGGCCGGCCTGTGCCTAAGGACCAGAGCCCTTATTGGAACGACGCGCGCAACCACGGAGGAGGCACGCCGGATAGCGACGCCTATCCGGTGTTGGGCGTGAATTGGGATTCAGCGGTAGCCTACTGCAACTGGCTGAGCGCCAAGACGGGGAAGAAGTACCGTCTGCCCACGGAGGCCGAATGGGAGAAAGCGGCGAGGGGGACGGATCAGCGGCGGTATCCGTGGGGAAATGAAATTGACCACAGCTACGCAACCTACGTGAGCGGCAGCGGGTTCATCACGGCGGCTGCGGTGGGCACTTACGACGGCAGGAAGCACGGAGATCTGGCGACCCACAACGCGGCATCGCCTTACGGCGCTTATGACATGGCGGGCAATGTGATGGAGTGGTGCCAGGACTGGTACAGCCGCGACTATTACACGTCGTCGCCGAAGAAGAATCCGAAAGGGCCCCAGACCGGGGCTTATCGCGTGCTTCGAGGCGGAACATTTTTCGTGGATGCGCCGGATCTGCGGACGTACCGGCGGTCCGCCGCGTGGCCCTCGTTTCAGGCGCACCGGATGGTGGGGTTTCGCCTGGCGCGGGATCCGTAAACGCGCCGCGCGCGGCGATGAGGAGCGTCAGGCTCGCGCGCCGAATTCATCGAGGGCAGCGCCGAGGCGTTCGAGGCTGGGGAGCAGGGCGGCGGTTTCGCCCCCGATACCGATGCGGAAGTGGCGGGGCATTTCGAAGAACGCGCCGGGGACTGCGGAGGTTTCGTACTTTTCCCGTAACAGTCGGCAGAAGGACTCGACGTCTCCGGTGAGAAGTTTGGGGAAGACCACGGTGCCATGCGTGAGCGGGCGAGTTTCGAGATCGCCGCGGGTGGCTAGGAAAGCGTTGAGATATTGGCGATTGGTTTCGAGCAGAGACCGGGCGCGCGCGCGGATTTCTCCGAGATGGGCAAAGGCGATTTCGCTGAGCAATTCGGCGGGATAGGCGGGATTCACGCCGAATAGATCATCGAGCAGGTAGATACGGCGGGCAAGGGATTCTTCGGCGAGTATCCAGCCGCAGCGCAATCCGGAGAGGCCATAAACCTTGGTGAGGCTGTTGGTGGTGACGAATTCATGTCCCAGGTGGAATGCGGAACGAGGCGTGGATTCAAAGACGGCATCCAGATAGACTTCGTCGACCAGTACACGCGCTCCGTTGCGGCGTGCGATCTCACCGACGGCGTCGAGTTCCGCCTGCGCGGCGAGCGCGCTCGAGGGATTGTGCAGGTTGGTGAGGACGATGAGGCGCGTGCGCGGGCTGATGGCTTGCTTCACCGCATCGGGATCAAGCGCGCAGCCGCTTTCGGGAGTGCGATAGAAGCGGCGGATGGATGCCTGAAGATATTCGAGGGCCGAGAGGAGCAATTCGTAAGTAGGGTGCTCCACCAGAACCTCGTCGCCGGGTTCGAGTAGAGCAGCCATGGCGAGGTGGTTCGCCATCGAGGTTCCGGTGGCGGTGACGACATTGCGTGCGGACACGCGGCAGTGGGCTGCGATGGCTTCCCTCAACGGGGCGTAGCCGTAGTCGCCGCCGCGCGTCAATTCGAGTTGGTCGAGCCGCACGGGAAGCTGCGACAAGGGGTAGCTGACCAGGCCGCTGGTGGCGAGATTGAAACGGGCTTTGGAGCGGGTCTTGGCCCACTGCATATAGGGAGATGCGAGAGTTCTCATCGTTTGCGCCAGAAAAGATAGGCCGGGATTCCGGAGGCAAGAATCAACCATCCGGCGAGGCTCTCCTTAGGATAGCTATAGACTGTTCCGGCCACGATGAGCGCGCAGGATGCGGTGAACAGCGCCGTGGTGAAAGGGTGACCTGGCACGAGATAGCCCGTGTGCTCGCGGTTGCGGCGGCGGAAGACGAATAACGCCGCCGCGGTGAGGCCGAAGAAGATGAAGTCGCAGGAGATGACGTAGTTGAGGATCTGCTCGTAGCGCCCCGAGAGGGCGATGACGACGGCGAGGACACCCTGAAGGGCGATGGCGGCGGCCGGAGCGTGTGTGCGCGGAGACACCCATGCAATGGCGCGGAAGAAGAGCCCGTCTTCGGCCATGGCGAAATAGACGCGCGGCGCGGTAAGCATCCCCTGGCTGAGGAATCCGAGCGTCGAGATGGCAATAGCGGCAGCGGTAAAGGCGGCGCCCGCCGGTCCGATGGCGGATTGCATGGCGGAGGAAGCGGGCGTGGTGGTGGCGGCGAGTCCCGCGGGTCCGAGAACGCGGAGGTAGACGAGATTGACGGAGAGATAAAGCGTGACGACGCCGAGGACTCCGAGCAGAAGACCGCGAGTGAGATCGCGGCGCGGGTCGCGCAGTTCGGCGGACATGAAGCTTGCGGTCTGCCATCCGCCGTAGGAGAACGCGATGGGCGTGAGCGCGGCTCCGCAGGCGCGTACCATGTCCATCGAGAGCAGAGGCTCGGCGACGGGCGTGATCACGGCGTGCGGCCGCGGGATGAAGGCGAACCCGCAGGTGACAAGTGCGCCGATGGCGGCGATCTTGAGCGACATGAGGAGGTTTTGCGTGCTGCTGCCGGCGCGCACGCCGAGGCAGTTAATGAGGGTGAGTATGGCGAGGACGAGAACAGCGATCACGGAGTCAGCCAGCGGCAATCCGGTGAGCTCGAGAAAATAGCGCGCGAAGGTGACCGCGACGGCGGCCATGCCGCCGGTTTGGATGACCAGCAGCAGGGCCCAACCGTAGAGGAAGGCGACGGAGGGATGAAAAGCTTCGCGCAGGTAGGCGTATTGGCCGCCCAACTCCGGGTGACGCGCGGCGAGTTCCGCCCAGATGAATCCGCCGGAAAGGGCAACGAATCCGCCGAGCGCCCAGGCGGCAATGATGAGCAGCGGCGCGTGCAACTGACGGGCGACGAGGTAGGGGTTGATGAAGATGCCGGAGCCGATGATTCCGCCCATGACGATCATGGTGGCGTCAAAGAGGCCAAGCTGGCGGGCGAGTTTCGTCATCTTGCGATTCCTGTGATTTTAGCCCGAGGGTGTGGGCTGTGGGTATCGCGCAGAGACTCAGAGGGCGCAGGGATTGGGCGTAAGCCACGGAGGTACTCCCGGAACGCTGCATTGATGAGCGTCTGATATCCTCGCGCCCCCTGAACTCCCTACCTTGTAACTGGCCCGCCGCCGCCCTCGATCGTGTATTCGCGGAGAATCGCCACGGTTTCGGTCAAGCCTTCCGCCTCAAGCATCTCCAGGTATTGCTCCGCTGTTTTCCCGGGGTTCCTGAGGCTCTCACGATGACGGCGCACCGCATTCAGAACCGATCCTGGGGCGAGGTCGAGCAGATGAACAACGAATTCATCCGGATGCTGCGACTCGATTCCGAACCGATCAAGAACATCAGCCGGGAAGTCACGTACGTTCCGGGTGACAATCACATCCGCGCGTCCCCGAATTGCGGCGGCGAGCACATGCCGGTCGTTCGGATCAGGCAGCCAAAGACCGGAGTCCCCAAGGGAGGCGCCATTAAGCTAGGCTTCCTCCGCGCCGGCGAAGACGGCGGCGTCCTGGCGGCGCGGGTTGACGAAAAGCCAGAGGACGGCGGAAGCGGCGGTGGTGGCGACGCCCAGCAGTAGGACGGAATTCCAGTTGCCGGATTGCTGCAGGACCCAGCCCATCAAGGCCGGGGAAGCGAAGCCGGCGCAGTTGGACGCGGCATTCATGAGTCCCGCGACTGCGCCGCCGGCGGCGGCTCCGCCGATGTCGATGGCGGAGGCCCAGGCGGCTCCCAGGTAGAGGTCCACGGCTCCGGCGGCAAAGCCCATGAGGAGGGCGGCGAGGACAGGTTCGCGGCACCAGATGCCCGCGGACATGAGGAGCGCGGCGGTGGAGAGGGAAACGAGACCAATGATGGTACGCGCCGAACGGTCATCGCTGCGCCGTCCGACGAAGTCTGTCAGGATGCCTCCGGCCCATGTAGCTCCCACCCCGAGCGCAAACGGGATGCTCGCAAAGAATCCGGATTCGGCGAGAGACATGCCGCGGTTCTCGCGAAGGTAGGTAGGGAACCAGGTGATGTAAAACTGCCAGAGAAAGGTGGAACCGAAAGCGGCGGCGAGAAGGCAGCAGAGGCGAGGGGAGAGTAGCAATTCCATCCACGGAACGGCCTGCGCGCGTTTCGGCGCCGGTGGGATGCCTTCGCGGATGCGGCTGATCTCCTCGCCACTGATGCGCGGATGGTCCTCGGGCCGGCTGCGAAACCAGTAGAACCACAGCAGGGACCAAAGAACTCCAATGGCTCCGAAGATGAAGAACGGGGCTCGCCAGCCGTAATGGAAAAGAAGGAATCCGGCGATGGGCGGCGTGATGGCGCCGCCCAGGCGTCCGCCGCCGAGGAAGGCTCCGAAGGCGGTGGAACGTTCCGTCGCGGGCACCCAGCGCGCGAAGGCGGAGGCGATGGAGGGAGACAGCGCCGCTTCCAACGCTCCGAAGGTGAAGCGGATCGTCATGAGAGAGGCGAAGTTCCAGGCTGTGCCGGTGAGCGCGGTGAATGCGGACCATCCCGCCACGGCAAAGCTGACGAGCCCCCGGGCGCCGAAGCGATCCGCCACGATACCCCACGGAGTCTGGCCGAGGAAATAGGAGAGGCTGAAGATGCTGTAGACAAGGCCCATTTGCGCGGGGGTAAAGCCGAAGGCTTTGCTCATTTCGGGTCCTGCGATGGCGATGCACACCCGATCGGTGTAGCAGATGAGGTTGATGAGCAGGGCCAGCAGGACCACGGAATGGCGAACCCGCGGCATCGGCTTCATAGGCGCAGATCCCCGGGAGGAGCGGTATCGGCGTCAAGCGGGTAGATGGGCCTGGGGATGCGTTTGAAGGGGAGAGCGCGAAGATTGGCGGTACTGACGCCGGGCGTATCCACCACAAACATCGCCTTGGCGATAGGCTCATAGGCGGCGCGGAATCCGTTTGGGGACTTGACGACGACGATCTTGCAGTAGACCGGATCGATACCGTGGCTGCGGAAGAGTTCCGGATCGACGGTCATGGCGGAGCGCTCGGCGATGAGGAGGAAGACCTGGCCGCATTCGAGAACGACGCTGCGTCCCATTTCCGTGACGATTCCGGTGTTGTAGCCGCGTGCGCGCGCTGTCCAGCGGCCATCGGAGATGAGTTTGACGCGTCCCGAGACGGCGACGGGCTTCGAGTGCTTGCGGTCGAAAGCGCCGCCGATGGACATATTGACCGCTGCGCCGATGCCTGCCTGAATGGCTTTGTCGACGGCGGACGGATCGACAAGGAAGATGGCAGCCGCTCCGGAGAGCTTCGCCTTTATAAGATGCTTGAGCACACCTGTGCTGTCGCCGGGGGAACCGGAGCCGGTGCTATCGGAAGATTCTGCGAGGACGATGGGACCGCCTTCCATCTTCTCCGCGGCAGCAAGCGCTTCTGGCACGGGGACAAGGTTGACCTCGAAATCGCGTTTGTTCTTCCACAATCGGGCGGCTAGCGAATCGGCCACGCGTTGCGCGGCGCGCTGGTCGTCATTCGTAACCGCGACCACGGCGCAGCCCATTTCGTCGATGTCCATCCACGGCTGCACGGGGAAGAGGGAGACGGCTTCAGCTTTGCCCGCTTGCTCGAGGGCTTGCGCCGCGCGAATCAGCTTGTGCATGGGCCCGCGGTAGGTCTGGCTGTTTTCCGCATTGATGATGAGCGGGAGTTTGCGGAATGCCATGGTGGGGCGCGTCTTGCCCTTGAGAATCCGCAGCAGCAGATGAGCCGCTTTCCGGCCGGTCTCGAACATGTCGATGTGGGGGTAGGTGTGATAGCCGATAATGGCGTTTGCGTTTCCGGCCATGCGGCGCGTGATGTTGGCGTGAAGGTCGAGCGTGAGAACAATTGGTTTGTCCGGGCCAAGGACGGAACGGGCAAGGGAGAGGACGTGGCCCTCGACGTCATCCTCGCCTTCGGCGGTCTGCGCGCCGTGCATGGCAAGCAGCAGCGCATCGGCGCGGGCGCGGCGGAGGCCGTCTACGAACTGCGAGACAAGGCGCTCGAAATCAGGGCGCACCAGCCGGTTGGCGGTGATGGCCCATGCAGCGCAAATGGGGGCCGCCTCGTGCTTCGTCCTGGCGAGCACATCGAGAAATCCGCCCATCTCGGTGAGATTCCCCTGGTGGCGTTCGAGCGCGGCTTTACCGAACACCGGGTGGAAATCCTCGTAGTGAGTGAAGACGGGAGAGAATGTATTGCTCTCCTGAAGAATGGAAGCGATGGCTATGCGCAAGTTTCCTCCCGCACGGGGGGCCGCGGCGCCCTGTGCGAGATTCCAGAATACTAGTTTCCGGTTTGCCCGGTGGTGGAGAGCCTGCGGGATCGGACTGGTCGTATCCTGAGGAAGTGTAGCCGTAAGGAGGCGCAATTGAAGAGCAAATGGGAACGATCGGAGGCGATGCTGGCGCGTTCCAGGAAATCGCTCGCCGGAGGAGTCAGCAGTCCGTTCCGGGCGAAGGCTCCGGTGCCGCTGTTTTTTCAGGACGGGAAGGGCTCGCACCTGTGGGATGTGGATGGGAACGAGTACATTGACTACCAACTCGCCTGGGGTCCGATGATTTTGGGATATAGCCATCCGAAGATGACAGCGCGGATGCGGGAGGCGGCGGAGAAGCCGCTCAGCTACGGCTCGCAGCACGAGTTGGAGATTACGGTTGCGGAGAAGATTCAATCGATGGTCCCCTGCGCCCAGCGCGTGGCGTTCACCTCGAGCGGCAGCGAAACCATCCAGTTGGCGCATCGGCTGGCGCGGGCGTTCACACGAAGGCGTCTCATCCTGAAGTTCGAGGGCCACTACCACGGCTGGATGGATGGAGCGCTGCACAGCTACAAACCGCAGGAAGGCGAGACCGGCCCTTTAGAAGAGCCGCGCGCAGTGCCGGGTTCCTGCGGGCAAGTGGCGAATTCCGTGGAGAACGTAGTGGTTGCTCCGTGGAACCGTCTGGATCTTCTGGAACACATTCTTGACGAGCATGAAGGCGACGTAGCCGCCATTTTCCTCGAGCCGGTGCTGTGCAACAGCGGGTGCCTCATGCCGGAGCCGGGCTATCTGCACGGCGTGCGGGATCTGGCGGCCCGGCACGGGTGCCTGCTGGTGTTCGACGAGGTGATCACGGGATTCCGCATCCACCCCGGCGGCGCGCAGAAACATTTCGGAGTGACGCCTGACCTGGCGACATTTGGAAAGGCGGTGGGCGGTGGAGTGCCGCTGAGTGTGATCGCCGGGCGCGCCGAGATCATGGAGCAGATGTTCCATGGCGGAGTCGTGTTCGGCGGGACGTTCAACGGAAATCCGCTGTCGCTGGCAGGCGCGGCAGTCTGCCTGGAAGAACTGGACCGAGACGATGGAGCGGCGCTGCGGCATGCCAACCGGATGGGCGAGGCGCTGATGGACGGAATTCGGGAACATGCCCGGCGGCTTGGGGTCGCGATGCAGGTAACCGGATTCGGGGCGGCGTTCTATCCGCATTTCACAGAATTGGAGCGGCTGCGGGACTATCGGGATACGCTGGCGGACGATTGTGGCAAGATGCAGCGTTTCCTCCGCGCGGCGCTCGAAGAGGGCGTGCAACTGGTGCCGGATGGGCGGCTGTACGTATCGGCGGCGCATACCGGGAAGGATATTGCGGAGACGCTGGAGCGATTGGGGCGGGCTTTAGAGAAATGCGTCGAGTAGGCAGCCTGTTCGCTCTGAGGGGATCTTCCATGGCGCTACCCGTAACTGGCTACGGAGAACAAAAAACCCGCTCTCCGCACGAGTGTGGCAGTTTTCCGAACTGAATCTCCCATACTCTGAATTTCAGAAAAAACCCGTGTATACTGATCGGGCCGGGAAAACCGGAGATTGAAATCCTGGATTACGAACCGGAGGTCAGGCATGCAGAAGGGAAGCGTACGCTTTCTGGGATTGTTCACGGCCGTCTGCGGAAGCCTCGTTTACGGCCAGGTCGCATCAAGGGTGTCGGGCACCGTCCGGGACACTTCGGACGCAGTCATGCCGTCCGTCAACGTCACCCTGGAAGAAGTGGATAAGGGAACCACGGCCTCCACTGTTACGAATGAAGCCGGCCGTTACGTGTTCCCCACTGTAAGAGTCGGCAGATATCGCGTGTCCGCGGAAACACAGGGATTCAAGAAAGGCGTTACGGAAACCTTTGTCGTGAACGTAAATCAAACAGTGGAAATGGATTTCCGTATGGAACTCGGGCAGGTGGCCGAAGCGGTCGAAGTCTCCGCCGCCGCGGCGCTACTTCAGACCAGCGATTCCCAGGTCGGCAATCTGATCGACACCCGCACGGTAGTGGAACTGCCGCTGGCCGCTCGTGACTTCATGCAACTGAGCCTGATCTCGCCCGGCGTCTCGGATTCCACCGGCAACTCCCGCCATCAGACCGAGCGGGCTTCCTGGATCGGCTCCTTCAGCGTCCACGGGCATGATCCCACTTACAACCAGTATCTGTTCGACGGCGTGAGCGGAAAGGAGGCCTCGCACCAGACCAATATTTTCGCGCCCTCGGTGGACGCCATCCAGGAAATCAAGATTGAGACCGCGAACTACAGCGCCGAATTCGGCAGCGAGGCGGGCGGTCACATCAACGTCGTCACCCGCTCCGGCACCAATCAAATCCACGGCGTGCTCTACGAGTTCCTGCGCAATGACAGGATGGACGCCCGCGACAGCTTCGCTGACCGCAAGGGCAAACTGCGCCGCAACACTTTCGGCGGCACCCTGGGCGGCCCCATTCTGCGAGACAAGACGTTCTACTTCTTCTCCTGGGAGTCCATGCGCCTGCGGCAGGGCTTTACGCAGAACACCACGGTTCCCGATGCCAAGATGCGGTCCGGCGATTTCTCGGCGCTGCTCGGAACGGATGCCTCCCTGCGCACGCCCATCGCGATTTATGACTGGACGTCCGGATTGCCTTTCCCGGGAAACATCGTTCCTCAGAACCGGCAGCACGCGCTGCCGGTGAAATTCGTGAGCGAGTTTGTCCCGCTCCCCAACCGGACCGGCCGCGGCACGCTCCTGCCCCTGGACAACTACCAATCGCTCGAGCCGCAGAGAACGGGCAACAATCAGTTCGTGGGCCGGTTCGACCACAACTTCACCACCAATGACCGGCTCTATGGCCGCTACATTATTTCCGACATCGCCACCATCGGCCCGCCGGTCTGGCCGGCGTTCAGCTACCACCAGGACATTCGCGGGCAACAGCCCATGGCCAACTGGTCGCACACTTTTGGTCCTTCCGTCATTAACGATTTCCGCGCGGGCTACAGCCGGTTCTACGAGCGCGAGACCACTGAGAGCGCCTACAAGCGCAATGTCGCCGCCGAGTTGGGGCTTCGGGGCGCCTGTAACCAGCCAGCCTGCTATCATGCGCCCTACTTCGACGTGACGGACTTCAGCACCATGGGGAACCCCAGCGGCAAAACCCTCGGGCAGGGCGTCTCGGGCCCGCGCGCGTGGAAAAGCGAGATCTTCCAGATCCACAACAGCCTGATGGTAGTGAGAGGCAAGCACACCGTGCGGGCCGGTTTCACCGGCAACCGCTACCGGGACACCTTCCCCGAAGCGATCCGTCCAGCCGGCCAGCACGTCTTCAACGGCCAGTGGACCGCGGGTCCGGGATCGCGCGGCTTCGCGATGGCGGATGTTCTCATGGGGCTGCCGCGGCAGATCCTGGCGAGCATTGACATCTTTGACCCGAACTTCCGCCACACCCACGCCATGCCATGGATCCAGGACGACTGGAAGATCACTCGCAAGCTGACGTTGAACCTCGGCCTTCGCTACGAGTGGATGGGACGCATGGTGGCCAACCGCGACAAGATCTCCAACTTCTACCAGCCTGATCCGGCCAGGGCGATTATCATTACCCCTCAGGCCACCAACAGTCCGATTGCCCAGAAGCGCCCCGATTCGCTGGGCCGCAGCCTGCTGAACAATGACAACAACAATTTTGCGCCGCGCTTCGGCTTCGCTTACCAGATTTCTCAGAAATGGGTGACCCGCGGGGCTTACGGCATCTTCTACCAGCGCTACTCCGCGCAGGATGCCATCGGCATGTCCATCAATCCTCCGTTTATCCGTACCGGCGACGTGACGCTCGGAGTACGGCAGCAGGATATCGCCACGTTCCCGATGGACGATTTGACTCCAGTGGTAAATTTCGTGGCTCCCGCCAGCCGGCCCTCCCTAACGGCCATAGATGTCAACGCGAAGGACGGCTACGTCCAGCAGTGGAACTACTACCTGGAACATTCGCTTACCGAAAGCCTGGTAATCAAGACCGGCTATGTGGGCACGAAGTCCACGGGACTGGATATTTTCCGCTACCCCAACGTCACCAGGCCCGGAGCGGGCGATGTGCAGTCCCGCCGGCCGTTCACGAACCTGAGTTCCGTGCGTTTGTCGAAATCGGAAGGTTTCGCCAGCTACCATGGGCTGGAAGTGGGGGCGCAGCAGCGCTTCTCGCACGGCGTGAACTTCTCCACGGGATACACGTGGTCGAGGACAATCGACAACGGCGGGTTGGGCGGCGAGACCCTGAACCCCTTCAACACGCTGAACGACAAGGGCCTCTCCTACCTGCACCGGAAGCAGCGATTCTTCCTGGCCGGGGTTTGGGAGATCCCCTACGGGCGGGGACGCGTGTGGGGGAGGAACATCAACCGCGTCCTCGATGCGTTTCTCGGCGGCTGGCAATTGAGCAACTTCCTGTTCTTCGAGACCGGCAACCCGATCAACGTGACCACATTGGGCGACAACCTGAACACGGGCGGGAACTACCTGCAAGTTCCAAACCGTATCGCCGAAGCGAACCTCGAAGGCAGTGCGCGAACTCGCACCCGTTTCTTCAACACCGACGCGTTCGTGCGGCCCGCGCTGTATGAACTCGGCAACGCCGGCCGGCGAATCGTGATCGGCCCCGGTACCAGCAACCTCGACTTGTCCTTCGTCAAGCAGTTCGCGCTCACCGAGAGCAAGAGCCTCCAATTCCGGGCCGAAATGTTCAACGCCACAAATCACCCCAATTGGGGCGCCCCAGGCGCCACACTGGGCACGGCCAGTTTCGGTCTCGTTACTTCAAACAGCAACCTGCCGCGTCAGTTGCAGATGGGGCTCAAGTTCCGGTTTTAGCGCGCCTGTTGCCGCTACCCTACCTTGTATTTCGCAATCTGCGACTGCGAGACTTCGGAACTCATGCCGGGGGCCTCGGGGGCGGGGACCTCGCCGTTCACGAACTTCTGCGGACCGCCGGTTTCCATATAGATGGCATTGGGCATGGCGAGCAGCATGTTCATATTCGCCGAACCGCCTCCGTGGCTGGCGAGTTCGAGGCCGTAGCCATCGGCGATGGCGGCGATCTCCATCCACTCGGTGACCCCGCCGGCGCGGCGATTGTCAGGTTGCACCACATCGGCTCCCTTGCGGGCAATCAGATCGGCGAACTGATACTTCGTGTAGAGGTTCTCTCCGGTGGCGATACGGATGTCGAGCTTTTCGGCGAGTTCCGTGTACCCTCCCATTTCATGCGGCATCAGAGGCTCCTCGTACCAGAAGCAGCCCATCTCCTGATAGACGCGGCCACGGCGGAGTGCTTCGTTGCGGTTGAAGACCTGGTTGGCATCGACGAGGACGCGCCTTCCCTTCCCCGCCAGGTCGAAAGCCATTCGCACGCGGCGCGCGTCATCCTCGAGCGAGTAGCGGCCCACTTTGATCTTGATCGCGTGGTAGCCGTGCCCTAACGCGCTCTCGATCGATTTTCTGTACTTCGAAAGATCGTCGTCGTTGTCGTAGTACCAGCCGCACATCGAATAGACGGGCATGCGGTCGCGGAACGCTCCGAGCATCTTCCACACCGGCAGTCCCGCGGCTTTGCCGAGGATGTCCCAGACCGCGATATCCGTGGCGGAGATGGCAAAGTGTACGACGCCGCCGACGCCATGATACTCGAGCGCCTTCCAAAGCTCGGCGCGGATCTTGCGCGGGAACGATGGATCCATTCCAGTGATCACCGGTTTTACTTCCTGCTCGAGGATGGTCTGCACCACGCGCGGCCCGCCGGCGATCATCCCGAACGAGACGCTGGCCCAACCGGTGATGCCCGCATCCGTCTTGATGCGCAGAACGACCGAACCGCTGTCCACGCCGAGTTTGTGAATGGCGTCGTAATTCGGCTCCTTCGGCGGCATCTTCAGCAGGTCCGTCTCGATGCCGGTAATTTTCATCTGCTTTTGCAGCCCGGTGGCGGCGGCGGGCATGGGGAGAGCGGCTGCCGGGAGCGCGGCGGCGGTGGTCAACAGCTTGCGGCGGTTCATGGCGATTCTCATCTTATCGTGGTGTTACACTCCTCGTTTATGGTCAACACACGCCACGCCAGGCGCCGCCGCCATCGCCCGGGCGCGCGCGTGCCGGCACAGAGTTTTTGGAGTCTGATCTCATGTCTTCCACAGTAAAGCCCGCGACAATGATTCGCTCTTCGGATGCGGGAGTCGCGTTCCGCCAGAGGTTCACGCCCGAGACGGCGAACCTCGAGTTCCTCAGTTGTGGCGTTTACGAAGTCCCCTCCGGCGCCGTATCGCAGCATATCTGTCTTCCCCGGGAAGAAGCGCTTCTGTTTCAGTGGGAGGAGAGTTCCAGAGTACAGGTGGATGGAAAGGAGTTCAGCCTTTCCAACTACGACACGCTGTACGTTCCGCGCGGCGCGGAGTTCCGCCTGTCCAATCCTGGTGTCGAGACGGCAAGACTGGTGCAGTGCTCGGCGCCGGCGGCAAAGGTGCATCCCATCTTCCACAGCCAGTTCGCGGAGTTTTCGCAGATGGAGGAGCGCATCCGCCGCCTCAAGGGGAAGGACGTGTACCTCATGTTCGACGTGACGGAGGAGGCTGACAAACTGGTGGCCGGCTATACCTTCTTTCAGCCCTATGCGCGCTCCTGGCCGCCGCACAATCATACGGACCAGGAAGAAGTCTACGTGTTTATCCAGGGCCACGGCGCCATGGAGGTTTACGAATCGCCGGAGACGCTGAGTTTTGTGCACAGTGTCCGGAAAGGCGACATGGTGACGATTCCGTACCTCAACTATCATCCCGTGTTCGCGCAGGAAGACCCGCTGCATTTCATCTGGTGCATCGCGGGCGAGCGCTATTGGGTGGGCGACAGGAACAGGGACTTCATGAAAGGCGGCACGGGCCCCATCACCACCTGACGGCGCGAGATGGCGCGCCGCAGCCTCCACCACCTAACCTGGAACATGGTGAACGAGAACATAGTCCACGGCGCAGTGTCCTTCGGCGCGGCCTTCGCGGCGGGAATGATCAACTCTGTTGCCGGTGGCGGAACCCTGCTCACCTTCCCCACGCTGGTGTGGCTGGGACTGCCGCCCATCATCGCCAACGCCACGAGTACGGTGGCCATCTGGCCGGGCGGCGTGGGCGCGATGTGGGGATACCGCAGGGAATTAAGCCGCACTCCGGGACGCCTGCTGGCGCTGGTCGCCCCGAGCCTGATCGGGGGCATCGGAGGCGCGCTGCTGCTTCGCTCGACGCCGCAATCGGCGTTCAAGGCGCTGGTTCCCTACCTCATTCTGTTCGCGACACTGCTGTTCATGGCCCAGGAACCCGTGCAACGCGCCTTGAAGGCGCTGGGAGGCGAGAAGGGGCACACGAGCACTGGGTGGCTGGCGGGAGCCATGGTTTTTCAATTGTTCGTTGCCCTGTATGGCGGATATTTCGGAGCTGGTATCGGCATCCTGATGCTGGCTGCCCTGAGCATCCTCGGGCTCAACGACATCCACCAGATGAACGGGTTGAAGATGTTCTTCGCCCTCTGCATCAACGGCGTGGCCGCGGTCTATTTCATTTATGCGGGCATGGTGTTCTGGCCGGATGTGATTCTCATGGCCGCCGGCGCCATCCTCGGCGGTTACGGCGGCGCGGGACTCGCCCGGAAAATGGGCCGCCAATTCGTGCGCGGCGCCGTCATCTTCATTGGTTTCGCGATGGCGCTGTCTCTTTTCGTAAAGCAGTAACTCCCCCCCCCCACTTGCATCCGGCGATTCGAAACAGTATTTTCTGTGGAGAGGATTCATATGTCCCTTTTCCATTCATCATTTACTAATCGATCCCAAATCCGCCGTAGAAGTCTCCTCGCCCTGGCCGGAGGTTTTGCTGGCATGTTCCAGATGACAAAACAATCGGCCGGCGCGCAAGGCGCCTCCGCGAGCGGTGTCAACCGCAACTCGTCGCCCAGCCAGTTGAAGATCACGGACATGCGATCGGTACTGGTGGCCTCCAACTACGACTACCCCATCATCCGCATTGATACGAACCAGGGGGTGTACGGGCTTGGAGAAGTGCGCGACGCCGGACGCGAAGGAATTGCGCTCGTGTTGAAGCCCCATCTTCTCGGGAAGAACCCGCTGTACATCGAGCCGATCCTGGACAGCATTCGCAACTTCGCCGGCCAACAGCGGTTGGGCGGCGGCTACAGCGCCGTGGACATGGCTCTGCACGATATTGCAGGCAAGGTGTACGGCGTGCCTGCGTGGCGGCTGGTGGGTTCCAAGTACCGCGACAAGATCCGCATCTACTGCGACACGGATCAGAGCAAAGATCCGAAAGTATTCGCCGAGAGGCTAAAGAAGCGCAAGGAAAAGGGATTCACGTTCTTCAAAATGGACCTTGGCACCAACCTGGTCGCTCACCGTCCCGGAGCAGTCAACAGCCTCGGCGTCGCCACCGAAAAAGGTCTGCAATACCTTTGCGAGTACATTCAGGCAGTGCGCGACGCGATCGGATGGGAGGAGCCGTTGGCCTCGGATCATTTCGGCCGCCTGACCATGAAAGACAGTATCCGCTACGCGCGCGCCTTCGAGAAGTACGACTTGGCCTGGGCGGAAGACATGATTCAGGTAGGCCACCTGGGAGCGGGCGGAGATGCGCCGAAGAACTGGCGGGCCTACAAACAACTGTCGGAGTCGACGACCACGCCCATCGCCACCGGAGAGAGCCTCTTCGGGCTGGAGGAGGGCTTCCGGGACCTCATCGACAACCGCGCCGTAGATATCATTCATCCGGATCCGCTCACTTCAGGAGCCATCCGCGAGACGAAGCGCATTGCCGACTATGCGTCGATGCACGGCGTACAGACGGCGATCCACTTCGCTGGTTCGCCCGTGGGCTGCCTGGCGTCGGTGCACATGGCGGCAACCATCAAGGACATGCTCGCCATGGAAAACCACGCCGTCGATATTCCCTGGTGGGACAGCCTGGTGACCGGTCCGCACAAGCCGATCGTCGACCGTGGATTCATCACTGTGCCGGACACCCCGGGACTCGGAGTGGAACTCAACGAAGCTGCCATCAAAGAGCACATCCGCAAAGGCGGCTACTTTGATCCCACTCCGCAGTACAACGACTATATCCTCGACCACTTCCGGATCGGCGGGCCGTATCCGCACCTGGACGAGCACGGAAATCCCGTCGTGAGCCGGTAGTTTTACGCCACCTCGCGGTTCGCCCGGTCGCGCAGGGCTTTCATATAGCCGATGGTGTAGACCAGGTTAGCCGCGGGGTATCCTCCGCCCGGAACGTGATCGGGAATGATGATGCCCGTGAAGTTCTCCTGCTTCAACGCGCGCATCACGGCGTACATATCGACATAGCCGTCATCGAGGAAGGCTTCACGGAACTTCGGCAGCGGAGAGGTGACATTGCGGAAGTGCACTTTGAACAGTTTTTTCTTCTTGCCGAAGTAGTGCACGGCCTCCACGGGGGAGAGGCCCATCATCTTGCCCCCTTCCGCCCACGTGCCGATGCAGAGACAGGCGCCGAAGTTTTCCGAATCGGCAATCTGAAACGCCCGGTTGTAGCCTTCCACGTTGCGGAACACGCGCGCCACTCCGCCCAGCGTGTCCACCGGCGGATCGTCCGGATGGAGGCCGATGCGGACTTTGTTCTTCTCCGCCACGGGCATCACCGCGCGGATGAACTTCGTGAAAGTGCCCCAGATATGATCGGCGTGATACTCCTTGCCGTGGGAGAACGGAAGCGTGCGCGCGACGGCGAGGTCAAATTCGCGCGTCGGCGCTCCGCCCCGGGCCGTCTGGATGGAGGTCTGGTAGTAGCCGGGTACCTTCTGGACCTTGATGTTCGCCATGTGCGCGTAGGTGGTGTAGTGGATCCCCGCGCGGCTGAGGTTGCCTAGATACGACTTGTACTGCGCGATCTTGTTGTCCACGCCGTCGAGGCCAAGGACGATGGTGGGATCGCAATGCAGATCGAGGATGCCGATGTTGTACACCTCGACGTGATTGGCCTCGAGTTTCTTCCTCGTGGCCAGCATCCACTCGAGGTTGTTGTTCTCGATGGTGGTCCAGATGGACACCGCCTCCACCCCCGAGAAGCGCAGCATCTCGAAGTCGTTTTCCTTGGGAGCGGGAGTGAAGGAAGTGCCGAGTTTGATGCCCGCCACCCGTTTTTCCTGCGCCGCCAGGGCGAGGAGGCCTCCCATTGCTGTGGCGGCCCCCATGCGTACAAAATGACGCCGGTCCAGTTTCATGTCTTCCGGTCCTCCTTGATCCAAAGCTCGCACAGGGCGAGTGGGCTTCTCAAAAGCGCAAAGGGCACGTCCCGCGCCCCCAAGGTACGAGGAACACCGCGATGATTCGCGGCGCGGGCGGGCTCCGTTTTGCGCGTTTTACTCAAAAGCGCAAAGGGCACGTCCCGCGCCCCCAAGGTACGAGGAACACCGCGATGATTCGCGGCGCGGGCGGGCTCCGTTTTGCGCGTGTTTCTCAAAAGCGCAAAGG
>JADLBD010000013.1 GCA_020847975.1 Bryobacterales bacterium | reverse complement strand
CCCTCGCGGGCTCCGGCGCTGCCGCCGCTCGGCAGGCTCTGGAAGTGGCTCTTCGCGGCCATCTACCTTGCGTATGCGGTCTTGTACCTGAGCAATGCCATGGCTCCGGAGATGAGCCCGGATGGCAGTTCGTATCACCTGGGGCTGGTGGCGCGCTACCTGCGGGAGCACGGGTTCAGCCGCATCACGACGAACATGTACGCCAATCTGACGCAAGGCGTTGAGATGTTGTACCTGTTCGCGTTTGCCTTCGGACGGCACTCGGCGGCGGCGGTGGCGCACTTCGGCTTCACGATGACGCTGCCGCTGCTGATCCTGACGCATGCGCGGCGATTCGGACTTCCGGCGGCGGGGGTAGGGGCGGCGGTCCTGATGCTCTGCGCTCCGGTGGTGGGGATTGACGGCACGACGGCCTACAATGACATGGCTGTCACGGCGGTGGTGTTTTCGCTGTATTGCCTGCTCCAGATCTGGCGGGAGGAACGGCAGAGCGCGCTGATAGTGCCGGTTGGGCTGCTGGCCGGATTCTGCTTCGCAACCAAGTACACGGCGGCGCCGGCTATTCCGTTCGCGGCGGGGTTTCTGGCGTGGAGGCTGTGGCGGGCGCGGCAGCCCTGGTTGCGGCCCCTGTTGCTGTTTGCCGCCTGCGCGGCGGTGATGGCTGTGCCCTGGGCGGCGAAGAACTGGAGCATTGTGGGCAATCCGCTGTCGCCGTTTTTCAACAAATATTTTCCCAATCCGAACGTGCACATTTCTTTCGAGCAGGAGTATGTGGAGCGGATGCGGCATTACGGCGATCCGAAGAGTTATTGGGACATCCCGATGGATCTGACGGTGCACGGGGCGATGTTGTCCGGGATACTTGGTCCTGTATTCGTGTTGCTGCCGCTGGCGCTGCTGGCGCTGCGCTGGCCGCGCGGACGGAGCCTGCTGGCGGCGGGAGCGTTTTTCGCGCTTCCTTATCTGAATAACATCGGGACGCGCTTTCTGCTGCCTTCGCTTCCCTTCTTTTCGCTTGCGCTGGCGATGGTTTTTGCGCGGTCGAAGGGGGTGCTGCCGGCCGTGGTGGTGGCGCACGCGGTCCTTTCCTGGCCGCACGTACTGAAGCTCTACTCTTCGCAATATGCGTGGCGGCTGGAGCGGATTCCGGTGGCGGCGGCGCTGCGCATTCAGAAAGAAGAGAAGTATCTGACGGACTTTTCCTACGGCTATGTGGTGGCGCGGATGGTGGAGGATTTCGTGCCGCCGGGCGAGAAAGTGTTTACCTTCAGCGGCGTCGCCGAGGCCTACACGTCGCGCGATATTCTGACGGCTTATCAGGCGGGCTTCAACAACAACCTGGGCGAGTTTCTCTGGGCAGGGCTGTTTCCCGACTCGGCGCCCACCCACCAACTGAGTTATACATTCCCGGAGCGGCCGCTGCGGCATTTGAAACTGGCGCAGAACAAGTCAGGCACGGACCAGTGGAGCATCTCCGAATGGCGCATGTATAAAGGAGAGAAAGAACTGCCGCGGTCGCCGGAATGGCGGTTGCGGGCATGGCCGAATCCCTGGGACGTGCAGCTTGCCTTCGACAACAGCCTGGTGACGCGCTGGCGAAGTTGGGAATCGATCAAGCCGGGGATGTTCGTCGAGGTGGATCTCGGCGGGGAGCAGAGCATGGACAGCGTGAAACTGGAAGTCACGAAGGACCAATACCAGGTGGGGCTGAAGCTGTACGGGCGCGGCGAGGGCGGGGAGTGGGCGCTGCTCAGCGGCGCGCCGAAGGCGACGGACGTGCCGTTGATGAAAGGATTGCGCCGCGCGGCAATGGAGGAGTTGCGGGCGCGGGGAGTTCGCTACCTTCTGGTGGCTCCGGACGATCCGGCGGGACAGGATTACCAGGCCAACGCGGCGCTGTGGGGGATCGGGTTGCTGGCGGAGCGGGGCGGCACGCGGCTGTACAAAATCAATGGGGCCGCCGAATGAAGCTGTATCTGGGAGTGGACGGGGGACAATCGAGCACGACGGCGATGATCGGGGAGGAGAGGGGGCGCGTCGTCGGCTACGGGCGGGGCGGAGCGTGCAATCACGTGCAGGCAAGCGAAGGGCGGGAGAAGTTTCTCTCGGCGATGGAGGGGTGCCTGGGGATGGCGTGCGAATCGGCGGGGCTTGAGCGGGCGCGGGTACGGTTCGAGGCGGCCTGCCTGGGCTTCAGCGGGGGGCCCGCGGACAAGGAGGCGCTGCTCCATGAGTTCCTGCCGGCCGAGCGGATTATCGTGACGCATGACGGGTTGATCGCGCTGAGCGGGGCGACGGCGGGGACGCCGGGTATTATCACCATCGCGGGTACGGGGTCGTTTGCCTTCGGACGGAACGCGGAAGGCCGGACCGCGCGCGCCGGGGGATGGGGTTATGTGTTCGGGGATGAGGGGGGAGGATTCGACATCACGCGGCAGGCGTTGCGGGCGGCCCTGCGGATGGAGGAAGGGTGGGGCCGTCCAACCACTTTGCATGCGAAATTGCTGGAGGCGACGGGGGCGGCGGACGCTAACGGCCTGCTGCACCGGTTCTACACGGAGGAGTTTCCACGCCCGCGGATTGCGGCGTTCTCGCGGCTGGTGGATGAGGCGGCGCGGGAAGGCGATGAGGCGGCGCGCGACATCCTGATGAACGCGGCGCGGCAACTGGCGCTGTACGCCGGCGCCGTGAGGGGACAGTTGTTCCGGGAGGGTGAAAAGGCGGCAGTGGCTTACGTGGGCGGCGTGTATCAGAGCGAATTGCTGAGGGAGCGGTTTCGGGCGCTGGTGGAACTCGAGGAGGGGAATCAGGCGGGGCCGCCGGTGTACGGCCCGGCAGCGGGCGCGCTGCTCGAAGCGTATCGCGCGGCGGGCCGGGCCGGCGCGTTGAGCAATGTTCCGGAGGCGGAGAAATGAAACAGATGGGGCTATTGTTGTTGCTGGCGGTTCCGCTCAGGGCGGTGGAGCCTGACTGGCCCGCGATCAACAAGCGGGCTGTCGAATTCCTGCAGGAATATGTGCGGGTGAAGTCGATCAATCCTCCGGCGGACACCTCGGCGGCGGCTGAGTTGTTCCGGGCGGAGTTGGAAAAGAACGGGTTCGCTCCGAAGATTTTCCACACGGGGCCGAACGGGCAGACCAATCTGCTGGTGCGGCTGGAAGGGCGGGACCGGACGAAGAAGCCCCTGCTGCTGATGAATCACTTCGACGTGGTGCCGGTGGACGCCAAGGCTTGGCCCGTGGATCCATTCGCCGCCGTGATCCGGGATGGGTACCTGTGGGGCCGCGGGGCAATGGACATGAAGAGCACGGGAGCGACCCATCTGTTCTCGCTGATCGCGCTGAAGCAGACGGGCGTGGTTCCGGAGCGGGACATCCTGATGCTTTGCACCTCGGATGAGGAATCATTCGGACCCTACGGAGTACGGGCAATGATCCGCGACCATTGGAAAGACATCGAAGCGGAATACGTGTTGGATGAGGGCGGCTTCGGCAGTCCCGATCAATTCTCACCGGGCAGGACGGTGTTCGGTATTTCGGTAGGGGAAAAGCAGGTGCTGTGGCTGCGGTTGCGGGCCAAGGGAACGGCGGCGCACGGTTCGCAGCCCATTCCGGACAACGCCAATATGATCCTGCTCGATGCGATTGGGAAGGCCCTGAACACGCCGGATCGCGGCAAGCCGAACGAGGCGGTGGAGAAGATGCGGGAAAACCTGGGAGGGCGGTTGGCCGGGAACAAGTTCATGGCCGCCATCCAGCGCAACACGATTTCGCTGACGACGCTTTCGGCGGGCGTGGGATCGCCGCCGCGTGCGAACGTGATCCCCTCGACGAGCGAGGCGACGCTCGACTGCCGTTTGTTGCCGGGTGTGAATGCCGCCGAGTTCATTTCCGAAATGAAAGCGCGCATCAATGATCCGCGGGTGACCATCGAACAACTGAGCGATCCGGCGGACCCCGGCGTCAGCAAGATGGATACGCCCTTGTTCGCGGCGCTGCGCGCGGCGATCCTGAAGTACCATCCGGACGCTTTGGCGACCCCGATCCTGATTCCGTACGGGACCGATTCGGTGGAACTGAGGAAGAAAGGGGTGATCGCCTATGGACTGGCTCCGATGGTGGTCGATGCATCCATCGTGGCGACGATGCACAGCGACGCCGAGCGGATCCCGGTCTCCGAATTTCAGACGGGCCTGAAGATCTTCTTCGAGTTGCTAAAATCGAAGTTTTAGAAGAACGTCTATGAAATTATCCATACGTGATCTTGATCTGCAGGGGAAGACCGTCTTCATCCGCGTGGACTTCAATGTCCCGCTGGCCGCGGGCGGCCAGGAGATTACCTCCGACAAGCGCATCCGCGCTTCGGTACCTACAATACAATACGCGTTGGAACAGGGCGCGGGAGTGATTCTCGCCTCTCACCTGGGTCGTCCGAAGGGGAAACCGAACCCTGAAATGAGCCTCAAGCCCTGCGCTGCCAGGCTGTCGGATATTCTGCAAAGACCCGTGAAGATGGCTCCCGATTGCATTGGTTCGGAAGTGGCGGCGATGAAGCCGGCCGCGGGAGAGATCCTGCTGCTCGAGAACCTGCGGTTTCATGCGGAAGAAGAGAAGAATGATGCGGAGTTCTCGAAGAAGCTGGCTTCGCTCGCGGACGTGTATGTGAATGACGCGTTCGGTTCGGCGCACCGCGCGCACGCCTCGACGGTGGGGATGATCCAATTCATGCCGCGGGCGGCGGCAGGGCTGCTGATGGACAAGGAACTCGAGTATCTGACCAAGGTGACGAAGAACCCGCCCCGGCCGTGCGTGGCCATCCTCGGCGGCGCCAAGGTCTCGGATAAGATCGATGTGATCCAAAACCTGATGAAGTTCGTGGACAAGCTTCTGATCGGCGGCGCCATGGCGTATACGTTCCTGAAGGCGAAGGGCGAGCCGGTGGGGAACTCGCTGGTAGAGAACGACAAACTGGACCTGGCCGGCAGGCTGATGGCGGAAGCCGGGGATAAATTGATGCTTCCGGTGGACCACGTGGTGGCCGCGGAGTTGAAGGAAGGCGCCGATTGCAAGACCGCTACCAGGATTCCCGACGGCATGATGGGCCTCGATATCGGCGAACAGACCGTGGCGCAGTTTGCGAGCATCATCGCGGCTTCGGCAAGTGTTATCTGGAACGGGCCGATGGGCGTCTTCGAAAAGCCGCCGTTTGACAAGGGCACGGTGGCCATCGCCAAGGTGGTAGCCGATTCGAACGTGCTCAGCGTCGTGGGCGGCGGGGATTCCGAAAAAGCCATCAAGGCGGCGGGAGTAGCGGACAAGATCTCGCACATCTCGACGGGCGGCGGCGCTTCGCTCGAGTTCCTTTCAGGGGTTGACCTGCCCGGCGTTGCCGCGTTGACGGATAAATAAGAATCACGGGCTTTTCACGAAACAGCGTACCCTGCCGGGCGCGGGGGGTCAAACTCCGCGGCTCAGCCCGCCGACGCCGCACAACGCGGCGAGAATCAGCACGGAAACCGCCACGCCCAAAGCAAAAACGCCTGCGCCCACGCGGTTTGCATGCGGCGAGCGTTTGCGCAGCAGTGTCCGCCGCAGCGCAATGCCGGCATGAGTGAAGAACGCGACGGAGGCCAGGAAATAGTATGGAATCAGCGTGACCGAACCCGGCGAATGCAGCAACCCCGCGCGTCCCCCGGAGGCATAGAGAAAGTCGGTCTCGATATGCGCGAGCGCCCGTCCGCTCACGAGCGTGGCGATCACGTGTGAGCATAGGAACACTGTGATGAACAGGCCGGATGCCGCCTGTGCATGGTTGAGGAATCCCCGCCGGTACCGGCCGCGCCACGTCAACGCCACTCCCGACACTGCTTGCGCGACGAGCGCCGCGACCAACAGCGGTTCCACCATCGCATTCCTGTAGATCACGCGCAGCGCATCCTGGACCGCTTTGTGCGCCGCCAGGCTATCGAGCGCGAACAGGTGGTTCAACAGGTGCGCAAGGGCGAAAATCGCCAGCGCGATTGCGGTGATGCGGTGCGCCCTCACCAGCACTCCGCCGGGGCTGATGCTCAGCGCAAGGCCTCCGCCGAATAACACTGTGGGAACCGAGATCGCCAGCGCCGTCCAATATCCACCCTGCGCCGCGACGTGAATCAGACCGCCCGTCGCGGTGACCAGAGGCGGAATGACGATGGTGAGATAACCCGCGAAAGCAGCGGGAGTGGATCGCGATACAAGCGCCAGGCCCGTCAGCGGAATCCCGATCGCGGCCGCCATCGCCAGGATCACCAGCGGTCCACTGTCATGCGCGACGGTATATGAAATCGCGCGGAGAGCCGGTCTGTAAATCAATATGGCGCACAGCGGAAACAGGAACCAGAGCAAGTCCCGCATGCCGGTCTCGACCCCGGCTCGCTTCAGGTTGCCCGCGGCAGCAACAGTGGTGCTCGTCATGATGAAATTATCCCACTCCGGCCCTGGCGCGCCGGCGCAACGGTTCCCGGGTGCCCTCACGCTTCGCTTGCTTCCCTGCTTTGGGAAACAAAGGATGGTAGTCTTTGGGCATGTGAGGATTCCGGACGGAGGCGGAACGGCGGGAAGTCAGTTACAGTGTAGACCGTCCTCCGCCGATTGACCATTATTGGAGAAAACCAGGGGAAATCCGTGGAGCAAACCGTCGCTGTTGAACAAACGCAACCCTCCTTTCGCTTCAGCAAGGCCCAGTCCATTGCGCTGGTGTTCGGGTGCACCATTCTGGGGGCGGCGGCGCAGATTCTGATCAAGACGGGCGCGGGGAACCTGCACGGGGCGGGAGCGCTGGAGATGCTGCGAAATATTTATCTGCTGGCGGGCTACAGCCTCTATGGGATGAGTACAGTGCTTCTGGTGCTGGCTTTGCGGGATGGCGAGTTGTCGATCCTCTACCCCGTGATTTCGCTGACGTTCGTGTGGGTGACCATCCTTTCGAGCGTCCTCTTCGGCGAGGCGATTACGGTGAACAAGCTGATTGGGATTGCCGTGATCGTGGCCGGAGTGGGTGTGCTGGGCGCGGGCGGCAAGTTCGCACAGGGCCCGCCGGCTCTCCGGCGCTGCAAGGCACTCGCAAATCCACCGGCCGGCGAGGCTCCGTTGTGCGAGCGAGTAAACCAAAGGAGTCGCCTGGGATGAAGACGCCGGTTCCCTCGATGCTCCTGATTTTGCTTGCCTCCTTTATCGGAAGCTTCGGGGCGGTGTTGCTGAAGGCCGGAGCGGGGCGCTTGCATCGAGACTGGCGGAGCCTGGTTTTCAACTGCCATCTCGCCGCCGGAGTGGTGTTCTTTCTGTTGTCTTCCTACTTCTTCGTATTGGGCGTGCGGCAGGGGGAGTTGTCGGTTCTCTACCCCATGGTGTCGCTGGGATATGTGTGGACGATGCTGTGGTCGCGGCTGTTCTTCGGTGAGCCGTTCACGCGCTCGAAGTTTCTCGGGCTGGGGATGATCCTGTCGGGAATTGTGCTGCTCTACGCCGGCAACCGGTAAGGCTCACTGAACGGGCGGGGCGGGGCGGTTGCGCCCTTACCGGGGGATGTCCTATTATTCAATACAGTTCTATCCGCATTGGCGTTCGTGGCCAATTGATGCTAGGAGGATGCTAAACATGAAGAAGATTGCCATGCTCTCTCTGTTCGGGATGTCCGCTTTTGCGGCGTCCTGGACCGGTTACATCTCAGATTCGGGCTGCGGCGCCAAACACGCCGACGGCTCGGCGGGTGCGATCAAGTGCGTTACCGGCTGCATAAAAGGCAAGGGCGCCGCACCTGTTCTCGTAGTTGGTGACAAAGTGCTGAAGGTGGACGCCGGGTCCAAGGACAAGGTAATGGATCACCTGGGGCAAAAGGTCACGGTCAACGGCAAACTGGCAGGCGACACGGTCACCATCGACAGCGTGTCGGCGGCCAACTAGCAAGGATCCGGCTCAAAGAATTGAAGCCAAGTCCGGCGTTGCGCGGATCAGCCGCGTAACGCCGGTTTTCTTTTCCGCGACTGGCGCGCGCCGCGGCTCATCGTATCATCAAGAATAGAGATGTCGCGAGTTCCGCTGTTTGTCATCCCTGTACTCCTTCTGTGCGCCGGTTGTGAGCGCAAGCCGGCGACGGAGGGATTGCTGCTTTCCATCGAGGCGAACCTGAAATCACTGCGGCAGGTTCCCGGAAGGTTCCAGGCAGCGCCGCGAGGGCCGGAATCGCCCTTTACCGCTTACTTCCAACAATCGAATATCCAACTGGTGGATGAACAACCGGAAGACGGCAGTCCCCTGCACCAGCGCTACTACTTTCATGAGGGCGGTCTCTTCTATTACCGGGAACTGAAGGACAACCGGGTGCAGCGGCAGTTTGTGATCGACAAGGACGGCAATGTGAAGAACGCGATTCCGAACGGGTTCCCTGGCGGGGATCTGGGGCGGATTGAAACGCGCGCGGCTGCCCTAAAGGACGCGGCGATCTCGCGCGCGGGACAGATGTTCGTGTTTCCGCTGATGCGAAACCGGTGAGCTTCACGTTTCCGTACAGGGGCGTCCCAGAACCGGACACAGGTTCGCCGCACGGTAAGGGAATGGAGAAGCCATCCGATTGACAGGGCAATAGGTTAGAGGAACGCGGCCGATGGCATCCGAGTTGCCCCCGTGGCAGTGGGCCATCGGACTAAAGGACTCGAAATTATATGGACGTTCCGCGCAAAGGCGCACGGCGAAACAAGATCATCAAGCGGTCGATAGCGGCACTCATTCTGTTCATTGCCATTCCGCTGATCACGTGGGGTTTGCGGCAACTGAAGCCCGCCGCTCCGCCGGTGGAGCGCGCTTCCATCTGGCCGGACAAGGTGAAACGCGGTTCCATGCTGATTGACCGGCGCGGGTTGGGGACTTTGGTCCCCGAAGAAATTCTGTGGATTCCCGCAGTCACCGACGGCCGGGTGGAGAAGTTGATTCTGCGGCCCGGCGCGAAAGTGAACAGCAACAGCGTCATCATGGAATTGAGCAACCCGGAACTGCAGTTGGCGATGCTCGACATGGAATGGCAGGTGAAGATCGCCGAGGCTAACCTCAAAGACCTCCAGGTGAAGTTGGAAAGTTCCGACCTGGACGAAAAAGCCAAGGCTGCGCAGCTTCAGAGCGACTACGTGCAGGCGAAACTGAAGTACGACCGAGACGAGAAACTGGCCAGGGAAGGGTTGACGCCGGATCTGACTTTGCAACTCTCCAAGGCCGCGGCCGATGAACTCGGGCGGCGGTTTCAATTGGAGCAGAAGCGGCTGGCCATCAGCGGGGAGTCCATTGAAGCGCAGCTTGCTTCCCAGCGCGTGCAGATTGAAAAATTGCGCGCCGCCTATCAGTTGAAGAAGGAACAATATGAGGGGTTGAAGATCCGCGCCGGGGCGGATGGAGTGTTGCAGGAGATGACCCTCCAGGTGGGGCAGCGCGTGACGGCGGGGACCATCCTTGCCAAGGTGGCGCAGCCGAAGAAACTGAAGGCGGAATTGAAGATTGCGGAGACGCAGGCCAAGGATGTACAGATCGGGCAGAAGGCTGTTATCGATACGCGAAACGGGACCGTCGATGGTGTCGTCAGCCGCATCGATCCCGCCGTGGTCAACGGAACCGTGACCGTGGACGTCAGCCTGAAAGGCCCTTTGCCGGATGGGGCGCGCCCCGATCTGAGCGTCGACGGCACCATAGAAATCGAGCGCACCGATAATGTGCTTTATGTGGGCCGTCCGGTGTTCGGTCAAGCCAACAGCACGGTGACCCTGTTCAAAGTCATTCCCGGAACCCAGGACGCTGTCCGGGTGCAGGTGAAGTTCGGACGCAGTTCGGTAAATACGATTGAGGTCATCGAAGGGCTCAAGGAAGGCGATGAAGTGATCTTGTCGGACATGTCGGCTTGGGATGCGTATAACCGCATACGATTGAACTGAAGGTGAGTAAAACAGCAAATTTTGCGGAACCAGCTAACGACTGTTACGTATTAGAGTCATTAGGGAAAACCTGAAAGGAGATGGAATGAGCGCAGCAGAGACGTTAATCCGGCTGGATGGCGTGACCAAGGTGTTCGTCACCGACGAGGTGGAGACACACGCGCTGGCCGGGATCCACATGGACATCAAGAAGGGCGAATACGTCGCCATCTCGGGCCCGTCCGGATGCGGGAAGTCGACTCTGCTGGCGATTCTCGGGCTGCTCGATTCGCCATCGGATGGCTCCTATACATTGAAGAGCCGGCCGGTGGAAAATCTGAAGCTTTCCGAGAGGGCGCGCATTCGCAACCGGGAGATCGGATTCATCTTTCAGGCATTCAATCTGATTGGCGACCTCAACGTATACGAGAACGTCGAGTTGCCGCTGACCTATCGGGGGATGGGGTCGGCGGAGCGCAAGAAGCGCGTGCACGAGTCGCTCGAACGGGTGGGGATGTCGCATCGCGTCAAGCATTATCCTTCGCAGCTTTCGGGCGGTCAGCAGCAGCGTGTTGCCGTCGCCCGCGCCCTGGTCGGCGAGCCATCCATCCTGCTGGCGGACGAACCCACGGG